>NZ_LT629785.1:1256529-1570662 GCF_900105995.1 Pseudomonas pohangensis | reverse complement strand
ACCATCGAGCGCATGTCGATCACCTGGGAAGAACGCGGCGGCAGCCATGCCATGAAGGTGGCCATCGGCACCCTGTTCGCCGCTTCGCTGGCTTACCTGCTGATGAGCGTGCCGGAACTGGCCTACTTCATCTTCACCTTCCCGGCAGTATTGATGATTCTGGTCGGCTTCATGCTGGCGATGGGCCGTTATCGCGGTTATCGCCTGACTGAGCTGTTCCGCTTCAAAGCCTTTCTCAAGGACTAGGCCATGATCGGTTTGATTAAGACCTGGAAGGAACTGCACGCCAAAGGGATCATGGGGATCAACCGGCGCAATGCAGACTACGTACTCAAGTACAACAAGCGCAGTCTGTACCCGATTGTCGATGACAAGATCATCACCAAGCTGCGCGCCATTGAAGCCGGCATCCATGTGCCGGAGATGTACGGCATCATCGAGACCGAGAAGCAGATCGAGAAACTCGACGAGATCATCGGTGACCGCAACGACTTCGTGATCAAGCCGGCACAGGGTGCCGGCGGTGACGGCATCATGGTGATTGCCGACCGCTTCGAGGGCAACTTCAAGACGGTCTCCGGCAAGATCGTCAGCCACGAAGACATCGAATATCTGCTTTCCAGCATCCTCACCGGCCTCTATTCGCTTGGCGGTCATCGCGACCGCGCCCTGATCGAGTACCGGGTTTCACCGGACCAGATCTTCAAGAGCATCAGTTACGAAGGTGTGCCGGACATCCGCATCATCGTGCTCAAAGGCTACCCGGTGATGGCCATGCTGCGCCTGCCGACCCGCCAGTCGGGCGGCAAGGCCAACCTGCACCAGGGTGCGATTGGCGTCGGTGTCGATCTGGCTACCGGTATCACGCTCAAGGGTACCTGGCTGAACAACAAGATCAGCAAGCATCCGGATACCACCAACGCAGTCGACGGCGTGCAACTGCCGGACTGGGACGGTTTCATGAAGCTGGCTGCCGGTTGTTACGAGCTGTGCGGACTGGGCTATATCGGCGTGGACATGGTGCTTGACCAGGACAAGGGGCCACTGATCCTCGAACTCAACGCACGCCCCGGCCTGAACATCCAGATCGCCAATGACTGCGGATTGTTCCACCGCTGCCATGCGGTCGAGGACCGGCTGGCCGAGCTGGAAAAAGATGACATCATCGAGTCCCCGGAAGAGCGCGTGAAGTTTGCCCAGAAACAGTTTGGCCACGTACCGAAGAAGACCGACTAAGCAGACACCTTGCAAACCCGGCCCACTGGCCGGGTTTTGTTTCAGCTGCTGCCGACAATCGTGCCCTGCCCCTTGCTGACCGCCGCTCATGCCGATCTGCTCAATCCATCCCCTGCCTTACTCTGCTGATCCTGCAGCGTTTTTTGCACGGGTTCGCCATGCGCCGGGCGCCGTGCTGCTGGATGCCGGCAGGCCAATGGCCGCACGCGGACGTTACGACATCATCAGCGCCTGGCCGGAGCAGGAACTGCAAGCGACCGCCAGCGAAACGGCCGGGGACTACCTGCAGCGCCTGCGCCAGCAACTGGCGGCCCTGGGTGAAGCCAGCCTGCCCGATGGCCTCGAGCTGCCGTTTGCCGGCGGCCTGATGGGCTACCTGTCCTACGACTTCGGCCGCCGCCTGGAGCAGATCGCCGAAACGGCTGTCGATGATCTCGGGCTGCCCGATGCGCGCTTCGGGCTGTATGCCTGGGCGCTGATCAGTGACCATCAGACACAGACCAGCCAGCTGCTGTTTCATCCGGCCCTGCCTGACGCTCGCCGTGTCTGGCTGACAGCCCTGTTCGGCACTAACGAGTCCGGGATTCCTGAGAGTTTTCACCTTACCAGTAACTTCCAGGCCAACCTGAGTCAGCAGGACTATGCGCAGGCGTTCGACAAGATCAGCCGATACATCACGGCTGGCGATTGCTATCAGGTGAACTTCACCCAGCGCTTTCAGGCCACTTGCAGCGGTGACCCGTTGTCAGCCTACCGTGCCTTGCGCCGTGCCTGCCCTACCCCGTTTGCCGCCTACCTTGGCCTGCCCGGCGGTGGTGCCATTCTGAGCCTGTCTCCCGAGCGCTTTCTCAAGGTCAGCCAGCGTCAGGTCGAGACACGCCCGATCAAGGGCACCCGCTCCCGCGGCGCATCCGCCAGCGAGGATCAGCGGCTGGCCGAGGAACTGCTCAACAGCCCGAAAGAGCGCGCCGAGAACCTGATGATTGTCGATCTGCTGCGCAATGATCTGGGGCGCAGCTGTGCCACCGGCTCGGTCAGGGTGCCGCAGCTGTTTGCCCTGGAAAGCTACCCCAACGTGCATCACCTGGTCAGCAGCGTGACCGGCCAGCTGGCGGCCGACAAGGATCCGCTGGACCTGCTGGCCGGCTGCTTTCCCGGCGGCTCGATCACCGGCGCACCGAAAATCCGCGCCATGCAGGTGATCGAGGAACTGGAGCCGACGCGCCGCTCGATCTACTGCGGCTCGATTGTCTATCTGGACGTGCGCGGCGAAATGGACAGCTCGATCGCCATCCGCAGTCTGCTGATCAAGGACGGCACCGTCAGCTGCTGGGGTGGTGGCGGCATCGTCGCCGACTCCAGCTGGCAGGCCGAGTACCGCGAGTCGATCACCAAGGTCAAGGTGCTGCTCGATACGCTGGAAGCACTTTGAGCAAAGCGCTTAGGGTGGGCTTCAGCCCACCGGGGCATGTACGCCGGCCTGCGGTGGGCTGAAGCCCACCCTTACGAAACACATAACGGCTTCATAGCCATAAAAAAGCCCCGTTACGCCATTCGGCATAACGGGGCTTTTTCTTGTCGCGATTACAGGCTGAGTTCGCGGTTCGAGGCCTTGATGAACTCGCGCTTGAGATCCTCGAAGCTGTGCACGGCAGGAAATTGCGGGAACTCGCGGATCACGTTTTCCGGGGCGTGGAACAGGATGCCGGCATGGGCTTCGCCGAGCATGGTGGTGTCGTTGTACGAGTCACCGGCGGCAATCACGCGGTAGTACAGGCTCTTCAGCGCCACCACCGATTGACGCTTGGGGTCTTTCTGGCGCAGCTGGTAGCTCACCACACGGTCGTTTTCATCGGTAATCAAGCGATGGCAAAGCAGCGTAGGGAAACCCAGCTGGCGCATCAGCGGCTGGGAGAACTCGTAGAAGGTGTCCGAGAGGATGATCACCTGGAAGCGCTCGCGCAGCCAGTTGACGAACTCGGCAGCGCCTTCCAGCGGCTGCAGCGTGGCAATTACCGACTGGATATCCGACAGCTTCAGGCCATTCTCGTCGAGGATGCGCAGACGCTGCTTCATCAGCACGTCGTAGTCGGGAATATCCCGGGTGGTCGCCTTGAGCGATTCGATGCCGGTTTTTTCAGCAAAAGCGATCCAGATTTCCGGAACCAGCACCCCTTCCAGGTCAAGACAGGCGATTTCCACGAGAGCTTCCTCGGTTGTTTGAATGAAGGCGGCACTCTAGCGGCTTGCCCCCAGCGGTGCAATCGGCGCGCTTATATCTCGATGACAGGGCGTCAAAACCCATGGTTCTTTAGCGCCAGCGCGTTGATTTGCTACCATCGCCGTCCATTTGACGCCCTGCGTCCCTGTACCGGGAAAACCTGCCTGATGAATCAACCGTTCGATGTCACTGCCCTGGCCGCCAGTTACGCCAACAAATCCGCGCAAGACATTCTCAAACTGGCTTTCGAGCACTTCGGCGATGACCTGTGGATTTCCTTCAGCGGCGCCGAAGACGTGGTGCTGGTGGATATGGCCTGGAAGCTGAACAAGCAGGTCAAGGTATTCAGTCTGGATACCGGCCGCCTGCATCCGGAAACCTACCGCTTCATCGAGCAGGTGCGCACGCATTACGGCATTGCCATCGAACTGCTCTCCCCGGATCCTGCCGAACTGGAGCCGCTGGTCAGGGACAAAGGCCTGTTCAGCTTCTATCAGGACGGCCACGGCGAGTGCTGCGGGATTCGCAAGATCGCGCCGCTCAAGCGCAAGCTGGCCAGCGTCAAGGCCTGGGCCAGCGGCCAGCGCCGTGACCAGAGCCCGGGCACGCGCAGTGAAGTCGCCGTGCTGGAACTGGACAGCGCCTTTTCCACACCCCAGCAGCCGCTGTACAAGTTCAACCCGCTGGCGCAGATGAGCAGCGAAGAGATCTGGGCCTATATCCGCATGCTGGAGTTGCCCTACAACAGCCTGCATGAACGCGGCTTTATCAGCATCGGTTGCGAGCCCTGCACGCGCCCGGTACTGCCCAACCAGCACGAGCGCGAAGGCCGCTGGTGGTGGGAAGAAGCCACGCAGAAAGAATGCGGGCTGCACGCCGGCAACCTGATTGCCAAGAGCTGATTTTGCTGGACGGCTAAATGCTCTTGTAGGAGCGGGCTTGCCCGCGAAAAGACTTTCGCGGGCAAGCCCGCTCCTACAGCTGCCAGGTCCTAGTACGTAGGCAGCACCGTGTCCTTGAACAACTCGTCGATCTCCGACTTGTTGTGACATTGCATGGCTTTGCCGAGCATCTCGCGGTCCAGATGCGGTGCGAACTTGCCGATGAAGTCGCACATGTAGCCGCGCAGGAAGGTGCCGCGGCGGAAGCCGATCTTGGTCACGCTGGATTCGAACAGGCCGCTGGCATCCAGTGCCACCAGATCGCTGTCCAGGGTTTCATCCACCGCCATGCGCGCCACGATGCCCACGCCCAGGCCAAGCCGCACATAGGTCTTGATCACGTCGGCATCTGCTGCCGTGAACACCACCTTGGGCGTCAGGCCGCGATGGCTGAAGGCTTCGTCGAGTTTGGAACGGCCGGTAAAACCGAACACGTAAGTGACTATCGGGTATTCCGCCAGCGCCTCCAGCGTGAGCTTGGGCAGCTTGCTCAGCGGATGCCCCTTGGGCACCACCACGCAACGATTCCAGCGATAGCAAGGCATCATGATCAGGTCGCTGAACAGCTCCAGCGCTTCGGTGGCGATGGCAAAATCCACGCTGCCGTCAGCGGCCATTTCGGCAATCTGCATCGGCGTGCCCTGATGCATGTGCAGCGAGACATCCGGGTACTGCTTGATGAAGTTGCTGATCACCCCGGGCAAGGCATAACGGGCCTGCGTGTGGGTGGTGGCGATGGTCAGCGTGCCCTTCTTCTCGTTGGAGAACTCCTGGGCAATCTGCTTGATGCTGTCGACCTTGCGCAGGATTTCACCGGCAGTCTCGATGATCTGCTCGCCGGCCGGGGTGATGCGTGTCAGGTGCTTGCCGCTGCGGGAGAACACTTCAACGCCGAGCTCGTCTTCGAGCAGGCGAATCTGTTTGCTGATGCCCGGTTGCGAGGTGTAGAGGCTTTGTGCCGTGGCTGAAACATTCAAATCATGGTGCGCCACCTCCCAGATGTAGCGCAGTTGCTGAAGCTTCATAGAATCCCCTCACAGTGAATAGCCACGGCATCTGGTGGCGGCGTGGTTTTATAACCAGATGTATGGTTCCGCAAGTTCAATCTAGTCGTTTTATCGCGTTTTGCCCGTTTATTGATCAATTATCCTGGGCACCACGGTGCGGCAGCATCGGGATCAGGTGCACCGGCACCTCGGACAACTGGATCAGTCGCGCGGCGGTTCGCCCCAACGGGGATTTGAGCGAAGTACCGTGACTGTGGCTGCCGATCACCAGCAGATCGACGCGCAGGCGCCAGCTTTCATCCAGCACCACCTGGGGCGGATCGCCCTGCACCACATTCACCGAGCGGATCAGCTTCAGATCGTTATGGGAGTCGCCCAGATCATCGCGAAAACCTTCATAGACACGCTGCTTGATGCTCTCCATGACGGTTACCAGGCCCTTTTCATGCAGTTGCTGCAGGGCCTCGTCATCCAGATAGCTGTGCATGACCGACTCGGCAAACAGCCCGAAAGGCTCTACCGCATGAACCACATGCAGCCTGGCATCGAAGGCCCGGGTCAGCGCCAGCGCATGCTGCAGCACATAGGATGAATACAGCCCCAGATCGGTGGCATACAGGATCGAACGGATCACGCAACTTCCTCACTCGCCACAACGGCACAAGCACTGAGCTTAGAAGCTGTTAAACCGATCAGCGAGATGCCCGGGGAAAATTCGCGGCATTCAAGCAGCCGGTTCATTACTCACACCATGGGGCACATGCCCGGTGGCCACCACCTCGCGGGTTTTCTCGCAATGGCCGGCCTGGTCATCGAAGAACACATCGGCGGCAAAGGCTTCAAGAAATGCCGACTTGTCCAGCCCGCCGAGAAACAGCGACTCATCCAGACGAATGTTCCACTCGCGCAAGGTACGGATGACCCGCTCGTGGGCCGGTGCCGAACGGGCGGTAACCAGCGCCGTGCGAATCGGGCACTGCTCTTCCGGAAACTCGCGCTGCAACAGGTTGAGTGCCGCCAGAAACGGCTTGAACGGCCCGCCGCCCAGGGGCTGCCGCGCCGCTTCGCGCTCGTGGGCCTGAAAGGCTTCCAGCCCGCCGCTCTGGAAGACCCGCTCGGAATCGTCGGAAAACAGCACCGCATCCCCATCGAAGGCGATACGCAACTCGTTGCTGTCCGCCCGGCGCTGGCCACCGGAAAGGATCGTCGCCGCCGCAAAACCGGCATCCAGCGCGCTGCGCACGTCTTCGGCGTGGGTAGACAGAAACAGGTGACAGCCGAACGCAGACAGATAGGGATAGGGGCTGCGGCCACCGACAAAGGCAGCGCGCGAGATCGGCAGGCCGTAGTGCTGTATCGAGTTGAACACGCGCAAGCCGGTGTCGGCACTGTTGCGCGACACCAGAATTACCTCGACCCGCTGCTGACCAAGCGCGCCGTTCAGCGACAGGAGCTTTTCCACCAGCGGATAGGCATCACCCTGGGCGAGAATCTCTTCTTCATGTTCGATCTGGTACTGGCGATAGGCTTCCACGCCTTCACTTTCATACACCCGGTGGCTCTCGCTCAGATCCAGCAAGGCTCTGGAGGAAATCGCCAGTACCAGTTTGTTGCCCAGATGATTGCCCATCAGGCGCTCCTTTGCGCGTTGCGCTGCTGCAGAAAACCCAGCGCCTGCAACAGCATCTGCATACGCGGCACCGCACAGCCGGCGGCCTGTGCGGCCGCTATCGGCGCAGCATAGATGGCTTGCAGCTCCATCGGGCGCTGGCCGGCGAAGTCGTGATACATGCTCGGCAGGTAATCGGGCATACGGTCGGTGATTTTCAGCAAGCGCTCCTCATACGCATCGGGTAGCGCATAACCGCAAGCGGCGGCAGCCGCTATCACTTCCAGCATCAGCTCGCGGATCAGGGCACGTGCGTCCTGGCTGGCCATCAGCGCACTGGTGTCGGCGTTGAGCAGCACGGAAAGGCCGTTATACGGCACATTCCACACCAGCTTCTGCCAGCGCGCCTGCGACAGGTTGTCCAGCGCCGCGGACTCCAGCCCCGTACGGCGGAACAATTCAGCGCCCTCCCCGGCAATGGCTTGTTGCGCAGCCGTCTCCTGCGCCGGGCCGGAGTGATAACCCAGGTTGATCATGCCCTGCGACTGGTGCACCACCTTCCCCGGCGCCGCGCGGTGCACACAGGTAACGCAGAGGCCGCCGAGCAAATGCAGTGAATCATCCAGCAACGGCCGCAATTCGTCTTCCACACCCAGCCCGTTCTGCAGCAACACCACCCGCGCACCCGGTGCCGCAGCCTGATTGATCAACGGCGCCAGCGCGGCATTGCTTGAGGTTTTGGCACCCACCAGCAGCCAGTCGCAGGGCGGCATTTCAGCCACCGACTGATAGGCCTGCACCGGCTGCAGATCCAGCTGCCCGAACACAGCACTGTCGACATGCAGCCCCTGCGCCCTGACCGCCGCATATTCGCTGCGCAGCAGGAAATGCACATCCAGCCCGGCCCTGGCCAGCATCACCCCGTAAAAGCCGCCGATGGCGCCTGTGCCAATGATGCCGATACGCGGCGCTGCACCTGAACTGCTGGTCATGCAAGATTCCTGTCGTTTGCGTCAAAAAACACCGGCCAGAACGGCCGGCAAACAGATTAACAGCCTAACCTGTGCTGCTGCAGTTTGCAGCCAACGGCACGCTATCTGTACCCGGCGCACCCCGGGCGTACCTGCACAGCAAGCTTGAACTCGTCAGCCGGCAAGAATACTGTATATATACACAGCATTCGAGTTCAACCTTCATGAGCAACGCCACCCTGCTGGGCGCCATCGAGCCTTCCAGCGCATTACTGCCCCTGTTCGACGCCAAGGTACCGGCCGGCTTTCCCAGCCCGGCGCTGGACCACATGGAGCAGATGCTCTCGCTCGACGAGCTGCTCGACATCCAGGCCCCACACACCTACATCGTGCGCGTCAGCGGCGAGAGCATGCAGGAGGCCGGGATTTTTGACGAGGACCTGCTGATCGTCAGCCGTGCCCTGACTGCCCGCCATGGCGACGTGGTCGTGGCCAGCATCAACGGCGAAGTATTCGTCAAACGCCTGTGCCACGAGAACGGCCAGATCATCCTGCGTGCAGAAAACCCGCGCTATGCGCCGCGCTACATCCTCGAGGGCGATGAACTGCTGGTCTGGGGCGTGGTCACCCACAGCCTGCACGGGCACCGCCAGCATGCCTGAACCGGCCTTCGCCCTGATCGACTGCAACAGCTTCTACGCCAGTTGCGAGCGCGTGTTCCGCCCCGACCTGCTGCGCACGCCCATCGTCGTGCTGAGCAATAACGACGGCTGCGTGATCGCCCGCTCGGCCGAAGCCAAACCGCTGGTAAAAATGGGCGCGCTGTTTCATGAAATCCGCCATGACCTGAAACGTCAGGGCATCGTCGTGTTCAGCAGCAACTATGCGCTGTACGGCGACATGAGCGAACGGGTCATGCGCATCCTCGAAGGCCGCTTCCCGGTTGTCGAGGTCTACAGCATCGACGAAGCCTTTGCCGACGTCAGCGGCCTGCCGGAACCGCTCGAAGCGCTGGGGCGCTCGGTACGTGCCGAAGTGCTGCAGAAAACCGGCATCCCGGTCGGCATCGGCATCGCCCCCACCAAGACCCTGGCCAAGCTGGCCAATCACGCGGCCAAGCGCTGGCAGAAACAGACCGGCGGCGTGGTCGACCTGCGCGACCCGCTGCGCCGCGACAAGCTGCTCAAAGCCATGCCGGTGGAAGAAGTCTGGGGCATCGGCCGGCGCCTGAAGGATCAGCTGCAGGCCATGCAGATCAACACCGCCCGGGACCTCGCCCGGGCCGATGCCGCCACACTGCGCCAGCGCTTCAGCGTGACCCTCGAAAAAACCGTGCGTGAGCTCAACGGCACCTCCTGCCTGGCACTGGAAGACTGCACCCCGCCGCGGCAGGAAATCTGCTGCAGCCGCTCCTTCGGCAAGCGCCTGCGCGAGCTGCCGCCGATCCAGGAAGCGGTTGCCAGCTTCGCCACCCGTGCCGCGGAAAAGCTGCGCCAGCAACACTCGGTGTGCCGGCAAATCCGCGTCAGCCTGCGCACCGGCATGTTCAACCCGGAGGAAGCGCGCTACGCCAACGGCGCCCTGTGCCAGCTGCCCTACCCCACGGACGACACTCGCCTGATCAGCCAGGCCGCCCAGCAATGCCTGACCAGCCTCTACCGTCCCGGCTTCGCCTACGCCAAGGCCCAGGTGCTGCTGCTCGGCCTGTGCCAGCGCGACGAATACACCACCGACCTGTTCGCCCCCGAGCAACCCGCACGGGTCGACCGGCTGATGGGCGTGCTGGACCAGATCAATGGCAAATGGGGCCGCGGCACCCTGCACCCCGCCAGACTCCAGCCCGCCCCCGAATGGCGCATGCGCCAGCAATTGCTGAGCCCGGCGTTTACCACACAGTTCAACGGGCTTTGGCAGATAGCCGCAACCTAGCCGGGCGTGTCGGGGCCGGACATAGACCAGCAAGGCCGGAAACGGCCCCCTCAACCTGCCCGTCATGCCTGACGAGCACTTACCATGCAGGGATTAGCCTGCACCTACGAATGCAGGCAGAATCCGTCACAACACAGGAGCGCCCGTCAATGCCCGCCGACATGCATTACTACGAACCCGCCCACGGTCACGGCCTGCCCCATGACCCGTTCAACGCCATCATCGGCCCGCGCCCGATTGGCTGGATTGGCTCGCAGGATGCGCAGGGCCGGCTGAATCTGGCGCCCTACAGCTTCTTCAATGCGTTCAATTACGTGCCGCCAATCATTGGCTTCTCCAGCGTCGGCCGCAAGGACAGCCTGAACAACATTGAACAGACCGGCGAGTTCAGCTGGAACCTGGTGACCCGCACCCTGGCCGCAGCCATGAACCAGAGCAGCGCCGCAGTAGCTCCGGAGGTAGATGAATTCCAACTCAGCGGCCTGACCCCCGCAGCCTCCCGGCAGATCGCCGTGCCACGGGTACTGGAAAGCCCGGTGTCGTTTGAATGCAAGCTCACGCAGATCATCCAGCTGCAAGCTGCCGACCAGTCACTGATCCCCAGCTGGCTGATCCTCGGTGAAGTGGTAGCCGTCCACATCGCCCGCACGCTACTGAAAGACGGCATCTACGACACCGCCGCCGCAGAACCGGTATTGCGCGGAGGCGGTGCGGCGGATTACTTCCGGATTGATGCGGGAGGGTTGTTCAGGATGTATAGGCCGTAGGTGATTTAAGCCTTAACTGGCTTCGGCACCCTGTTTTGCTCGCCTGGCAATTCCCGGCCGTGTGTCAAGTCCTCGAATACCTGACATCATGCGGGAGCGGGTTGGCCTGCCGATGATGTCGGTCATGCTTCAAAAAGAAATGAATAGCGATCAGGCAAGTCGCACCAGAGACCGGGGCGGGAAAGTGCAGATATATCAGTAAGTTTCACGTAATGCCCGCGCAGTCCGTGCTTGATGACAGGCGCTGGCAATCTCACACCATTACCCAGCTCGAACAACCAGTAGAACTCCTCAGGGTTGCTGACTGGTCCGGCAGACCCGGTTACCTCCGCAGGTAGCGCACCTCGCCTCTTCAAAGACACCGACTTAACCGGATAGGAAAAGCATATTTCACGGTCTGTTGATCCGGGTCTGGCGACTGCAAATGCACAGTGGCTGACCTCAACCCTCGTTTTATTCGTGGACAATGCAAGATGTTGCGATGAGGCCATCAGGCAGGCAGGACGTAGTGATCGGGGCTAGTATCGCAATTCCTATATTGTTCATTATTTATCGGCTTCTGCGAAAACACATCAGGATCTCCCGATGCTCACGCAGCTTTGATAAGCATGTCGATAAGTTAGCTAGGGGCATCCTGGCTGAGCCGGCTCACCCCTGAGTCACGGGGGAGCCGTACCGGTAGAGTTCATCAGGCGTGATGTCTAGCAATGTGCAAAATTTACACATTGCTATCGTGCTCAGTTTGAAATGCGTTTCTCGAGATACTTTGCACTCCCCCACTGAGTAGTTTCGTGCGGTTAGTGCCGCTTCAAAAACTGGCGTTCGGTTATCACTGCTTAAATTTGCGCGAGCTATCTAGTTGCAATAGTTGCGCGATACTGCCATTGTAATGACAATTGTCATTACCTGAGGGCCGCTGTGATGGCTTCTATTAATATACGCATCGACGATGACCTAAAAGCTCGCGCTTACAGCGAGCTTGATCGTCTGGGTGTCACACCCTCTGAGCTCATGCGCCAAGCTTTGCAGTATGTGGCTGAGCGTGGACAGTTGCCTTTCCGCCCTGTCTTGATGACAGAAGAAGATGAGGCATTGATCGCTACCGTTCGCGAGCGACTGTCGTCCCCTCAGCGCGTGAAGGTTGCGCTGGATGACTTATAGCCTCGAATTCGATGCGCGGGCACTGAAGGAATGGCACAAGCTGGGCGACACCGTTCGCCAGCAGCTCAAGAAAAAACTTGCTGCGATATTGCTCAACCCTCGCATCGAGGCTAATCGCCTGCACACGCTACCCGACTGCTACAAGATTAAGCTGCGCAGCAGTGGCTATCGATTGGTTTATCAGGTGCTCGACGACGAAGTCGTAGTGTTTGTCGTCGCGGTTGATCGACGTGAGCGTGAACAGGTCTATCGCAAGGCTGACGATCGTCTGAAATAGCCGCCTAGTCGCAGACCTTTTACTTCTGTGGAACAGAGAGTGGCTTCAATGTGATGAGTGATGCTGATTTGCTTGGACATTTGCGGGCCGAGAATGCGCGCTTGATCGCGCTATTGGAGTCGCATGGTGTTGAGTGGCGCTTGCCTGACTCAACGCCGCAAGTTGAATCGGCAAGCTCATCTCCTCTTATAGGTTCGAGTCTCGACACAACAGGCAAACTGGCGCTGTTCAGGAGATTGTTCCGAGGCCGAGAAGATGTGTTTCCCGCTAGGTGGGAAAATAAGACCGGTAAGTCAGGCTATTCGCCAGCTTGTGCCAATGAATGGCGTGCGGGTGTGTGTGAGAAACCCCGCATCAAGTGCGGGGAGTGTTCACACCGAAAATTTTTGCCGCTGACCGAGCAGGTGCTCTACAAGCACTTAGCCGGAGAGACGGTAATCGGCGTTTACCCTTTGCTGGTGGATAACACCTGCTATTTCTTGGCGGTGGATTTTGACGAGGCCGACTGGCGCGAGGACGTAACGGCTTTCGTCCAGTCATGCCGTGAGCTAGACGTGCCTGTAGCGATAGAAATCTCCCGCTCAGGCAATGGGGCGCATGCTTGGATTTTCTTTGATCGCAACGTCCCAGCGTATGAAGCTCGATTGCTCGGCTCCGCGATCATCAGCCATACCTGCGAGCGCACGAGGCAGCTGAAGCTGGAGTCATATGACCGGCTTTTCCCAAACCAGGACAACATGCCGAAAGGTGGCTTTGGCAACTTGATTGCTCTGCCCCTGCAAAAACGGGCCCGCGCGCACAACGGCAGTGTTTTTGTTGATGAGACGCTGACACCCTATTCCGATCAGTGGGCATTTTTGGCCAGCATTAAGCCGATGTCCGGACAGGACATTGCGCCGACGACATTGCGTGCTAGCGGGGGCCGGGATCCTTTGGATGTCACCGCAATAGCGGATGAAGATGAGCTGAAGCCATGGCATCGAACACCGGCAAAGACGCAAAAGTTGGTGTGCGTGCTACCTGAATCAGTGAATGTGACTTTGGCTAACCAGATCTATTTCAATAAATCTGAATTACCCCAGCCATTAGTCAACAAACTCATCCGGTTGGCTGCTTTTCAGAACCCTGAGTTTTATAAAGCACAGGCTATGCGCATGTCCGTGTGGAATACGCCGAGAATCATCGGTTGTGCCGAAAACTTTCCGCAGCATATTGGCTTACCTCGTGGCTGCCTGGATGACGTTCAAACGCTGCTGCAAGAAAACGCGATTAAGTTGGTGTTGCACGATGAGCGTTTTGCAGGAGAGCCCATCGATGTTCGTTTTGCGGGCAAGTTACGTCCAGATCAAGAGGCTGCGCTCGTAGGCATGCTAGAGCACGACACAGGGATCCTCTGTGCACCTACCGCTTTTGGCAAAACCGTAACGGCGGCTGCTCTGATTGCCCGGCGAAGTGTAAACACACTGATATTGGTTCACCGCACAGAGCTACTTCAGCAATGGAGGGAGCGTTTGCAGGCTTTTCTGGAGGTGGATAGGTCGACGTTCGGGAGCATAGGCGGCGGTAAGTCCAAGCCAACAGGAATAATCGATGTGGCAGTTATGCAGTCATTGTCGCGGCAGGGCGAAGTCAGTGAGCAGGTGCAAAAGTACGGGCAAATCATCGTGGATGAATGCCATCACCTGTCGGCCATTTCCTTCGAGGCTCTGCTCAAGGCTGCTGGTGCTAAATATGTGCTGGGTCTGACCGCTACACCAATACGTCGAGATGGCCAGCAACCGATTATTTTCATGCAGTGTGGGCCTATTCGATATACAGCGGCTCGGCCCGAAAGTGCTCCAGCGGATCTGGTTGTGATGCCGCAGTGGCTGTCTCGACAGATAGTCATGCCTGAAGGCTCAGGTATTCAAGATGTCTTCTTACAGGTTTGCAGTGATACGGAACGAACGGCCAAAATTATTGCTGAAGTAAAAGAAGCCTCAACTCAGGGTAGAAAGATCCTAGTGCTGACTGATCGAACAGATCACCTCCACGCCATTGAGGAGCAACTGGTAGGGCGGGTCGAGAATCTATGCATCTTGCATGGGCGGCTGTCCAAGAAACAGCGCGCTGCACAAATTGGAGCGTTGTCAGAACTACCACCTGATGCACCAAGGGTGATTCTTGCAACAGGGAAACTGGTCGGCGAGGGTTTCGATCACCCGGCACTGGATACCTTGGTTCTGGCCATGCCCGTTTCCTGGAAGGGTACTTTGCAGCAGTATGCGGGGCGCTTGCATAGGGAGCACGTGAGCAAGGCCGATGTGCGCATCCTCGATTTCATCGATACAGGGCATCCTGCTTTGCTCCGGATGTGGAGCAAGCGACAAGCTGGTTACAAGGCTATGGGCTATCGAGTCGCTGATTCTTCCAGTTCAATGGAGCTACTGGCACAGGGCTAAAAGGCCTCAGTTATGAACCAAATGCTCCACTCGTCGTAGCCCTTGCCGAGCTATTTCAAGCTGGGCGAAATCGCAGTAATCTGATGTTCGTTGACAATGTGTCAACGCAGCCACAGCGTGAGGGGTGTTCTCGGGGCTCGGTGGCAAAGGTGAAATGTAGTGCCGTGAGCCGCTCGTTTCAGGGGCGTGCGGGAAATGACATTAATAGCGGTGATTTCGCCGGAAAATGACACTTATTGCTGTTCAATCATGACAATAAGTGCGCCAATCTATAGCGTAACTCATTGATTTTTATAGAGTTCGGAATGTGTCGCAAGAATGAGTACACCCCGGATCTGTTCGCCCCTGAACAGCCAGTGAAAACCGAGCGACTGATGAGCACCCTGGACGCGATCAACAACCGCTGGGGTCGAGGTACGCTGCAGCCAGGGCGCATCGCCAAACCAGTCGAGTGGGCTATGCGAAGAGAATTGCTCTCCCCTGCATACACCACCCGCTGGTCTGAATTAATGGTGGCCAAGGCGCAATAATGCCCCCCCCCACCACCTCAGATTTGCTTAAACACTCACTCCCTTTCGCGCTCTTCAATTTTCGACTGGATCCAAGCAATCACCTCGCCCTCAATCCAACCAACACTTCGCGCGGTCAGGGGTACAGGCCGCGGAAATTCACCTGAGCCAATTAGTTTGTAGATCGTTGACCTGGCAAGTCCCGTGGCCAAGACGACAGAATTCAAGCGTAATACTTTCATGACAAGCCACACTCCGTTTGATTCGCTTCAGAGTTGGCTTTGACTGAGCGTCTGCAAATGAGGCACAAACCATGCTCATGTGAAGGTTCTATCTCAACGGGCGAAAAACCCGATCGTCCGCCCTTCAAGCTTCGAGTGCAGGCGCACGCCGACCATCCTGGGCCGGGTACCTCATTACCTTGCGCCTACGTGGCCGGCTCAACTGAACTCTTCATTCGGATGAACCAAAGTCGCCGATATTCAGGCTCTAGCAAAGGTCTCGCCACAGCTCATCCGACTCAACAACGGCGATGAATCGGTCGACTTTGAACCCCCCAGGAAACAATGAATCACGACTTTCCTCGTCAAGCTGATCTATTGGCCTAAGGAGCTGCCTCTCATCACGCAGAATGACTTCAAGAGCTTCACGAGACACAACCCTGAAACCATCAACTAACTGCCCATCGAGCTCAATAGAGGTATCGACGATCCAGGCGCGCAAAGCTGCCCCCGGCTCATGACCGTTATAGCCCAGCCTGGCGCGCAGCTCTTGATCGGCCATCAGCGCACTAAGCACCGCTACCTGCTTGCGGCGTAACTGCCAGGCAGCCTTGCGCAACGTGTTGGTGAGATGCACCCAGACCTCATGCCTGGTCGAGCGGATATACCCCGACTTGACTTCCAAGAGCAGCACTACGCCATCAAGGTGACAGATCAGATCCACCTCGCCGGCATCATCAGCGTCTGTCACAGCCGGCCGATACCCCACCTCAACGGCAAAGCCTCGTTGCCGGAGACTCTCGGCCAACGCCAGCTCCACTCGTTGCGTTTCTGCCTGCGCATCCGCTCTGCGGGCGTTAACGCGCCGCAGGTTATTGATGGCTGCCGTCAGGTTGTTTTGCTGCGCACCAACCCAAGGGAACTGAAAGCTATAGCGTCCGATTTTGTAAAAGGGCTGCTCGTACAGGCGCGGCGCAGGCATACGGGGTTGCTGCTTCAATTGCTGGGATAGCGCTTTGAAGTCGCTTGTCCAAAACGTAAGGATGGCCTTGGCTGAATCTGCGCTGCCTTTCGGGTGTTCGTCGCAAACAGTCCAGCTTGTGATCTTGCGGATCTTTTCTTGCTCTTCGGACCAGGTAATGGGGAACCGGTTTTCACCGGAAAGCATGCCGTTCATGGCTAAGCGCCCTAGTGCCTGTGTAAGCACGCCCGACTCGCGCAAGTGACTCTGGAATGGCTGGATAAACTCTTTCTGAAAGAAAACCGAGGTCAGCTCGCTTGCCAGCAGCAAGTGATGTAGCTGCACCTGGGAACCATCTTTGAGCGAGACGCGATCTTCCAAACCGTAAATCTGCTGCAACTGCAGCTGGCTGCGAACCGCCTTGATAAAGGCCAGCTGGTTTAGCTCATGATTCTCAGGTGAGCCGATGATTTGTTCAGCCATACCGGAGAGGGCGAATTCGTGCACCGCACGATTCATCCAGTAGTGCCAAAGCAGATCACTCTTGCGCCCGGTTCGTTGCCAGCGCTCTGTTCCCGTCTTCGACTGGTTGTAGATAACCGACTCGCCCGGTTTTAGCTGATAACGGCATTCGGGATCGAAGCAGAACCAGTCGATGGAGCCTTCGTAGTCGATCCGCTCTTGAGTGGCGTCAATCAGTAGGGCCAAAGATTCGAGATTTTGACGACATCTCACCCCGTCAGAATTGCTGGATCCGGGAAAGATAATCGGTGACAGGTGCCGTTTCAGCGATTGCCCAAGCCGTGACTCGCTAAGGCGGAAATCCTCTTCCGAGCAAACGCGAAGCTTGTTCAAAATAATGCGGTTGTAGACCTTCCACTGCTGACCGGAAGGATCATCGGAACCGTCTTCGGTAAATGCCTGGTAGGCCAGAACACTGAGGTAGGAAAACAGCTCCAGCAGCGACAAGTGCTTTAGCTGTTTTTCGGCGTGAGCAATCAGCTCATCAAAGGGCTTGAGCTGATCAAGCAATCGATCACAAACACCGAAGAATACTTGCCAGTCATCCCCTGGGAGCGCCGCACGCAGGGCAAGCAAAAGCGGCGACTCGATACGCTCAAACAGCTTCGAGTAGCGAATCGCCCATCTGAGGGTTTCCGGGTTATGGCTGGCAAGGTGCAACAGCAGATCGATGCTGACTGCATTATCGAAATGCAGCACCCTGCTGAGTGCCAGGCTAGCGAGTTCGGATTGAGCAACCGCACCCGCATCAAACCAAAACAATGCCGCTGCCAGGCCTTGCGCACGCTCAAAAGCTGACTGGTTCTTACCCGCCGGGCGCTGGTCGAGGAAATGATGCAGGCTTTCATCAAGGGCACGGCCCTTGCTGATCTCTGGCTGATTCCGTTCGTATACCGACTGATAGTGCCGTCGGCAGCGCTCTCCATTTTCCGTCATCCCGCAGCGCTCTCGTCAGCATTTGATTCCTGGCCGGAGCCTAAACCATCAACAGAAGTTCAGGGAGGAAACTCGGAAAAATCTATGCAGACCGGCGGAACCGACCCAGAGTACCTTTACGCAGACAGCGCGCCCCTGCAGGCTTCACGCGCAGGTGCTGATCGTCCTTGACCAAATACTTCATCGCCTTGTGGACATGGGGCCGCTTCGACTGATCCTCCCGCTGGATCAGGCCGATGCCGCACTCGTCACCATACCGTTCCTTGTCATGGTTGCAGCTATGGGCATATCCCTGACCACGCGTGACCTCCCCCCATAGCTCGCTGATCTCAATCGCCTTCCAGACATCACGGCAGACCTGGTTGCCATTG
Source organism: Pseudomonas pohangensis (assembly GCF_900105995.1). Lineage (NCBI taxonomy): Bacteria > Pseudomonadati > Pseudomonadota > Gammaproteobacteria > Pseudomonadales > Pseudomonadaceae > Pseudomonas > Pseudomonas pohangensis. The sequence continues at coordinate 1,552,582 of NZ_LT629785.1, read as the reverse complement.
AAGTAGTAGGCCGCGTGGATGTGGTAGCCACTCCCGTCATTGCGATCTCCTTGCTCGACTGAATAGGTGTAGCCAATCAGGTGCTCGAAAGTCCGGTGACGCTCGTGCTCATAGATCAGATCGTCTAGGTGATCGAATACCTGCTCGACTCGTAACCTGACCTGAGCTTCAGGGCGGTAGTACAGGTCCAGTCTGACGATCGTAGTGCGTGAGTAAAGGCTCCTCAATGCATCCGAGTAGGCTGTGATCTCCTTCGACTGCTTGCGTGCCTCATAGGCTCGATCCCCAGCTTTGCGCTGATACCACCGCTGACGAGTCAACTGACGGATCCGATCGGTAAGAACGTTCATGCTCTGTTCATGACTGAGCCAGTAGGTGCCCGTCTCACTCAAGCAGACAGGACCATTGGGTGAACGCTGAAGGCCGATGTCGTCACAGGCTTCCCGGAACGCTAACAGGTGCTCGCTGTAGTCGTATGGCACTCGATCATCGAAAAGGTTGTGCATCTGCTGGACGTGGATGAAGTATCGGGACAGTCTGGTCTGCTCGACACGCTCATAGCCTGACCGTTTGTGCGTGATCCGGAATACGGGTGTATCGCTGTGCTCGATAGCCTGGACGAGTGATTCGATCTGCAGGGCTATGTCGGACTGGGAGAGGTGGGTGTTGTGCTTGCGGTTGTTCATGGCTGAGTACCTAGTTGGTTGATGGTGCATACCAGGTACGTGATCTGTTTCTTTTTACTGGTCCTCTTTCCCTCTCGTGGTAGTCAGTGGTGATGGTTGCTATTGGATAGGTAGATTAGATAGTTAATAGCTATATCAATAGATGCAGCCCAGCAGAATGCTGGCACTCACGATCAGATCGGGCGATCGGGGGCAACATTGCCCAGCCTGCCGAGAGATTTTCCGTACTGAGCTTTGGGAGAGTTAGCTGAGTGGCGCTCCGGCTTAGCAGAGCCTCAAGATGGCCGAAACGGTGACGAGGCCAATCTGGAGAAATCAGATTAGGGCTAACGGTGACCCAACGGTGACCAAAACGCAGATTTCTGGGCGGGGAGAGAAACCATCAGGCATAAAAAAATCCAGTCACCGTTAAGTGACTGGATTTTCTAGGGTTATTTGGTCGGGACGGAGTGATTCGAACACTCGACCCCTTGCACCCCATACCCGTAACTTGACCTCCAAAGCCATCTAGAAAAATCCACTAAAACGCCTGCAAGCCCCGTAAATACTGGCTTTATCTGTTTTGCCTTGTCTGCTGACTTCCGCTAATATCCACTCTTAGCTAGTCTCAATCTACTACCAATCTACTACCAGAGAGGCGAAAGGCATGGCAAACATCACTGACAAGGAAATGAAAGCCAAGCCCGGAGCAGCACACAAATGGTTGAGAGAAACGGCCATATGGGGGCACGGCACCCTTGTTGCCAGGATCACACCAACCGGAGGGCGGCTGTTCTATTTCGAGTATGTAAACGAGTCTGGCAAGCGTTACGCACTGCCCATTGGAACCTATGGTTCCGCTGATGATGACGGCACCATGACCCTGTCAGATGCAAGACAGCGAGCAATGGAGCTGGCAAGCATTCACAAGTCCGGAATAAAGAATGTTCGCGAACATCTGGAAGCCATCGAAGCCGACCGCATAGCAGCGCGTGAAGCCGAGCAGGCACGACTAGCCGCAGACAAGGCCGAAGCCGAAGCCGAACAGCGCCGCCAAGAAGCGCGTAAGAGCGTGACGCAACTATTCGAGCATTGGGCAAAGGTAGACCTAGCCAAGCACAAGGACGGTGGCGCTGCTGTTCGCCGTATGTTTGAAAGGAACGTGCTACCCATCATCGGCAATCTGGCCGTGGCTGACGTTAAGAAAGGCCATATCACCGAAGTGACCGACGCCCTGCTATCGCGTGGCGTTAATCGCACAGCCAAGCAGGTATTTAGTCTAGTGCGGCAAATGTTCCGCTTTGCTGTCGACCGTGACCTGATCGACGCCGACCCAAGCGCCAGCATTCGCAAAGCCAAGATTGGCGGCAAGGACGTAGAGCGCGACCGCGTGTTGTCCGAGGCTGAAATCCGCCAGTTGTTTAAGCAAATGCCAGATGCCCGGCTGCTGATTACCACCGAAGCCGCCGCATGGTTGGCACTGTCGACCTGCTGCCGTATTGGCGAACTAATGGCCGCACGCTGGGAGCATGTAGACCTTGAGCAAGGCACTTGGCTGATACCAGCCGAGCACAGCAAGAACGGCAAGCCGCACACCGTCACCCTGTCGACATTCGCCGCCGCTCAATTCAAGCGCGTGGAAGCTATCACCGGGAAGTCGACGTGGTGCTATCCGAACACGGACAACACCGGGCCGGTATGCCCCAAGACCGTGACCAAACAGTTAGGCGACCGCCAGCGCCAGCCAAGCAAGGGCACCATGAGCCGCCGCAGCGCACACGCTCAAGCACTGCTGCTGCCGGGGGGCAAATGGACACCGCACGACTTGCGCCGCACTGGGGCCACCATGATGACCGCGCTAGGCGTCCTGCCCGAAGTAGCCGAACGGTGCTTAAATCACACCGAAGAAAACAGAATCAAGCGAACCTATCAGCGGCACAGCTACGCCGCAGAAATGGCCGAGGCATGGCAGCGGCTAGGCACCCGCCTGGAGATACTGACCAACCCCGAAGCCGCAAACGTGGTGAGCATTAAACGCGCCTGACTAACAACGCAGCAGCACCAAGACTCGGCACAAGCCGAAGGTGCCGAGCCACTGCGCAAACAGTGACCCGGCTATCACACGGAGATCGAAAGGAGATCACCATGCAACAGAGCAATTCTAACAGTAGCACCGCAACCGCCAAGACAGACCCCAGCATCCACCAGCGTTTCTTTACGACACCGGAAGACGTTTTGACAGTGCCGGAGAACATGCCAGCGGGCTACCCCGTGGACGCTATCAGCTGCGCCATTGCAAGAGCTGATGCAATGCTTCTACTGATCGAAGGCCAGTTCGACGCCGATGATGGGCGACTGGCTGACCATGTCATTGCAAACGCACTATGGGCGGTTAGAGGTGAGCTTGCAGTAATTGGCAAACTGGTAGACCACGGGCATAACACAGAGCAAGAAACAGCAGGTAAGACCGCCGCGCAACACATCTAGCCGCTTTGGCTGGTCTAGGGTAGCTCCCGAAAAGCAGGCACCCACCTGCCCGGCCAGCCGATCTACTCAATGGGTACGCCGTGGGAGGCGAGAGGATGGAACCGCGCGGAATAATTATCAGGATCAAGGAAGGCCACGAAATAATACTGGGCTTACCGTTCACGCTTGCAAGTCGTATTTGTAATGATGACGAACAGAGACTGCAACGGCCATTCGACGCTATCGAAGTGAGCGTTATCGAAAAAGGCTTTCAGTTCGTGCTAGCAATCGATGACGGACAACCATCACCAAAAATAATCTACGCGCCGGATCACTTCGATCATTTTATTGCCGACACATGCGAACTAGAAGGCACAACACGAGCCGCCATATACGGACTAAATAGCAGTGACGCCGCTACGCTTCTACGCGCCTTTAGCGACTGGCTAAACCACAAGCAAGCCGAAGAGTTTGAGCGTGAAATTAAAGCCGGAAATTTAACCTTTGATGAGGCGCGTAAAATTCGGAAAGAAGTTTTCGACGTGCCCAGCTTCAAAGACTTTTTTGCACACAGTTTTAAAACCGACACCATGCCTAAAGGGAAGCCAGGCAAGCGGACAGTACATCGCCAGAATGTCATCGAGCTTTACGCCTTGGCATGCCGCATCTATGTAGAGAACCCCGGCATACGGTGGTCCAGCTATTACAAAAAGGGGACAGCGTGTCACGAAGCGGTCAAGCTCCGGCCTGACCTTGTGCCGCGCAATTGGGGTGGGGACGATATATCAAAAGGCGATCGGTTGAGACGCGAGGCAGAAAGAACCCTGGACAAAGGGCCACATTCACAACTGACCTACCGCAAAAGCCGGGGGCGGATATCGTAGGCATATAGGCGGATTTTTCCCCTCCGCCACCCGCAGAAAATCTAGCCGTAAATCCACAACGCGCCACTGAGCGCAAAGGAGATATGGCAATGACCGCAACCACCCCACCCCGCCACATCATGCGCCTGCCGGAAGTTAAGCACCGTTCCGGCTTTGGCCGCGCCCACATCTACAACCTGATGAAAGAAGGCAAGTTCCCGAAGGCCAGGCACATCGGTTCGCGTGCTGTCGGCTGGGATAGCCAAGAAATCGAACAGTGGGTTGCTGATCGTCTGGAGGGCCGGACATGAAAAAGGCCACCCATTCCGAAGAACAAAGCAGCCAGTCGCACGGCAACAATACCACCGACACCAGCAACCCGCCTAGCAAGATTGCGCGGGTTCTAGGGCACCTGCTAAACGGCAAAACACTAAACCGATTCGAGGCTGAGCGGATTGGCGACCACTGTCTAAACAGCACCATAAGCACGCTTGCGAATAGTTACGGCCTGACCTTTAGCCGAACCCCCGAGAAAGTGCCGAACCGCTGGGGCATACCTTGCGACGTTATCCGATACGGCCTGCCAGAGAGTGAGCGCCGCCGCGCTTACATCGTGCTGCTGATGCTGAACAAGCGCACAACACGCCGCAAGCAGGGAGCAACCACGAATGACTAAGCATATCTGCCCAGCCATCTACCAACACAAGAACACGCCGCCGCATATCGACGCTTATAGCCATTGCCTGCTGTTGGCAATTCAGTCCGACTTGATCCGCTTTCGCACTGGTGAGCAGGACAGCCAACGCGCCGTAGAGCTACGCAAAATCAATACCCGGCTTAGTTCTGCGCTCGCACGGTTTGAACCGCCAAAGGAGGTGCGCCCATGAGTTACCCCACGGATTTTGAACAGGCTATGGCAGCCCATTACGGACCGTGTGATTTTCCGATAGTGCCGGACGGGAAAATTCACCGCTTCCGTGTACCTGCTGACAAGCCGGGCAGTAGAAACGGCTGGTACGTTCTAAGGGAGTTCCGCAGCACTGGCATTGCCTACGCCACGTTTGGAAGCTGGAAGGATGGTGGCCTATACAACTGGAGCAGCCGAGAGCCACGCGACCATAGAGAGGCCGCCGCAGTTGCAGAAGGAAGGGAAACCGCCGCGCGACTGCTGAGGGCTGAGCAGATAAAGCGCAACATGGCCGCCGCCGATAGCGCGTTATCAACATGGCGCTTTGCCAGCGCCGCGCCTGCTGACCATCCATACCTGATAGCCAAAGGAGTGCAACCGCACAACCTGCGCTTGTCTGGCTTCGTTTATGAAGGCTTCGACCGCCGCGCATTGCTGGTGCCGCTGATACACAACGGCGAGCTGGTAAACCTTCAACGCATCTGGCCGAACGGGGATAAGCGATTCTTCAAGGGCGGCATGGTGAAGGGCTGTTACTCGCTAATCGGCACAGCTGAGCCAGGACAGCCGCTTTACACCTGCGAAGGCTGGGCAACCGGCGCGACTATCCACGAGGAAACCGGCCACGCCGTAGCCTGCGCTATGAATTGCGGCAACCTGCTGGAAGTGGGCAGGCAGCTAAGACGGGAGCACCCCGACGCCGTTTTGATAATTGCTGGAGATGATGACCGCCAGACCGAAGGCAACCCAGGCAAGACGGCTGCAATCAAGGCCGCTGCTGCGCTTGGTTGTGGGCTGGTGCTGCCACCCTTCCCGGATGACGCCCCGCTGAACCTGACCGACTTTAACGACCTGCGCCAGTGGAGGGCTAACCAATGACAGCCGCAACCGTAACCCCGCTGATACCAGAAGCAGAACACGCCGAAATCATCAGGCCAGCGTGGCGCGTCTATGACATCAAGACCACCATAGACCAGAAGCCATACCGCGCTGGCGTCTGGTATCACGGCCACAAGATCGACGATAAAACAGGCGCAGAAATTCCATATGACGAATGGCTTTGCTCGCCTTTGCATATCGACGCCGTGACCCGCAGCGAAGGACAGGACAGCGACTACGGGCGGCTGTTGCGCTTTCGTAATGCTGACAACCGCTGGCTTAAATGGGCTATGCCTAACGAACTGCTAGCCGGACGGCCTGACGCAATTCTGGCTGTGCTGCTGGGCATGGGGCTGGATGTTGACTACAAGCGCCGGAATCAAGTGTGCCAGTTCATCGCCTGCCAATACCCGAAGGATAGAGTTATAGCGGCCACGGCCACCGGCTGGCATACGCCCGAGCTGTTCATCATGCCAAGGCAGAACATCGGCAAGGGTGACGCCATGTTCCAAAGTGAAACCGCCAACCTGGATGACTACCGAAAAGGCGGCACGCTGGAAGGCTGGCAATCAACCATCGGTGCAAAGTGTGAAGGCAACCCGCTGTTGCTGTTGAGTGTTTGCGCTTCGCTGGCTGGTGCGCTGCTGTTCCACGTTCAAGGGCAAGGGGGAGGCTTTCACATTGTCGGAGATTCCAGCACCGGCAAGAGTTCCGCCATTCTGGCTGCCGCTTCTGTATGGGGCCACGGTGAAAACTACAAGCGCACATGGCGCGCCACTGGCAACGGGCTGGAAGGTATCGCAGCCCAACGCAATGACACATTGCTGGCGCTGGATGAAATCGGGGAAGCTGACCCGAGGGAGATTGGCGCTGTTGTTTACAGCTTGGCCAACGGCACCGGCAAGGCCAGAGCAAGCCGAACCGGAGCAGCAAGGCAGGCCAAACGCTGGCGCGTCATGGTGCTGTCATCTGGTGAGCTTGGGCTATCCGCTTGCATGAATGAAGGCGGCAAGCGTAGCCGAGCCGGACAGGAAATACGGCTGCTGGATATTCCAGTTCGCCGCACCTATGGCGCATGGGATAACTTGCACGGCATGGCGGGAGGCCGGGAGTTTTCAGACGCACTACAGCGCGCCAGCGTGACCGATTACGGCCATGCCGGGCCTGAATTTGTGCGCTTGCTGCTAACGTCTGGAGATGCTGACAAGCTGCCCGAATGGCTGGCGGCAATGGCTGCAAAGTTTCCCAGCACCAGCGGGCAGGAAGGCCGAGCCGCTGAACGCTTCGCCCTGGTGGCGCTGGCCGGAGAACTGGCGATTAAGTGGGGGCTGCTGTCATTACCAGTCGGAGCCGTCCGGGAAGCCATGATTGATTTGCTTAAAGGCTGGAGCGCCGCCCGTGGTGAAGGCCCGAGCGAGGACAGGCAGATTCTAAAAAGCATTGCTGACTTTATCGCCCGGCACAGTGACACCCGCTTTTCAGCCGCAGACGATCCGCACGGCGAAGCGCGCGACCGCGCCGGGTATTGGGAAACCCTACCGGCTGGCCGCCTGTATCTGTTCCACCGTACGGGGCTGGAGGAAGCCGCCAAAGGGTATGACCTGAGCCGGGTAGTGTTGGCGCTTGACTCAGTCGGAGCGATTGCCAAGCGTGAAGCAGGCAAACACCAGCACAAGAAATGCCTACCGGATGGCAGCAAGCCGCGCCTGTACTGGATAGACCCGGCAAGGCTGGAGCCTGAAACGTGATTGCATCTTGTATTTATGCAAGGGAACCGAGGGAACCAAGGGAACCGCCTAGTGCCACGGGCATTCCAGCGGTTCCCCCGGTCAAATTAGCAAAGGGAACCGAGGGAACCAGACCGCTACCAGTTCCCCCAGTTCCCCCGGCTGGAAACACTGAGGGAACCGCTACAGGCCGCGCCATTACTGACAGTTCCCCCGGTTCCCTTGGTTCCCCTGCTAAATAACAATGTGAACACCGCAACGCGCAAACCTTAGCCGCCCAGGTTGTAGCGCAACGCATGACGGGAGGGGGATAGAAAAACTCAACGGGCAGCCATTGCCGGAACGAATGCGAGAGCCTTTTTCTTGCGTCTCCAAAATACCGGCTTTGGCCTGCTGATACCCACCCCGGCAAAGGTACTCCCAGACCCCACCCCCTTTGCGGGTAATTCGAGGCCCGGCCTTTTTCTATGTATGGCCTGTTCCTGGCTGCCCCGCTTCCGGTTCCGGTATGACCCGAAAGCCACGCCAGCAATGGCGAGCGAAACCCAAGGCAAGCGGAAACGACCAGCAAACCAAAGTCGTTATTTTGCGGAAACGTAAAAGTGGCGGCCTACTTCGTTCGGGTTTTGGATTGCCTGTTAGTTTTTGGCACCCCCTCCCGGTTGCTGTATCGACCAGCGCCAGCGCACTGACAGCGCGACCAGACGCCGAACAATTAAACAACAACCACACCCCAAGGCTGGCCGTATGTAGTCCAGCACCGGGCCTAGAATGACCCGCAAGGGCCATACCCCCCGGAAGGACCCAAGACGGGGGGGCTGCCGTGGTGCTGGTGCTGTGAGAGATGGCCGCCCATAGAGGCGGCTTTTTTGTGCGCCTTCCCTGCCCTAGCTGCGCTCAATCTACTACCAATCTACTACCAGAACAGCCGAAACAAGGCCAAAGGTGTTTTGAGCAGGCATAAAAAAATCCAGTGACCGCTAAGTGACTGGATTTTCTAGGGTTATTTGGTCGGGACGGAGTGATTCGAACACTCGACCCCTTGCACCCCATGCAAGTGCGCTACCGGGCTGCGCTACGCCCCGACGGGTACAGCTGCTTACGGCAAGCCGAAAGCGGGTCGAACTATACAATAAGCCTCTGAAATGTCAAAGGTTTAACTGCGATTCGTTACTTTTTCAGCACAACCAGAAGGTCTTCAAGCTCGGCGATCATCTGCTTGATCATCTGCTTGTACTGGGTGCTGTCATCCTTGGCTTCGTCGCCGGTCAGGCGCAGGCGCGCGCCGCCGATGGTGAAGCCCTGGTCGTACAGCAGTGCACGGATCTGGCGGATCATCAGCACATCCTGGCGCTGGTAATACCGACGGTTGCCGCGACGCTTGACCGGATTGAGTTGCGGGAACTCCTGCTCCCAGTAGCGCAGGACGTGGGGTTTTACCGCGCAGAGCTCACTGACCTCACCGATGGTGAAGTAGCGCTTGCCCGGAATGGCCGGGAGTTCGTCGTTATGGCTGGGTTCCAGCATATGCTTCAACTCTGGCTTTTAGTTTTTGCCCTGGGCGAAAAGTCACAACACGGCGCGCCGTGATGGGTATCTCTTCACCGGTTTTCGGATTGCGTCCGGGGCGCTGGCGCTTGTCGCGCAGATCAAAGTTGCCGAAACCGGAGAGTTTGACCTGCTCGTTCTGCTGCAACGCGTTACGGATTTCTTCAAAAAACAGTTCAACCAACTCTTTGGCTTCACGCTTGTTCAAGCCCAACTCTTCGAACAGGCGATCAGCCATTTCAGCTTTGGTCAGGGCCCCCATACGCTAGTTCCTTAACGTGGCGTTGAACCTTTGTTCCAGCAAGGTGAGGATGTTCGTGGTTATAGCATTCACCTCATCGTCATTAAGAGTGCGCGATGAATGCTGCCAGGTCAAGCCGATGGCGAGACTTTTTCTTTGCGGATCAATACCTTTACCGACATATACGTCAAACAACCTGAGGTCTGTCAGGTGCTCGCCAGCAGCCTCGCGCATGCAAGCGAGGATCGCTTCGGCAGGTGCCGCACGGTCCACCAGCAAGGCCAGGTCACGCCGCACTTCGGGGAAACGCGACAATTCGCTGAATTTCGGCATCCGCCCTTCTTCAACTTCAGCCAGCAGCAGTTCGAAGAGGAACGTCGGCTGGGTGATATCCAGCGTCCTGGCCAGTTCCGGATGCAAGGCGCCGACATAACCGACCAGACGGCCTTCGCGCTCGATGCGCGCAGTCTGGCCCGGATGCAGCGCCGGATGCTCACCCGGCACGAAGCTGAAAGCTGAAGCTGCGCCGCCGAGGCCGAGCAGTGCTTCAACATCGGCCTTGGCGTCATAGAAATCGACCGCATCCTTGCCGTTGGCCCAGCCTTCCAGCAGACGATTACCAGTGACCACACCGGCCAGCATCGGCTCCTGTTTGAGGCCGTCCAGCTGACCGACAAAGCGCAAACCGCTTTCAAACAGGCGGATACGCGTCTGCTGGCGATTCAGGTTGTGCTGTACGGCCTTGATCAGGCCAGGCCACAGCGAATTGCGCATGGCGGACATATCGGCCGAGATCGGGTTGGCCAGTTGCAGAGGTTTTACGCCCGGGCTGAACAGCTCGAACATCCTGGGATCAATAAAGCTGTAGGTAATGGCTTCCTGATAGCCGCGGGCGACCAGCAAACGGCGAATGGCCGACAGATCGGCACGCGCTTCAGCACGCGATTGTGGCGCCAGGCGGGCCTGTGGATAGCGCACTGGCAGGCGGTTGTAGCCATACAGGCGGCCCAGCTCTTCGATCAGATCGACTTCCAGGCTGATATCAAACCGGTGGCTGGGCACTGCAACCTGCCATTGGCCATCACCGTGAGGCGTAACGCCCAGGCCAAGCCCGGAGAGCAACTGTTCGATATCAGCAGCCCGCATCTGCAGGCCAAGCATCTGGCTGATGCGCTCGACACGCAGCGTTATTGGCTGGATGACCGGCAAGTCTGCTTCGCTGACCGTTTCGATGACCGGGCCAGGTTCGCCGCCAACGATGTCCAGCAGCAAGGCGGTGGCCCGCTCCATGGCTTCGCGCGCCAGTTTGAAATCGACGCCACGCTCGAAGCGGTGCGAAGAATCCGTGTGCAAGCCGTAGGAGCGGGCCTTGCCAGCCAGGGCGATGGTGTCGAAAAAGGCACTTTCGAGAAACAGGTCACGGGTCTTGGCGCTGACGCCGCTGTGCTCGCCACCCATCACGCCGGCAATCGCCAGGGCGCGGGTGTGATCGGCGATAACCAGCGTATCGGCGCGCAGCGTGGCTTCCTGGCCATCGAGCAGGACGAGCTTCTCGCCCTCTTCTGCCATGCGCACACGAATGCCGCCGTGGATTTCGGCCAAGTCGAAGGCGTGCATCGGCTGGCCCAGCTCAAGCATGACGTAGTTGGTTACATCGACTGCCGCATCGATACTGCGGATGTCGGCACGCCGCAGGCGCTCGACCATCCACAATGGCGTGGGCTGTGACAGATCGACATTGCGCACCACACGGCCCAGATAACGCGGGCAGGCCTTGCTGGCCAGCACTTCGACCGGCCGCACGTCATCGTGCTGTGCCGGTACAGCAGCGATATCCGGACGGGTTACCGGCGCGCCGTACAGGGCACCGACTTCACGGGCCAGACCGGCCAGTGACAGGCAGTCGCCACGGTTGGGCGTGAGGTCCACTTCGATGCTGACATCGTTCAGCGAGAGATACTCGCGAACGCACTTGCCGACCGGGGCATCGGCAGCCAGCTCCATCAGGCCATCGTGGTCTTCGCTGAGTTTCAGCTCGGCCGCCGAACAGAGCATGCCGTTGGATTCAACACCGCGCAGCTTGGCCTTCTTGATCTTGAAGTCGCCCGGCAGTTCGGCACCAAGCATGGCGAATGGGATTTTCAGGCCCGGACGCACATTCGGCGCACCGCAGACCACCTGGAATGTCTCGGCCCCGTTGCTGACCTGGCAGACACGCAGCTTGTCGGCATCCGGATGCAGTTCGGTGGAAATCACTTCTCCGACCACCACACCACTGAAAGCGCCTGCCACCGGCGTGACGCTATCGACTTCCAGCCCGGCCATGGAAAGGCGCGCGACCAGCTCTTCGCTTGAAACCTGCGGATTAACCCAACTGCGCAGCCATTGTTCACTGAATTTCATTTTGTCTGTTTTCCTGAACGATTCGATAACGTACTGACTGGAGGACTAGCGAAATTGCGCCAGAAACCGCAGATCGTTGTCGAAGAACAAGCGCAGGTCATTCACGCCGTAACGCAGCATTGCCAGGCGCTCGACGCCCATGCCGAAGGCGAAGCCCTGGTATTTTTCCGGATCGATATTGGACATGCGCAACACGTTCGGATGCACCATGCCGCAGCCCATGACTTCCAGCCAGCCGGTCTGTTTGCACACGCGACAGCCCTTGCCACTGCACATCACGCACTGCATGTCGACTTCGGCGGACGGCTCGGTGAAGGGGAAAAATGACGGGCGGAAACGCACGCCCAGCGGTTTCTCGAAAAACACCCGCAGGAACTCTTCGATGGTGCCTTTGAGATCGGCAAAACTGATGTCTTCGTCAACCAGCAGCCCTTCGACCTGATGAAACATCGGCGAATGGGTGATATCCGAGTCACAGCGGTAAACCCGACCCGGACAAACGATGCGGATCGGCGGCTTCTGGCTTTCCATGGTGCGCACCTGCACCGGCGAGGTATGGGTGCGCAGCAACATGTTGGCATTGAAGTAAAAGGTGTCATGCATGGCCCGCGCCGGGTGGTGGCCGGGAATGTTGAGTGCTTCGAAATTATGGTAGTCGTCTTCGACTTCCGGGCCTTCGGCCACGTTGTAGCCGATATGCGTGAAGAACTGCTCCACGCGTTCCAGCGTACGGGTTACCGGGTGCAGGCCGCCCGAGGCCTGGCCACGGCCGGGCAAGGTCACATCGATCTGTTCGGCAGCCAGCTTGGCGTCAAGAGCAGCCCCTTCAAGGGACTCCTTGCGCGCATTGAGAGCGGTCTGTACCTGCTCTTTGGCTTCGTTGATCAGCGCGCCAACCTTGGGGCGCTCCTCGGCAGGCAGGTTGCCCAGGGTTTTCATGACCTGGGTCAGTTCACCTTTCTTGCCAAGGTACTGAACGCGGAGTTGCTCAAGGACATTGATATCGTCGGTTTTATGCACAGCCTCAAGCGCTTGCGAGACCAATGCAGCCAGGTTTTCCATTTACAGACTCCAGATACGAAAACAGGGGAAGAGCTTGAAGGCTCTTCCCCTGTTAATGACGTTCAGCACCGGGCGCAAACCCGGTGATTGTCGGGGACTTAAGCCAGTTCGGCTTTCGCTTTCTCGACAATCGCAGCAAACGCCGCTTTTTCGTTCACTGCCAGATCGGCCAGAACTTTACGGTCGATTTCCACAGATGCCTTTTTCAGGCCAGCGATCAAACGGCTGTAAGACAGACCATTTACACGCGCACCCGCATTGATACGGGCAATCCACAGAGCACGGAACTGACGCTTCCGCTGGCGGCGGTCACGGTAGGCGTACTGGCCTGCCTTGATTACAGCCTGCTTGGCAACACGGAATACACGCGAACGTGCGCCGTAGTAGCCTTTGGCGAGTTTCATAATTTTCTTGTGACGGGCACGAGCGATAACGCCACGCTTTACACGAGCCATGAGTAATTTCCTCTAGTCTTGACCTAAATTAACGTACGCGCATCATGCGATCTACTTTTGCCACGTCAGACGGATGCACCATGGTGCTGCCGCGCAGTTGACGCTTACGCTTGGTAGACATTTTGGTCAGGATGTGGCTCTTGAAAGCGTGCTTGTGCTTGAAGCCGTTTGCAGTTTTCAAGAAGCGCTTTGCAGCGCCACTTTTAGTTTTCATCTTTGGCATGTTTGTTACTCCGCATTGAAGTGATTACCGATAACCAGAAGGCCTGCCTGTGCCCTGGAGGTTACTTTCGCTTTTTGGGGGCGATGACCATCATTAGTTGGCGTCCTTCCATCTTCGGATGCTGTTCAACGGCGCCGTATTCCGCGAGGTCAGCTTCGACCCGCTTCAACAACTCCATTCCCAGCTCCTGGTGGGCCATCTCACGACCGCGGAATCTCAACGATACCTTGGCCTTGTCCCCTTCTGTAAGGAAACGTATCAGGTTGCGTAGTTTTACCTGATAGTCCCCATCTTCCGTCCCTGGTCGAAACTTGATTTCTTTGATCTGCTGCTGATGCTGGTTCTTCTTCGCAATAGCAGCCAGTTTTTTCTTCTCAAACAGATGTTTGCCGTAATCCATGATGCGGCAAACCGGCGGTACTGCATCTGCAGAAATCTCCACCAGATCAAGCTTGGCCTCTTCAGCTACGCGCATCGCCTCATCAATCGAAACAATGCCAATCTGCTCGCCTTCAGCGCCAATCAACCGAACCTCACGGGCCGAGATATTCTCGTTTATCGGGGGCTTCGGTGCTGCTCTCTTGTCCTGTCTGTTATCACGCTTAATAATCGTTACTCCAAATCTTGGCGACCACGCCGGGAAACCGCCTGCGCAAGCAGATCTTTGAACTGTGTGACGGGCATTGAGCCCAGGTCAACACCCTCTCGGGTGCGCACGGCGACGGTTTGCGTCTCCACTTCACGATCCCCTATAACCAGAAGGTATGGGACCTTGAGTAAAGTGTGCTCGCGGATTTTAAAGCCGATCTTCTCGTTTCTCAAGTCGGACTTGGCACGAAACCCGCTTTCATTGAGCATTTTCTCAACTTTCCCGGCGAAATCGGCCTGTTTGTCGGTGATATTCAGAATTACCGCCTGCAGCGGAGCAAGCCATGCCGGAAACGCGCCTTCGTAATGTTCGATGAGAACACCGATGAAACGCTCGAACGAGCCGAGCACGGCACGGTGCAACATCACCGGATGCTTGCGGCTGTTGTCTTCGCTGACGTACTCGGCACCCAGTCGTACCGGCAGGTTGAAATCCAGCTGTAAAGTACCGCACTGCCAGACCCGGCCAAGACAATCCTTCAGGGAAAACTCGATCTTCGGGCCATAAAAAGCGCCTTCGCCCGGCTGCAGGTCAAACGGCAAGCCGGCACTGACCAGCGCCGCCTCCAGAGCGGCTTCGGCGCGATCCCACAACTCGTCGGCACCTACGCGCTTTTCCGGGCGGGTCGAGAGTTTCAGTTCGATATCCTCGAAACCGAAATCGGCATAAACATCCAGCGTCATCTTGATGAACGCGGCGGCCTCCGCCTGCATCTGCTCTTCGGTACAGAAGATGTGGGCATCATCCTGGGTAAAAGCGCGCACGCGCATGATGCCGTGCAGCGAACCGGACGGCTCGTTGCGATGGCAGGCACCGAACTCGGCCAGCCGCATGGGCAGGTCGCGGTAGCTCTTCAGACCCTGATTGAACACCTGGATGTGACAGGGGCAGTTCATCGGCTTGACCGCGTAGTCGCGGCTTTCCGACTCGGTGGTGAACATCATGTCACCGTAGTTGGCCCAGTGTCCGGAGCGCTCCCACAGGGCGCGATCGACCACCTGCGGTGTCTTGATCTCCAGATAGCCACGGTCGTGCTGCACCTTGCGCATGTACTGCTCAAGCACCTGATACAGGGTCCAGCCATTGGGATGCCAGAACACCATGCCCGGCGCTTCTTCCTGGGTATGGAACAGATCCAGACGCTTGCCGATCTTGCGATGATCGCGCTTCTCCGCTTCTTCCAGACGATGCAGATAGTCCTTGAGGTCCTGCTTGCTGCCCCAGCAGGTACCGTAGATGCGTTGCAGCATCTTGTTCTTCGAATCGCCGCGCCAGTAGGCGCCGGCCACTTTCATCAGCTTGAAGGCCTGCAGCTTGCCGGTAGAGGGCACGTGCGGGCCGCGGCACAGGTCGATGAACTCGCCCTGACTGTAGAACGACAGCTCTTCATCGCCCGGAATCGATTCAATGATTTCGACCTTGTACTTCTCGCCCAGCTTCTCGAAGAAGGCCACAGCCTCACTGCGCGACATCAGCGAACGGGAAACCGGCAGATCGGACTTGGCAATTTCGAGCATGCGCGCTTCGATCTTCTCGAGATCTTCCGTGGTAAACGGCTTTTCACAATCGAAGTCGTAGAAGAAGCCGTTATCGATGACCGGGCCGATAGTCACCTGGGTACCCGGAAACAGCTGCTGCACCGCCATCGCCATCAGGTGCGCACAGGAATGCCGCAGCACCTCGACACCTTCGGCGTCACGGCTGGTGATGATCGACAGGGCAACATCGCTATCGAGCAGATACGAGGTATCGACCAGTTCGCCATTGACCTTGCCGGCCAGTGCCGCCTTGGCCAGACCGGCACCAATGGATAAAGCCACCTCGGCTACGCTAACCGGGTGATCGAACGAACGTTGACTGCCGTCAGGAAGGGTAATGATGGGCATGGCGCCTCCTCTCCTAGTGGTGACCCCTACCAAAGGCCACGTGGGTTGGGATGAGCCAGGAGCGTGATACGTCGGGTCATGTCTGCCAGACAATGGCAGGGGCGCAAAGCCAACCGCAACGAATCAGGATCACTGGAGGTAAATCAAACTGCTGCTGTCAAAGGGACTCTGGGCAGCAAACCGGGTATCAAAAGCCGCCTTGGCGGCCTTTGGCACGTTTTCAAGGCGGGCGAATATAACACAGTGGAATCAAGGCGTTGTAATTGAATCCTGGCGTTTGCCTGACAACCGCCGAACCATTCTAGCCGGCGAAACAAGCGCTCTACCGGGTGAGCGGCATTCCACCGGCTTATAACCTGACATTTCTTGTGCCGCAGCGGGGCTGCACCGGCCCTGCATTTGTTGCGCGAACCGCAGCAGCGTGCCATGTTCGGCAGGTCAATCACATCAACCGAAGCACAGGGCGAATGCTCTGCGCCCTACGGAGACAACATGACCATCACTCTCTATGACTGCGCAACCGCGCCCAGCCCGCGCCGCGCGCGCATCCTGCTTGCGGAAAAAGGTATTGCCCACGAAACGGTCAACATCGACCTGTCCAAGCGCGAACAGCTTGGCGAGGCATTCCGTGCCATCAATCCGCGCTGCACCGTACCGGCCTTGCGCCTGGAAGATGGCCATATCCTTACGGATAACGCCGGCATTGCTGCCTATCTCGAAGCACGCTTCCCCGAGCCGCCCCTGATGGGCACCACGCCTCTGGAAAAGGCCGATATCGCCAGCTGGAACTCGCGCATCGAACTGGAATGCTTCATGGCGATTGCCGAAGGCCTGCGCAACAGCTCGCCCGCCATGGTTGACCGCGCCCTGCCCGGCCCGGTGAATTACCCGCAAATTCCGGAGCTGGCGCAGCGCGGCGTGGCCCGCGTGCAGAGTTTCTTCGATGTTCTGGAAGCGCACCTGGAAGGCCGCGACAACATTGCCGGCAACGGTTTCAGCATTGCCGACATCAGCGCCGTGATTGCCGTGGATTTTGCCCGCGTAATACGGGTCAAACCGGGCGAGCAGCATCCCAACCTGTTGCGCTGGCGCGCTGCCATGGCTTTGCGACCATCCATGCAGCTCTGAGCGCAGCATCCGCATACCTGCACGGGCTGCCGGCAGGATACAAGGCTTGCAGGCCTGCGCTGGAACGGCGTAAAAACCGCGACAGCGCGTGCCAGTATCGCAGCAGCGGCAAACCGCAGACACAAAAAAGCCGATCATCTCTGATCGGCTTTTTAATCCCGCACAGTGCGGGATGTGTTTGGCAGGCACGATTGGACTCGAACCAACGCCCCTCCGGCTCCACCAAATGAAACAGCAAAAGCCCTTGAATTTTCTGCTGATTTTCAGGGGCTTTTGGCTTTCTGGCTGCCCGGTTTCATTAGGCCACTACATTCACCACAAGGAGCAGCGTGCGAGCCTTGGTTGGCCGAGAGAGCGGCACTTTCGATCCAGAGCGGCCAGTCAATGTACTAGCGCCCACCGTCCTGGCCAGACTCCAGCTCGCGTAAAAGCTTCTGCAGTGCTTTGTGCCTTTGCAGATAGCTATCAATCAGGGGGTTGAGCAAGCCACGCAGCAGTGCAAATGGCACCCATCTTCCCGGAACAACAATACGTGCCCGGCGAGAACGCATACCTTGCACAATCGCCCTGGCCACCTGCTGAGGTTGAATCGGTTGGCGCATAAAGCTCGGCATCACGGTTTCATTCATGCGTGTGGCCAGGTCATTACCACCGAAGGCCATCTTGACAATAGCCGTATCGGTCCAGGCCGGATAGACCACACTGGACGTCGCACCTGTGCCGCCTAATTCGACCAGCAAGGCACGAGTCAAGGCCTCTACAGCGGCCTTGGAAACGGCATAAGGCGCGTTGACCAGACCGTTTAAGAAAGCATAGATGGACGAGGTCACCAGAATCTGTCCCTGATTGCGAATGACCTCCGGCAAGGCCGCCTGGATCGTATTCCACACACCGAACAGATCCACTTCGACGATGCGCCGAAACTCGTCCGAGGGGCAGATACGCAGAGTCTTGGGGTTGCTGTGCCAGGAAATGCCGGCATTGGCGAATGCCACATCGAGGCGGCCAAAGCGCTCGACGGCGCGCTGCACCACCCTTTTTGAGGCTTCGACGTCGGTCACGTCGAGCGCCAGCGGCAGGACGCGCTCGGCGTCGAACTCCTGAGCGAGCTGGTCAACGGCCTCCTGCTGCATGTCCGTAAGCACCAACAAAGCTCCCAAGCCATACAGCTCCCGTGCGGTGGCCGCACCTATTCCCCCGGCGGCGCCAGTAATCAGTACTACTTTGCCTATCAAGTCGTAAGCCATATTGCTATTCCCAGAGAGTCAATCAGTGTTTTAGAAGCGCTCGATACCGGGCATTTGCCACTGGCCGTCGAGCAAGCGCTGGGTCGGCAAATAGATGCGTACGGTCAAGGTGAAGGGACCACTGCGGGGAGTGGGTAGCCAGTTACTGAGTTGCTGTTCTCCCGGCGCTTCGCTCTGCAACAGCAGATCCAGCGAGCCATCCGGGTTGTAGACCAGCTTGTCGCGGTCACCCAACGCATAGCGATGCAGGGGGTTGGGGATTAGATAGCCATTCATGTCGTAAGCAGTAAGCGACCAGAAGGCTTGGGCAGGTGGAAGTTCGCCCGCAGCAAAGTGCAGGCGGTAGCGCTGGCCACTCTGCAGTACCTCTCCCCGGGCATCGACTTTGGCGTTGAAGTAGGAGGCTTCGGCGGCGAGATTGGCTCCGAAACCGTACATAGCCACCACCGCGCGAAGGCCGTAGTCCTGGCCGAAGGCGGCCATATGCTTGGGTGCCTTGTTCCAGCCGTTGACGAGCACTTTCGGACTTTCCAGGGCCGCGTTCATTTCCCGCTCCGCTAGCCACATGCCCACTGCCACGGCATGCTCCTGCAGCCAGTTCCATCGCGGCTCGCCCTCCCCAACCCGCACGCCAAGCTGCTCCAGTTCGGCCACAGCGGCAACGTCTGTCGCGGCGGCCGGATTGTCCTCCATCAACATCGACAACTGTCCGAAGAAGGCCCGAGGGCCCAGCTTACGCATCTCGAACAGTGGCGACGGTGGCAGTTGCTTGGGCAACTGGAACGGCAGCGCCTCGATCACTGTACCCTGCTGCCAGTCGTCGAGACTGCGCAGACTGATCCCGGCCTGTATGGCATGCACAGCGGGATAGTCCGATTTTCCATTGGTTTGAACCCGGCCAAGCAGCCAGTTGATGCGTGTGGATGAACGCAGCAGTGTCATGCCTTCCGGAACCTGGCCATGCCAGTCAGGGCCCGCCAGCAAGAAGCGCCCGCCCTTGTCACCTGTTGTACGCGTACCAACACTGGCAAACACGTTGGTCCAGGCATCAAGAAACTGCATCACCAGATAACGCGAGCTAGCTGGAACCTCAAACACCCAAGGCCCTGCATCCATATCAAGCCAGGCCTGGGTATAGAGTGTGTCCAGATTCGGCCTGACGAAAACCTGAAAATCAGCCTCGGGAAACTGGGCCATGTTCACCAGGCGGTTGGCCGGAGCAACCGTGTGAATGAAACTGTTGCGCGTAAGATCGGTCATCACCAACGGATAACCAAACACGTAACTCTTGGCAGCCAGGCGTACGGTGCTCATCTGGCTCCACAGAATGCCACCGACAATCAACAGTACAACCAGCCCAACCCATAGCCAGCTGCGCGCGATGGAGCGCTTCTGTCGGTTTTCTGAAGTATTCATAGTGACGCTCTCCGTTAGCGCATGGTCAGGCCAAAAGGTTCTTCACTGAAGTCGAAGCAACCGAGGAAGGTTTTGATGTCGCGCAGACTCCCGTGGATCTGAACATCGCCCACAAGGCTCCCTGTAGCAGACTGTGCGGCCCAGACGCTTGCAACGCTTAATGCTGCAGCTGCCTAATTTCAGTAACCGCCCTTCCAGTCAGGGATACGGGCGGTCACATACAGCTTTAGCGAGCGACAACTCTCGCCAGCCCGAGATCAGGCAAACGTAGTCAGTTTGAAGTCCTGCATTTCCGGAGTTTTCATCTCCTTCTCCCAGCGCTGCCAGGTATAGGGCCACAGAACCGGGTCACCATCCGGATCCAGATACCAGCTCTGGCAGCCACCCACCCATACGGTTTGCGACATGCCTTCTTTCATGTAGCGGCTGAAGCGTTCCAGTGCCTCTGGCTGCACGTCGATCTCGTCAAACTTCCGCTCGCGCCAGCGCTGCAGGATTTGCAGAATGTAACCGCACTGCACTTCACTCATGGCAATCACCGAGTAATTACCGATCGGCGTATGCGGCCCGAGCATCAGGAAATTGTTCGGGAAGTTGGGCATAAACAGTGAGCGATAGGTGCGGATCTTCTTGCTCCAGGCTTCATCGATGGTCAGCCCATCCTTGCCGCGCATATCCATGGGCCGCATGAAATTGAAGTTATGGAAACCGGTGGAAAGGACCAGCACATCCAGTTCGTGCTCGCGACCGTCTTTGGTCCTGATGCCTTTGGGGGTGATTTCGACTATGCCGTCGGTGACCAGTTCGACATTGTCGCGCTGCACGGCGTCATAAAAGGTTTTGTTGATGATAATCCGCTTGCAGCCGACCTTGTAATCCGGGCGCAATTTTTCCCGGAGCTTCTTGTCTTTGACGCTGAAACGCAGGTTCAACTTGCACATGGCACTGAACAGGAAATTCTGTGGCTGATGACCGGTAACCGCCTTGGTCAGCAAGTTCTGAATGGCCCACTCGTAAGCCAGACGCAAGCGCCGCAAGCGGTTGGGATGTTCGCGAAACTTGGCCTTGTCGGCTTCGCTGAACTCTTTGTTGGCCAAGGGCAAAATCCACTGCGGGGTGCGTTGAAAAACCGACAGCTTGCCAGCCTGCTTGGCGACCTCGGGAATAACCTGCGCGGCCGTCGAACCCGTGCCGATTACCCCGATGCGCTTGCCTTGCAAATCAACGCTGTGATCCCACTCTGCGGTGTGAAACATCGCGCCTTTGAAGGTGTCGATGCCCTTGATCTGCGGCCGGGCCGGATGATGCAGAATGCCGGTGCAGTTGATGACAAAGTCGGCAACATAGGTGTTGCCCTTGCGGGTAGTGACTGTCCACTTGCCCTTATCGTAAATGCTGCTGACCACTTCTTCATTGAACTGGACCTTGTCGGTCACGCCGTATTTGCGCCCGACCATTTCGCAGTACTCGCGAATCTCCGCGCCGTAGGCGAAAAGATGTGACCAGTTGGGATTCAGTTCGAAGGAGTAGGTGTACATGTGCGCCGGAATATCGCAGGCCAAGCCCGGATAGGTGTTCTCGCGCCAGGTGCCGCCCAGGCAATCCTTCTTCTCCAGCACCACCAAATCGGTGATGCCCGCCTCGCGCAACTTGATGGTCATGAGTATTCCGGTCACACCGGTACCGATAATGACCACTTTGGGACTGCGTAATGCTGTATCAACGCTTGCGTTATTCATGTAATGCCACTCCTGCAAATGAAGTAAATAGCAGAGCAAAGAACCTGTGCACCTTCAGCATCCTGTAGCGCCACCATCAATGACTGGCAGCGCAATATGCGTACAGTGTCAGGCTAGAAGCTTGAGCTTCTAACCTGTCATACGCTCCAACAAGATTGCCGCGCCCAGTCCGCCACCAGCGCAACTCGAGATAATCGCGTAACGCCCGTTGCCCTGTTGCAGGCGATGGGCAGCGGTTGTCAGCAGGCGAACGCCGGTCGCCGAGAAAGGATTACCCAAGGCCAACGAACCGCCCCAGGTATTCAGCTTCTCCAGCGGGATGGCGCCAACGGCCTGCTCCATTGCGTGACGCTGTTTGGCAAAGTCTGCCGAGCCCAGGCAGACCTGATTGACCAGTATCTGCGCGGCAAAGGCCTCATGCAGTTCCCAGACATCAATATCATCAACGCTCAGGCCATTTCGGCGCAGCAAGCGCGGTATCGCCATGGCTGGGCCCAACAACATTTCATCATTGAGGTCGGCAGTACCTGCCAAGACGTAATCACGCACCGCCGCCAGAGGCGTCAATTGCATCCGCTCGGCCGCGCCCAGACTGGTGAGCAGCAGTGCCGCCGCACCGTCAGTCAGGCGTGACGAGTTGCCAGCCGTGACGATGCCGGAGCGCTTGTTGAAAACCGGTTTAAGGCGGCCAAGTTTTTCCAGGCTCGCATCCGCACGCACACTGTTGTCGCGTGTTACCGGCTGCGCTTGCCCGCTGACATGTACCGGGACGATATCCGCATCGTAATTCCCTTGCTCCCAGGCCTGGCTCGCCAGCTGGTGACTGCGCACGGCGAACGCATCACTTTCCGCGCGAGTGGAGCCGTATTTCTCCACCATGCGCTCGCACAAGGCGCCCATAGTCTTGCGCGTAGTGAAGTCGGTTCCCGTAGGCATTTTTGGCAGCAAGTCACGCGGGCGCAAGGATTTCAATATGGATAATACCGTCGCCGCCGAGCTGTCCTGGTTCAGCCGCATGACGGAACGACGTAACGTCTGAGAAAGGCGTACAGGGATATCAGAAAAGCTCTCGGTGCCTCCGGCAACCGCCACTTCGATACGCCCGAGCAAGATCATGTCGCAGAGGTTGGCCACCGCGACATTAGGTGACAGCCCGGCCATCGACACCGTGTAAGCCGGCGTGGTGCTGGGCAGGCCTGCATTGAGCATGCACTCGCGCGCCACGTTCGAGGTTTCTGTCTCATGCACAACGGTGCCCATGCAGACCATGTCCACGCAGCCGCCATCAATGCCGGACTTTTCAATCACACCAGCAATAGCCTTGGCGCCCAGCTCATAACTCATCAAGGAAGAAAATTTACCGCCCGTGTCGAGAAACGGAGTGCGTGCGCCGCGCACAATCACTGGCAGGCGTTTTGGGTCAGCCACTAACGATGAGGATTTTTTCATAACGGGAGTCCTATGGATTAACGAGCGAAAAAGCTGCCGGCCAGGTGAATGCTGCCATCCTGGTTACGCAGGCGAAAATGCTGCGCCCCTTTGCTATCCGGGGCTTCAGCCAGCTGCACTTCCAGCATCGGGCAGGGCAAGAGCAACGGCTTGATAAAGCGCACCTCGATGTCGGCAATATCAAAACCTGCATCGCGTATGACTTCGAAGCTACGTGCCAGCGTACCGAAGCCCTGCAGAATGCAACCGCCGAATTTCGAACGCCGCGCCACCGGCCATAGCGTATGGATCGGGTTGTAATCACCGGTCAACAGCCCGAAATTAATTCCTTCATTAGGCCCGGCAGACCAATGGCCAATGGTTTTATAGAGAGTTTCATCCGGGCGCGTGCTCGCTGCTTTCTTGCTTTTTCCGCCACGAGGAATTGCGGTGTAATTATCAATGATCATCACCTCACCCTGCGCAGCAGTGCGGGCGACGATGCGGGTATGGATACGCACGCGGCTTGGCTCTTCATTGATGCTCAGCAACTGGCCACGCAAAAGCAGGCTTTCACCGCGCTGGATCGGCGCCTTGATTTGTAAACGCAGGCCTTGATTGAGAATGCTGCGTACATCGTAGGGAGCCAGACCGCCCAGGGTCGCCAGCGCCCCCATGGCCCAATGACTGCAAAAGTGCGGCGGCAGAATGCCGTCATAGCGATCAGCCGGAGCCCCCGACCACGCCAGGTACTTATCGAGCAAATGTGCAGATGGCGGTGCCACCTTAAACTCACGCACCTCGTCTAGAGGCGGAACTTTGCGCGAGTTGATTAGCGGTATAACCGAACCCGCAAAAGCCTTGAGCATGGCACCGAAGGTTGGCGCGGTTTCTAAAACCAAACGCGCAGGAAACTGGATAGGCATAACATTTGTCCTCAAGCTGGTCATGGAGTTCGTATTCAGTAATGCAATAGCGCTGTCTGTGCATACGCCAGTGCGAGCGAAATAGCCCTTAGCGAAGCGCTTTCTTGTCCAGCTTACCCACGGCAGTCAGCGGCAACGCCTCGGCGAAATGGATCTGCTTGGGAACCTTATAGGCCGACATATGCTCGCGACAGAAGTCTAAAATTTCCGTGCGAATATCATCCTGATTTCGTTTCTGGTGCGCGGCTGATAACTGCACATGGAGATTTACGATGTCATTGCCGGGACGTTTTTTATCGGGCGTACCGATCACCGCGCACAGTTCGATGCAGTCAAGCTCGGCCAGCTTGCCTTCCACCTCGACCGAAAAAACCTTGTAGCCGCCGACGATAAGCATGTCCTTGGCCCGATCGGAAATGGTGATATAGCCCTCCTCATCCATGCTCCCGATATCACCGGTATAGAGCCAGATCTCTCCCTGAAAGTCGCGCATGGTCTTGGCTGTGGCTTCAGGATTATCGAGATAACGCGCCATCACCTGCGCGCCATTGACAATGATTTCGCCGGCCTCGCCAAAGGGCAGTTCGTGCATGCCGGTATCTACATCGACGATTTTTACCCGCGTATTTGATAACGGCAGCCCCACCGAGCCGACCTTGGCCCGGCCTGGCGGATTAAGCACAGTCACGCCGCTGCTTTCGGTCATGCCATAACCTTCACACAGTTTGCCTTTGCCAATCACCGCTTCAAGCCGATGAATCATTTCCGGCGCAAAGGGAGCGGCACCGGATACAGCCATCTTCAGCCTTGAAAAATCAATGTGCTTGAAGTCCGGGTCATCTAACAGCATCTGGAATAGCGTGGGCACATTGGCAAGGTGGGTAGGCGGGAATTCGCGCATCGTCTTGCAGAACAAGGCCGTATTGCGTGGGTCAGGAATAACCAGTATGCGCGCGGCTTGACGGAGCCCCAGCGTGCCGAGCGCGAGCCCAGCCGTATGAAAATAGGGAAAAGCGCTGGCGAGCGTATCGCGACCGGCTTCATAACGCGCAAAATCATCCATTTGCGTAAGGCTGCTGAAAACCGAGCGCAGGGTCAGTTCCGCGCCTTTCGGTTTGCCGGTCGTGCCACCCGTGTATTGAATGTACATAGTGTCGTCGAAATGCATCGCGGTATGTATACGTGCAGACGATGCCTGCGCCATTTGCTCCCTGAGCCTTTGTACGCGCACCGTACCCATAGGGTTCAGCTTGATCCTTGGCACTTTGTTCAGGGCATAGGCCAATTTCCGCTTCCAGCCGGGCAGGAAGTCGACGGGACCACTGACCAACACAGCCTTCAGCAGAGGGGTATTAGCCGCTACAGTTGCAACGTTCTGGTTAAAAAACTGATCCAGCGTGATCAGCACTTTGATCCGCGCATCGTTAACCTGATGGGTAAGCTCGCTTGCTGTCAGCAGCGGTGAAACACCTGAAACGGCTGCACCAAGTTTTGCTGCCGCCACCAACGCAATCAGGTATTGCGGTGTATTCGGCAGGTGACTACCGATGACATCCCCCGGCCCCACACCCAACTCACGCAACACATGGGCTAACTGATTGGCGTAGGCGTCCAACTGGCCATAGGAGATGGTTGTACCAAGGTACTCGATGGCTGGACGATCCTTGAGACGATAGGCGTGGGACTCGACATAGTCCGCAAGGGATTTCTCTGCTATCGGCTTAACGTCCAGCGAA
Source organism: Pseudomonas pohangensis (assembly GCF_900105995.1). NCBI lineage: Bacteria > Pseudomonadati > Pseudomonadota > Gammaproteobacteria > Pseudomonadales > Pseudomonadaceae > Pseudomonas > Pseudomonas pohangensis. The sequence goes on along the minus strand of NZ_LT629785.1, from coordinate 1,526,988 downwards.
ATGCCCAACTCCTGATACACAGGAGCCCATGGCAGATCTTGTTCCCTGGCACGAATATCCATTAGTTATTGTTCTCCGGTTCCTGCGCAAAATCAGTAGTCGTAATGACTCGGACGGCAACACCAGGCGTGGCGTATTGCCCACTTTGTTACGTCATCATCCTGACACCCTCTCACGACAAGTCCGAGGACAGACACCGACAGCCTCCGTGCAGATAGCGACAGACCAGGCATGCCTTTATCGGCTGGCAGGAATTACACGCCTTCAGCGCGCGCGGTGAGCGATCTTGTATTCCGAAGGCGTGATGCCGAACCAGCGCTTGAAGGCGCGGCGAAAGGCCGATTCATCTTGATAGCCCAGGGCCAACGCCACCGACTCCACCGTATGCCGCGGCGACTCAAGACAGGCTTTCGCCTGACGGCCCAGCTCCCCGTCCAGAAGCTCCTGATAGGAGCAGCCTTCGGCCTTCAGATAGCGCATCAGCGTGCGCGAAGACAGGTTGAAATGACGAGCAACCTGCTCGGAGGACAAGATCTGTCCCGCGTGATTCTGTAAAACACGAATAACCCGAAATTTCCACGCCTCACCTTGGCGCTGATCATGCTGCAGCTGCTCGCACTGACGCAGAGCCAATTCAAAAGAGAGGTTGTCGCGACACAGGTTGGGGTTATGCAGCACCGCTTTAGGAATCAGTACCGTGGTTTCCTGAGCATCAAACGAATGAGGACTATGCAGGTACTGTGCATATTGCTCCGCATAGGCAGGTGCGGCATAAGCAAACTGGAAGCGCGCCTCCGTCACTTTGCGCCCCATCATCAGCTCCATACTGTCCTGCACGGCAATCACCATGCCTTCAATCAAGCAGCGCGCCACTTCGTCTGGTGAGAGACGCACGTCGAGGTGAATGAGCATGTCACCCCCCTCGAAGCTACGTCGATAGGTCACCGGTATGCGTATCTCATGGTAGCGCTCCAGTACCGCCCAAGCCTCATTCAGATTCGGAGCGGTGGCGAGCAGCTGTCCCAATGGCCCATGTGCCGCAATATGCAGGCGACTGCCCATCTCCAGGCCAAAAGCGGGGTTGCCGGAAAGTCGCAGCGCATTACTGATAACGACTGCGTAGTCCTCATCACTGATAAGCAACTCCAATGACCGCAGACTTTCCAGCGTAATAGAGGTGCCTGCCAACAGCTCCTGCTGGCCAGCCTCATCCAGCCGCAGCTGGCGGGCGAGCATACAAGTATAAGCAATGGAGCTGGGCAATTCGGCTACCTCGGTGCTGGTTTCAGAAGCCTCACGGTATCAAAGCAGCGAAAGGTCATCGTTTTAAGGGCTATTTCTTTATCTGGCTGGCTATGACCTTTTTGACCAGCTTGCCATAGGGTGGTCGCAGATATTTGAAAGGATCCAGGGTTGACTGACTGTATACCGCTTTGGCATGACTGAAATTTTTAAAACCATCAAAGCCGTGATAACACCCCGTGCCACTATCCCCAACACCACCAAAGGGCAAGTCATCTTGTAGTATGTGGGCCATGAGATCATTCACCACCATGCCACCCGATACAGTCTCCCGTGTTAATTTTTCAATTTCTTTCTGGTTACTACCAAAGTAATACAAAGCCAGCGGCCTGGCCCGCTGGTTAATATAAGTAATAACTTCTTGCAGATTGGAGTAGCTCTTCACTGACAACAACGGGCCAAATATTTCTTCCTGCTCGACACGGCAATTTACACCGGCATTTATAATCAGCGACGGTAATACACGGCGACCGCTACAGCCACCCTCGTGCAAATTAACAACCCTGGCCCCAGCTCCTTTAGCCTCGCTTAACATATCCCTGAGACGATCGGCGTGGCGCTGCGTAATAATGTGCGTATATTCCGGGTCAGTTGCAATATTCGGGAACATCTTTTGCAGGCTTGACTTGCAAGCAGTTACAAACTCTTCCAGTTTACTTTCGGGAACACATATCGTATCCGGGCACAGGCATATCTGTCCGCCATTCAATGACTTGGCCCACATCAACTTGTCTGCAGCCAACTTAATGTTCGCTCCAGAAGAGATAATGACCGGATTCTTTCCTCCCAACTCCAATGTCAGAGGCACTAAATTGGGCGCCGCAGACTGTGCTACCAATCGGGCGATATTGGTTGAACCGGTAAACAGCAAATGATCAAACTTGAGTTTGGAAAACTCCGCAGAAACCTCTGGCCCGCCCAGGACCACAGCAAGCTCCGTTTCATCAAAGCGCTTGGCTATCAGTGCCGCCATTAACCTGGAAGTTTCCGGACTTAATTCCGATGGCTTTAACAGAACCCGATTACCTGCACCAAAAATATCCGCCAACGGAGAAAGAGCAAGTTGTATCGGAAAGTTCCACGGAGAAATATTACCCACCACACCCAGCGGTACATATTCTACTTTTGATTTGGCACCCATTAAGCCCAGCGGGAATTTACTGCTACGACTTTCAGGTTTCATCCATTGCTTGAGGTGTTTACGAACATGCTTCAGATTTTCCAGCGTCGGAAAAATATCGCTAAAGCGCGTCATCATTGGCGAGCGATTTTCAAAGTCCGCCATTACCGCATCGATCAGAGACTGCTCATTCTCCACCAGCATATCAATCATGCGATTAATGCGATCAGTGCGAAGTTCCAGGCTGGCATAGGGCTCCTTGATCTGCGCAGCACGTTGATTGTCAAATAAACGCCGGAGCTCTTCCGAGCCTACTGAAGAAACTTCATTAACACTCATAGCCTGACCTCACAAATTAATTTACCGATCGCTTATTTGACATCCAGTCGATTTTTTGAACCACACATAGCCGTTACTTGGCGCTGTTTTGCTGTCACTTTTATACGCTTCAGGAGCCAGGGTAACTTCACAACCCGGATCACTGGCCATAACGGTGACTGCGCACATGGCCGTCAATGAAAGCTCAGCCTGTGCGCGGTCTTTACAGGGCAGGTTCAACGCACGCCCGCGTCACACTGTTTCAATCTCCTCACAAGTGCACGCGGCTTACCCGTGCTGCATCCCTCTACACCAAGTACTTACTGCCTTGTAGCCGAGTGACGGGGGCAGCCGCTTCAGACGCCGCGAAACACCGGTTTCTGCTTCTGGAAGAACGCCTTGATCGCACTTTGGCAGTCTTCGCTAATCATGCATGAGTTCTGCAACCCAGACTCTTTGGCCGCAATTTCGCGATAGCTGGAATCGTGCACCGCGCGCATTATTTGCTTGCCAAACCTCTGCGCGATCGGCGCCCCCTCGGCCAAGGTCTGCGCCCAGGCACGGGTTTCACTGGCCAGATCAGCCGGTGCAACCACCTTGTTGACCAGCCCGTATTTTTCGCACTCAAGCGCCGGCAAGCGACCGGCCTCAGCAAACAACTGCATGGCTTTTTTGTAACCCAGGGCATTGACCAGGTGATAGCTCATGCCGCCATCCGGCACCAGACTAAGACCGGCGAAAGCCAGGTATAAAAAGGCATCATCGGCCATCACGGCCAGATCGCAGGTCATCGCCAGCGCCGCGCCAATGCCGGCACAGGCACCATGTACCGACGCGATATACAGCTTGCTGGCATCATGAATGCCCATCAGTACCGGCATGTATTCCTGTTGAATTTGCGCATCAATGGTTTTGAAGCCCGCCAGGCCTTCAGACAAGTCAGTACCCGAACAAAAGCCACGACCTTCGGCACTGATGATTACCACCCGCACATCGTCGCTTGCTTCAGCTGTATCAATCGCCTGCTTCAGCTCCAGGCGCATCTTCTGGCTGATCGCATTCATCGCCTCAGGGCGATTCAAACGGATGGTTGCCACACGATTGGCAACCGAGTACTTGATGGTCTGGAACTCACTCATGTTCTGTCTCTCGTAAAATTCAGGCTGTCGATGCGCGCTAAACAGCGCATCGGTGGATGCTGCACTCAGCTCAATATGCCGTCTTTGTCCAGCGCATCGATACGGCTGGCAGCGAAGCCCCAGTCAGCCAGGACCGCTCGCGTGTCGGCACCTTCAGCAGACGGGGCTGCCGGAGTTGGACACTGGCTACGGCTGAATTTCGGGGCTGGCGCGGGCTGGTAATGGCCGTTGATTTCAACGTAGGTGCCACGGGCTTTGTTGTGCGGATGCTCAATGGCTTCCTTGAAGTCGAGAATGCCCGCAACACAGGCATCACTACCCTCGAAAATCTCGACCCATTGCGCGCGGGTTTTTGACTTGAACGTTGCGCTAAAAGCCGCTTTCAGTTCGGGCCATTTTTTCGGGTTGTGCTGGTCCTGCACAAAGTGCTCGGGCAGACCGGCCTTCTCAATCATCTGCGCAAAAAACTGTGGCTCGATGGGCCCTACCGACAGATGCTTGCCATCGGCCGTTGCGTAAGCGCCGTACCACGGCACACCACCATCAAGCATGTTGCTTTCACGGGCGGTAGACCAGGCACCGAGCTTGTTCATGGTGTAGAACAAACTCATCAGGTGCGCGGAACAATCGGTAATGGCGGTATCGATCACTTGTCCCTGTCCGGACTTCTGCACTTCCAGCAACGCAGCAAGAATGCCGACCACGAGGAACAGACTGCCCCCGGCAAAGTCGCCCACCAGATTCAGCGGTGGCAATGGCTCTGCCTTGGTGCCGATGGCAGCAGCGACGCCGGTCAGGGAGATGTAGTTGTAGTCATGGCCAGCGGCGTGCGCGAGCGGCCCGGTTTGCCCCCAGCCGGTCATCCGTCCATAGATAATTCTGGGGTTACGCTGCAGGCATACATCAGGGCCGAAGCCCAACCGCTCGGCGACTCCCGGACGATTGCCTTCAAAGATCACATCGGCGCTTTCCACCAGCTGCATCAAGGCCTCGATGCCCTGCGGTTTGCGCAGGTCCAGGGCGATGCTGCGCTTGCCGCGCGAGTTCACATCCAGCGCCGATGGCGGCGCAATCGAATTGGGCTTGGAAGCGCGCTCGACGACGATCACCTCAGCGCCCAGATCGGCCAGCAGTTGACCCGCATAGGGGCCTGGGCCAATACCCTTCATTTCAATGATTTTGATACCAGCCAGAGGCCCCATGGGTTCACCTTCGTTGCTTGATAAATGAAAAAGCTGATGGCGCAATATCCGGGCTACGCGTAGCCCGGTCGCATACGCTTGGCTTACTTGGGCTGCATCCGGATACCGGCATCCATACGGATGCATTCACCGTTGGTGTAATCGTTCTCGACGATGAACTGCGACAAGTGCGCGATCTCTTCCGCGCGGCCCAGGCGTTGCGGGAACAACGGGCTGCGCGACAGACTTTCATAGGCAGCTTCTGGCAGGGCATCAAACAGCGGTGTGTGAATCAAGCCAGGAACAATGGTGTTGACCCGGATACCGTACTGGGCCAGATCGCGCGCGATGGGCAAGGTCATGCCGACCACGCCACCTTTGGACGCACTGTAGGCGGCCTGACCAACCTGCCCCTCATATGCTGCAATGGAGGCCGTATTGATGATCACACCACGGCTGCCATCCTCGGTAACCGGCTCCTGCCTGGACATCTGCAATGCCGCCAGGCGCAGCACATTGAAGGTACCCACCAGGTTGATATCGACCACTGTCTTGAAGATATTCAGCGGAAATGCGCCGTCCCTGCCCACGGTTTTAACCGCGCTGCCAACACCGGCAAAGTTATTGCAAATGTGTACCGCACCAAAGCGCTCAAGCACCACATCCAGAGCCGCCTGCACGGCGTCTTCGCTGGTTACATTGACGTCTTGATAGATAACCGCATCGCCCAGTTCGGCAGCCAGGGCGTTGCCACGCTCGTCGTTCATGTCGAAGATGGCAACCTTGGCGCCAAGGGCAACGTAGCGCCGTACCGTTGCTTCGCCCAAGCCTGATGCACCACCGGTAACGATGGCAACTTTACCTTTGATATCCATTACTTGATCCTTATCTCAATCCAGGTTGCTGCGGTATTTCTCGGAGAAAATGTCGCGACTGATGATCAGCTTCATAATTTCCGAACTGCCCGCAAGAATGCGATTGACCCGCGCATCGGTGAACATGTTGCAGATCGGGTATTCCTTCATGTAGCCGGCACCGCCATGCAACTGCACACCCAGGTCGAGCATCTTCCACTCGACTTCAGTGGTTTGCAGTTTGGCCTTGGCGGCCATATTGACGTTGAGCTGGCCCACGTTGTGCAGCGCGACCAGATGGTCGACAAAGACCTCCAGCACCGCGATCTCGGCATCCATTTCGGCCATCTTGAACTGGGTGTTCTGCATGGCCGCCAACGGCTTGCCGAATACCTTGCGCTCCATCACGAAGTCACGGGTCAGGTTGAACGCCCGACGCGCACTGGATACCGAGCCCACGGCGGCAATCAACCGCTCTTCGGCCAGCCCCTGCATCAGGTAGATAAAGCCCCTGCCCGGCTCACCGAGAATGTTTTCCTTGGGGATTTTGACGTTCGAGAAAAACAGTTCGGCGGTGTCCTGGGCTTTCATGCCCATCTTGTCGAGGTTGCGGCCACGTTCGAAACCTGGCATGCCGCGCTCGACCACACACAGGGTCATGGCATGTGGATTGTTCGCCGGATCGGACTTGCCCGCCACAATGATGTAGTCGGCATTGATGCCGTTGGAAATATAGGTTTTCGAGCCGTGCAGAACGAAATGATCGCCCTCTTCTTTCAGCGTGGTGCGCATGCCCGCGAGGTCGCTGCCGGCATCCGGCTCGGTCATGGCAATGGCCAGAATTTTTTCGCCACTGACACAGCCCGGCAGGAAGCGGCGCTTCTGCTCATCATTACCAAAATGCTGGATGTACGGCCCGACCAGACGGCTGTGCAGGGTGTTGAACCACTCGGCACAACCCTGGCGCACGGTCTCCTCGATGATGATCTGTTCAAAGCGGAAGTCCTTGTCGCCCATCCCGCCGTATTGCTCGTCCGGCCAGATCATCAGAAAGCCCAGATCACCGGCCTTCTTGAACGCAGAGCGATCAACAATGTTTTGCTCGCGCCACATCTCAATGTTCGGTGCAATTTCCGCCTCCAGAAACTTGCGATAGGCATCGCGAAACATATTCTGCTCTTCAGTAAAATTTCTCACGACTCACTCCTGCATGAACAAAGAGCCCGCCCGGCAAAGGGCGGGACTAAAAGACAGCCTTAGACGAAGGTTTCGCCCGCAGCGATCTTCTGCGCAACGATTTCCGGGCAGGCAAAGCGCTCGCCATACTGCGCGGCCAGCTCGCCACAACGGGTCTGGAAGCGCTCCAGACCATAGGTGTTGACGAACTGCAGGAAGCCACCGGTCCAGATCGGCGCGCCGATACCCATGATGGAACCGATGTTGCCGTCGGCGACCGTGCGCAACACGTTGGTCTGCAGGCACTTGAGGGTTTCAATCACCTGACGGAACAGCAGACGATCCTTGATGTCCTGGTCGGGCATGCAGACATCGGCCTTGTAGAACTTCTCTACCACACCGGCCCAGAGCGTCTTGTTGCCATCGCGATAATCGAAGTAACCGCCATTGTGGTGGCGGCCGCCACGACCGTTCTGCACGACGAGGAAATCAACAACCTCGCGCAGTGCGTCCTGCTCGCCCCACTTGTCGGTAACACCCATTTCAGCCCAGGTTTCCATCGCCTTGCGGCTCAACTCCTGACTGACTTCGTCATGCACAGTCAGTGGCCCAACCGGCATGCCGATGGCCTTGCCCAGGTTGTCGACCTTAATCGGCGCAACGCCCTCAACCACCATGCGTGCACCCTCATCAAAATAGGTGCCGAAGGTACGCGAGGTGAAGAAGCCCAGCGAGTCGTTGACCACGATCGGGGTTTTCTTGATCTGCCGCGCATAGTCGAAGGCCTTGGCCAGCGCGATGTCACTGGTTTTCTCACCACAGATGAGTTCAACCAGCGGCATCTTGTCCACCGGCGAGAAGAAGTGCACGCCGATAAAGTTTTCCGGCTTGCTGGCAGCCTCGGCCAGCTGAGTGATCGGCAAGGTCGAGGTGTTGGAACCCCAGATGCCGCCCTCGCACAGGTACTGCTCGGTGCTGCTGGTAATCTTGTTCTTCAACGCTATGTTTTCGAACACGGCCTCGATAATCAGATCGCAGCCTTGCAGGTCTGCGTTATCGGCGGTGGGCTTGATCAGTCCCAGCACCTGGGCTTTTTTCTCGGGGCTCATGCGGCCACGCGCCATCGCCTTGTCCAGCAACTTCTCGGAATAGGCTTTGCCCTTCTCTGCCGCTTCGACGCTGATATCCTTGAGGATCACTTCGATACCGGCCATGGCCGACACGTAGGCGATGCCCTGGCCCATCATGCCGGCGCCCAGTACACCGACCTTTTTGGTCAGCTGCGGAGCAACATCTTTAGGCCGTGAAGCGCCACTGTTTACCTTGTTCATCTGGAAGAAGAAGGTGGTGATCAGGTTCTTGGCTTCGGGCGTACCAACCAGGTAGGTCAGGCCACGAGTTTCAATACGCTGTGCGGCTTCAAAGTCCAGTCGCGCGGCTTCGATCGCGCAATCCAGAATCTGCTCGGGCGCAGGCAGCAAACCACGGGTTTTTTGCGCGAGCATGGCGGGCGCACCCATCAGCACCTGGGCCAGTTTAGGTGAGCTGGCGTTGCCGCCGGGGATACGGAAGTCCTTCTTGTCCCAAGGCTGTATCGCCGCGTCTTGGTTGCCTTTGTTGGCCAGGATATAAGCCTTGGCACGCGGCAGCAGCTGCTCCAGCGAATCAACCACCTCGTCAATCATGCCGGCTTTCAGAGCGGCTTCCGGCGTAACCTTTTTGCCCTCAAGCAGGTATGGCAGCGCGGCTTGCAAGCCGAGCAAATTGACCAAACGCACTACGCCACCGCCGCCTGGCAGCAATCCAAGGGTGACTTCCGGCAAGCCGATCTGTACCGACTTGTCGTTCCACGCCAAACGGTAATTGGTCGCCAGGCACAGCTCATAGCCGCCGCCCAAAGCAGCACCATTGATGGCTGAAACCACAGGCACCGGCAGTTTTTCCAGCTTGCGGAAAAACGACTTCATGGTATCGAGCATGCCCATGAAGTTAGCTTCTTCGCCCTTCTTGAAAGCCAGCAACTCTTTGAGGTCACCGCCGGCAAAAAACACTTTCTTGGCCGAGGCAAAGACCACGCCGCTCAAGCCTTGTTCGGCTTCCAGACGGTCAACCGTTGCGCCCATGGCGTCACGGAACTCTGCGTTCATGGCATTGACCGGGCCGGTCATATCCATGGTGATGGTAACAATGCCGTCGGCGTCTTTTTCGTACTTGAATACACTCATGATGCACTTCCTGAATTCGGTCGTAAGGGTGAAGCCGTAACGCTTGATGGACTGTGCGACTAGTTGGTTAACCCGTGTTCGGATGTCCGAGGTTCTGCGACGAGGGGTGGCTACGCAGCAGGGTCTCGAACGCCGAAACTAACCAAGTGAACTAGCCGCAGAGACCATTAGATGCGCTCGATGATGGTGGATATGCCCATGCCGCCACCGACACACAGCGACAGCATGGCGCGCTTCAAACCACGGCGTTCCAGCTCATCCAGCATGATGCTGACCAGCATGCCGCCGGTCGCGCCCAACGGGTGCCCCATGGCGATAGAACCACCATTGACGTTGGTAATTTCGTGGCTGATGCCCAGCTCTTTCATGTAGCGCAGGGCCACCGAGGCGAACGCTTCGTTGATTTCCCACAGGTCGATATCGGAAGCCTTCAGACCAGCTTTTTCCAACGCCTTTTTGGCGGCGGGAGCCGGCCCGGCCAGCATGATGATCGGGCAAGTGGACAAAACGGCCGTGGACACGATACGACCGCGCGGGGTCAAGCCCAGATCCTTGCCGGCCTTTTCACTACCGATCAGCACGGCAGAAGCACCATCGACAATCCCGGAGGAGTTGCCCGGGGTGTGAACGTGGGTCACCTTGTCCAGGGTGTTGTATTTTCTCAGGATGATGTCGTCAAAGCCGTAGCCACCCATAGCCTCGAAAGACGCCTTGAGCTTGCCCAGGCCTTCCATGCTGGTATCCGGCTTGATGAAGTCATCCTTGGCAAGGATGGTCAGGCCATTCTTGTCCAGTACCGGCAGCACCGAGCGATCGAAGTAGCCGTTGTCGCGGGCAAAAGCTGCACGCTGTTGTGAGGCCAAGGCGAATGCATCGACGTCTTCACGGCTGTAGCCATCGAGGTTGGCAATAACATCGGCGCCGATACCCTGCGGTACAAAACCGGTTTTCAGCTGAAACGCCGCATCGCCGGCCATGGCGCCGCCGTTGGAACCCATAGGCACCCGCGACATGCATTCGATACCACCAGCCACCACCAGATCTTCCCAACCCGAAGCGATTTTCTGTGCGGCAATATTGACGGCCTCAAGGCCCGAGGCGCAGAAGCGGTCCAGCTGCACACCGGCAACCGACTCATGCCAGCCGGCATTTTGCACAATCATCTTGGCCACATCGGAGCCCTGCTCACCCACCGGGCCAACGCAACCCATGACCACGTCATCGACATAGGAGGTATCCAGATCATGCCGTGCCTGTAGCCCATTGAGCAGACCAGCCCCCAGATCGATGGGCTTGACCTCGTAGAGGCTGCCGTCTTTCTTGCCTTTGCTGCGGGGAGTGCGCACCGCGTCATATATATAAGCGTGATGGGTCATCGTATGCCTCTCATGTGATTGAAAGTCCCGGCGGGACACAAGAACGAGGCACAGATTGCCAAGCCAGGGTTGATCCAACCATGGCATAGGCAATCAAATAAACAGGCATTAACTTACATTTACGCAATTAGCCAAGCCAAAAACCCAAGGTGCGCGCCCACAACAAAAGCGCTGAAAAACCTCTCCTGAACTTGCGACTACACCGCTGAAACACCCTGTTTAAAGGGGTTTCAGTCCTAACCAAAGCTTGGCGCACAAGATCTAACAGCCAGGCTTCCGACTAATCCAGTGCTGCGAATACCGACATTTGGCCTTTTCGGCACGCGGCTATCGCACGCCCAAGTCGCCGGGAATGAGTTCTACGAATGACGGGCAACACCACGCCACGCCGGCAAGCAGTTGGGTATGCCTGCCCGCGCCCACAGGAACGCTGAACCGATCAAGGCCGCACGCGGAACTTCTACGCACAACAAATTAATGCTTAGGCGCTTCAGGGGGTGTTGTCGCGATAGTGGGAGGGCGACACACCTGTCCAGCGTTTAAACGCGTGGGTAAAGGCGCTCGCATCGGAATAGGACAAAGACAAGGCGATGTCCTCAACGGATCGCTTGCTGTTGATCAGAAGCTCAATGGCGTCGCTCATACGGGCGTGCGAGATAAGCCCTTGCAAGCTATTGCCTTCCTGCTGCAACTTTCGCCTCAAGGTTCTCGGGCTAATGTTCAGCTGCGAGGCGACTTCATTCGGAGTGAGATCATAGTCATTGCTCCGGCGCACCAGGGTTTTAACAAACGCGGAGGTCGGATGCTGCGTGCACTCCAGCTCCTCGATATTGCGCTGGCTGCGCAGCTTGCAGGCGTCAAAGGTATCCTGATCACCATGAAATAACGCCTGATCGAGCACTCTCTTGTCGAAAGTAAAGCTGTTGCAGGGTTGGTTAAAATCCACTGGGCAGCCAAAAAAATCTTGATATCTTTGCCTGTGCTCCACGCCGCCGTGCATTAGCTGCACTCTATCGAACGCGATAGGTTTTACAGACAACACTCGCATTGTTTGCACCACGGAAGACATTTCAGTATCAACGCGCAGCTGTAAGCAATCACTGTGATCATACTTGGGGGAAAGGGTTAGACGCGCAGAAGCTGCGTCTTCGTGCAGGGTGTAAAAGTAGATAGTGCTGGTTAGATGGTTTCCCCAAGCGGAAAAGCTCAGGGCATCACGCAGGGTCGGCGCGCTCAAAAGAGTGAAACCATACACACCCAGCTGTGACAGGTGCTGATTGAGCTTGCAGCCTAACTCCAGCCCCCAGAGAGGGTCGGCAATATGTCGCTGGGCATTGCTGAATACCTGGCACTCTTGCTCGGCATTGATCAGGCTGCTGGCGTCGCAAAGCATCTGCTCGCTGATGTCGCTCCCCGCAAGGAGCTGGGCAGTGGAGGCCTGCCCCTGTAGCCGTTTCACCATAAGAGAAACAAGGCTTAGTGATCGCGCGAGCAATTTATTGGTGAGCAGCATTCCAACCCCAACGCAATAGTGTAAAAAATGCCTGGGCGCTATCCCAAGTGACCAGCCCTGCGACCTACTTTACTAGCAGCATGTGTTCATCAACACCGACGCCCTTCTCCCCGGTTTCCTCGATCACGAATTCAGAGAAATTCTCGTGGAAAATAACGCCGTTTCTTTTGGGGTCGTCCAAAAACATCCGGGTGAAACGCGTAGCGGTAATGTGCAAGCGACTATCGTCCTCCAGCGTCACCGCATAGCGCGTAACGACAGGTTCTTGCAGTTCGTTGTAACGAATATCTGCAACCTCCACTGCGGTAACCGCCAGGGCTTTATCGGTGTACGAGATAAAACCCATTTCAGTATTGGCCCAATCCCGCCTGCGCACCTGGGTCAGGTTGATCGAGGAGTTCTCCCCTTGCATGGCCACCCAGTTCCAACCGCGCAAACCGGACTCATCGCGAAACCCCCACGTGTGATCTCTATGACCCAAGCAGTTGATCTCATACCGTTTACCGTTGAAGTCAATCGTGCCTTCCACGGTCATTCCCTGCTCGTAGTGCTTGACGTCCATAGCCTTGTCGGCCTCTGGCAAACCCTCCGCAGGAGAATGGGCGTCAGGGTAATCAAAGGCCTCAAAGCGCTTGCGGTAATTAAGCGTCATTGAAAGCTCGTCATGCGTCAGCTGAATGCGATGAGCGTTAAAAGGCTCCAGCACCTCAATGCCGAGTGCGCCGTCGGTCAACACCACCTGTTCAGAGCGAGCACCCACCCCGGGTGGCCAGGCAAGGGTATTCACGTAGTTGAATTGCTTACCATCAAGCACCTGATGTGTACGTATGGTCAGGACACCTTTGTCACGCTGCAGTGAGGCATGAATTATGCCCAGCGCGTTGGCCTTGCGGTCACAAAAATTAAAATAGTAGTTTTCTTTCCATGGGGCTTGACTGCCCTTTGGATAGCCCAGATGCAGAAATTCATCGTGATCGGTCAACATAGAATTGCCTTGTCTGATAGTCAGTGAAAAATTGAATCTAATGAATTTACCCAGCAATACCCATGCTGTAGTTGGCCAAGTATCTGTGCCAGACGGTCACTGGCGAGGCTGTTAAGGCACTGATTCCGCAGTAGCCGAGGCAGGCAACTGCAATGGCAATATGCTTGCCGAGTGTTCTTCTCGAGTATTGCCGCTGACCGGAGCCGCCCCCGCTGTGCAACAGCTCTTGCTCAACTCCGGATCTGCTCACCCCCGATGAACCGGGCTATTTGCCGATTAGCCAGACCGGCTAAGCGCTCTGTCAGCGGACGATGGCCGGCTAAGAAAGTAACTTGCGACGTAAGTGCTCGTGGCAACCCTTCAGTCACCGGACTGGACTTGAGCCAGGTCGTATTGGACAGACTACGAAAACGTAGCAAAAAAAATGCCCGGTCAAGCCGGGCCAATTTTCTTGCAAGTGGATGATGCCGATGCGCATCGGAGTAATTACTGGCAGGTACCCGCTTCGCAGGTCTTGGCCGAACAACCCAACTTCAACTAAACGCAGAAAGTCCGGGTGCTGACGTTGGCTGCGAAACTTTAATATTCACTCCGCTGCGCACTTGCGGGGCCATCAGTGAGTAGCTGCGCAAACACGCACTGCGGCCAGTCAAAACCTATACAAACCCACGACTTTAAAGCTCACTTGCCGGAACAGATTTTCGCCTGCAATCCGGCAAGTGAATGCCATGCTCAATCGCCGATCAACGAATTCCCGAACCAGCCAACGACTGCGGCGACCACTGCGTACTGCTCAGACTGCCGATGTCCTTGATACCAAAGTACGGGCCAAACAGGCCTGACATGTTATAGACCCCACCAATCAGGTCGTAGGTCGCGTAGCTGTTAGCGATGGGCACCTGCACATCCCAGAGTGGCGCCATGTAGGCATATGTGCCACGAAACAGCCCGCCATTAGCATCGTACTCGTCAGATGCAACAGCCACCCAGCTGTCCTCATCGATATAAAACGTGCGGCGGGTATAGATGTGACGCTTGCCCGGCTTCAACGTGGCTTCAACTACCCAGACCCGATGCAACTCCCAGCGCACGTATTCCGGTTCAAGGAAATTGCGCCCCAGAACTTTGCTCGGCTCTTTCGCAAAGATCAGTTTGTAGTCGTTATACGGAACGTACATTTCCTTCTTGCCAAGCAGTTTCCAGTCGTAACGATCCATGGCACCGTTGAACACGAAGGCATCATCGTAAGTACTGGCACCCACCGTGCCCGGGTTCGGCGCATCACAGCAGATATCCGGCGCCAACTTCACCCGACGCTGCCCGGGAAGGTATTGCCAGGCTTTGCGGGGTGCTTTGATCGGGTTGACCGAGTCATACACCAAGATGGCTTCACCCACCCGGCGCACCGGAGCGGTGTATTCCACCTTCAACATATTCCGCACCTCGGTAGGCGAGCTTGGCGTATTGATATGGGCCGGATCGTTCAAAGGGTACTGAAATGTCGCCAAACCGGTAGTTGCCAGCACTTGTGTGCCGGAAGAGTCAACGTTCCAGGAATCATATTTTGCCAACTGCGCCTGACCCGCGTAGCGCAGCAGGTGGTTCCACATGACCTCGGCACCCGTTTGTGGAATCGGAAACGGCGTACCTGGCAGGGTGTTTTCCAGCCCCATCCCCTCGTCCACACTTCTAGCCCCCGTGGCATTGAGTAGCGTGTTGTCGAGGTATGCCTTGGGAATGGTTGCCGAGCGGTGGGTTGGATAGACGTCTATACGGAAGTCTGGAAAGCGCAACATCAGCTCTTGGGTAACCGCCGTGAGCTGTTCCTTGTGTTCTGCCATGTTCTTGCTGTCGATCACCAGGCGCGGCTTTTCCGCAGCAAACGGATCAGGACGAATGCCGTCACCCGGCTTGTAGCCTGGCGGTGCCGTATCAATGGGTAAACCACCGGTAAACTCAGGGATGGTACCTGCCGTGTTTGCGGCTTTTTCCGCACCCAGCATGGTCAGCGACTGACCCAGTTGGGCAGCCTGTTCCGGCGATACTCCGGCGTGTGCTCCACCGGCCATGGTCACCGTCAGTGCAGCAGCTAAAAAACGTTGTACAGTCTTCATTTTATTGTTCTCTAAATTGAGTTATCAACGCGGCTTGGTTCAGAAAGAGGTCTTGAAGGTCGCGGTAAGCATGCCGCGGTCTTTAAGTGCCGGGTTGGAGTCGGCATAGTTGGTAACCTGACCCGGCGTGCAGGTGTAGGCCCCGCCGGCCGCTGCATCGGGAGCATTCCCGTCGGTCAGGCCGTTCTCGCAGGTGTCGAACGGACCGAAGTAATCGACGTACTTCAGGTCAAAGGTGTATTTGTTGTAGACATCGGCCGAGATGCCAACCGAGTAAGTGCCGGCATTTTCACTGCCGCCAGTGGTGGTGGCGGACACACCATCCAGACCAACGCCATAGACCATCGGCATGGACAGATCGACGCTGGGGAAAACCTGGTACCAGGTGGGCGTGAAGGAACCCTGGAACGACCAGTAGTTAGGCGTGACCTTGTCTTTCCCGCGGTACCAGGAAGACCCCTTGTAGAGATTCTCATTCTTGCTATCGACCGAAACGATATGGTCGTAGCCCAGCTCGACCGCCAGGGAAGCAGCGTCCCATAACGGAGAATCGCCATACAGCTGAAGACCGTTGAGCACCGAGTGAATGGTGTCACCACGCGACCCCGGAATTTCCCCCGTGCCGGTGGGTGCCGCAGCAATATAACCAGGCAGCCCTGCTGCCGCTGCTGCCGCATCGATAGTTGCGGCCACGCTGCGTAGCGGCATGTTGGTGCGGTAGTTCAGATCCCAGCCGACGGAAACGCTGCCGATGTTTTTTGACAAGCTGAGGCCGTACAACTTGATATCGTCGGCGTAGTACTCGTTATAGCTGCCAATATTGCCGCTATTGAGATTGGCCGGATTACCGAACGCAGCCGCATCGACATTTATTGCCAGATAGGGCAGCAAATCCGAAGTTTCCCGGTAGAACGCGCTCAACGTGCCGTCCAGCCACTCGGGACTCCACTTGGCCATCAGGCCGTAGTCGCCGGATTTCTGCGGTTTGAACACATGTTCGTCGCGCAGCCAGAGTGACGAGTTACAATCCAGCACCGGGTCGCAGAAGGGGGCACCGCTGCCCGCAAGCGGATTGGCTCCAACCACCAGCCCCAGGTTATCTGCCTGCACCGGGTCGTTGGCACTCAGATAGGTACCGGATGCAGCCAGTCGCGAGTTGTCCCAACCGAAGAAATATTGCGCACCGAAAGTCAGTTCCTGATTGACCAGCAAGGTGCCATAGATCTGCTTGCGAGGAATAAACAGCTCTTTGGCTTCGGTACCGGGCACGGCCAAGGCCTTGCCCAAGTCCACACCGCCCTGACCAAAACTGTTGCCCTGCGTGATATTGAACAGCGCTTCACCCCAGTAGTTGGTGGTTTGCCCGAACTTGCCGTTGAGAACCATGTTGTTATCAAACTCGGTGCCGGCAAATACGAAGGCATCGAGAATTTCGCCGGACGGGCCGTTGTAATAACGATCGGCATAATTGCTCAGACCATGATTGGTCGTACGGCCGTTTTTCAGCTGGTTGGATGAAATGCTGCTGTTATTGCCGACATTTTCATAAGCAGCGTCGTACCAACTGGCGGTAGACACCCGAAAACCTTTGTTGCCCTGATAAACCACATCAAACTCGGTGAGCAGGTCCGCCCGCTGGGAAACCGGCGAGCCTGACGAGAAGTTGTTGTCACCGTCGTTGCCGTTATAGGACGCGGCAAGTTTCGAGTTGGCCGACTCTACCCGTTGCGCGTAATTCAACCGCACCGTGTTATCAAAGCGCACCACCAGATCCGGATTACCGGTATCCAGTTCAAATGCCTGTAGCGGAGCATTCCAGATCGCGGCGAGCACAGCTGTTGCCAGCGCTCCCCGCCGCATGACGTATATAGCGTTAGTTTTCTTCATAGCACTTTAGACCCTTTATTATTGTTGTTTACAAACAGCCTTCACCCAATCGACATGACCGGATCAAGTTCAACTTTGCTGGCCTGTTGCGCCGGCCAAAATGGCATCCGTTAGTTCGCCCTGAAGCACAAACATTCCGATTGCCAGATCTTTACTGCAGCGCTCAAAAACGGCGCACAGATTGGAAAATCTAGAAACCCATTTAACCAGCGCGCAGCGCATGCACTTCTGGTTGGCCAACGGGTTCTACCGATCGCCAAGGTGGAACTAACGCCCCCGAAGCCTGACTTCAGCGAGGAGTACCGGCTGCTGTTCTATGGCGCACCGGTCAACTGCAATCAGCCACGCAATGCGATCCACTTCAGTCGCCAGTAATGAAGTAAATCTAATGAACTTACCGACCAGTACCCATGCTGCAATTGGCCAATAACTTGTGCCAAACGGTCATCCGCGGGGCTGTTAACGCCTTGATTCCGCATAAGCTGCAAGGGCAATGGCAACAAGCAAGCCCAGATTGAACAACCTGACTGAATGCAGCCTGTTGACTGCTGCGTCCGATGTTTCGATGCCTGGCCAGTTCTGGCCCGGGGAGATCAGCCATGCCTGAAACCATGGCCGCTGCCACTGCCTGGCGCGCAGACACAACTGGCCCCCTGCACATCAATTCAATGAAAGGAAGCCACCGGCAATTGCTGAGAGAAAACTTAATCCAGTGTCCGGATCTTGTTGGCGACTGCACTTGACAACAACAAGAAAAGCAATAATTACACTGCGCTACAAACAGCAGGCACAGCGAGCAAGCATGCTTTCCTTGTAATTGAGGCGGAGTCTATTTAGTCAAACAGAAACCGAGTGCGCACTTGAATATATGAATACCCACGCTAAAACTTTTTATGCACTACAACCTTCAAGCTCAAGAGCCATAAAGCGATCAATAATTTTATGGCGCTCAATGAATCCCCAATATACAGGCACAATAGAAAATATTTGCGCTTTGGCCACTTCTGACAAACTGTTGGCACCCACACCGAAGGTGGTAACCATAACCATAAAAGCGGCGTAGATGACGCCCAGATAATAATCTTCCAGGCACGCATCCCAACTGTAGCTGTCGCCCAGTTGCGCACTGAGAACATCATAATAAGCACGCAATAGTTCAAGCCCCTCCTCATCACTCACCTGGCTGCTGTGAATAAAGTAAAAGGTATCAAACCCCGGGTTGCCGATATGCAGTGTCTGCCAGTCGACAGCAACAGACTCTGAATCACCCTGATACAGAAGGTTGGACAGACGATAATCACAGTGAATCAGGCAGCTGTGACTTGCCAGATACTCGGGCCAAGCCTTTAGGCAGTTGATAACCCCTTCGCTGACGGCTTCAAAATACTCGGGTTTATCTACGCCCTGCGCCCCGAGCATGATGTTCAAGCCCAACCGGCTCCAGCTCAGGTACTGCTGCTGGTAGCCTGCATCGTCAAAAGCAAGTATCCAGGGTGCTACAGGCAGACCCTTGCGGTTCCAAGTGTCAGCGTGCAGTTTGGCCAGCTCCCTGATCGATGCCTTGAGTTGTGTGAAATTACAATCACCCGATGTAACCACACGTGCCTGATCCAGATGCTCGATCAGCAGCGCAAAATTTCCCGTGTCTGTATCAATATCGGCGTAATAGAGCGCAGGGACTTTGATGGACAGCCGAGCTGATATCTCTTTATAGAATTTCACTTCTCGCTCGTAAGCCAACATCTCCTTGCCGGCAGCGCGGCTATCCGGGTTAGACGAGGGAAATTTGGCGACAATTGATGCCGGTAACGCATCGTCTTGCTCGAGATAGCTCAGGTGCAAAATATAAGTATTGGCCATCAATCCGCCACTCAACCGCTCTGGCCTTACCTGAGACACAGAGTTGTTAGCCGGCAGGAGCCTGGTAGAACGAAGGGCCGCACTGAGCCATTGCGGCGAGAGAAAGGTCTCTTCATTCAGAGCCAGTTTGGGAGCTGTGGTATCGAGCATGAGAGCACCTGTCGGTATTGATTAGACAGAGCGTAATCAAACAGGTGGCCTAGCAGAATGTTGCAATAGGTCTTTGAGTTGATCGGGGTGGCCAAACCAGGCTCGGCAACCGGACGACGATTGTCGAAGTTGAGGGCGGGTATCCGCGGGCTTATTCGGATCACCGCCCAGGACCATAAAGACCCTGGGCAGCGAAGATAATACAGACCCGCTACCCTGATAGCCGGAAGGCCGGAAGGCCGCTCGCTGCAGTGAGCAGCATTACGCTGCCCTGAGCTTATTGCTTCTGCAAAGTTACTCGAAAATCACCTGCCCCTGCTTCAGGTTGCTTTCGATCCAGGGCCGATAGCGCGCTTCGATCTGCTTGCGACGCAGTTTCATCGTCGGGGTCAGCAGGCCATTGGCGATGCTCCACTCCTGTTTGGTGACAAACATCTGCGGCATGCGCTCCCATGGCGGCAGTTCGGAGTTGATTACATCAAGAACACGCCCCAGCTCTTCCTGCAGCGCTTCCCGGTCAAGGCTCAGGCCCGACTCGGACAAACTGACCAGCACCGCTGGCTGATCCAGGCCGTGGCCCAGCACGCAATACTGGGACAACAGCGGGCAGCGTCCAAAGCGGCTTTCCAGGTCGGTAGGACGAACAAACTTGCCCTTGCTGGTCTTGAATACTTCACTGATGCGTCCGGTTACCCATAAGCAGCCATCTTCGTCGATGCGCCCGGAATCGCCGGTGTGATACCAACCATCGACGATAACTTCAGCGGTCTTTTCCGGTTCCTTGTAATAACCCTTCATCAGACCTTTGCTGCGGAACAGCACTTCCCCGGCATCCGACAGTTTCATCTCGACTTCAGACCCCTGGCGACCGACACAGCCGGGCTTGGGGTGATCGTTATGGGTCCAGAAGCAGCCGTGGATGAAGTTCTCGGTCATGCCGTAACCATCGCGCAAGATCACCCCGAGATCAATGAACCAGTTTTGAACCGTCGGTGGGCAGGGTGCCGCTCCGGTGATAACGCAACGAGCCTCGCTCAGCCCCAGGTTGTGAATAATGCCGGCCTTCATCTCCGGCGACAGGCTGGCCTGTGCCGCAGGCGGGATTTTCGCGTCAATCCCTTCCTTGAACTTGATCCACAGGCGCGGCACCGAGAAGAATATGTGCGGCTGAACCGAGCGCAGCTCATCGGCAAAGGTAGCCAATCCCTCACTGAATGAAACCTGTCCATTGCAGTACAACGATGCCATCTCGACAATGATGCGTTCGCCGGCATGCGCCATGGGCAAAAAGGAAAAAAAGCGCGTATTGCCGACCACCATACGTCCACCCTCAATCAGGTCAGGCAAGGTATAGCCGGGCGTGCTATGGGCATGCTCGACACCCTTAGGGTTGCCCGTGGTACCGGAGGTATAAATGATGGTGAGAGTGTCACCCGGCAGCGGTTCGGGTGATTCCGTAAAGGGCGGGAAAGTTTCCAGAATATCCTCAACCGAATACTGACAAGGCACCTTGCAGCCGAGCATGGCAACCCGCGGCACGGAAGCTGGAATGGCCTGATCCGCCTGCTCATACAGATCAAAGGCGCCGACAAAAATCAGCGCTGCTTCGCTGTGCTCCAGGATGTAACGGGCCGAAGGAATGTCTTGGCCCGGGTAAAGCGGCACGCTGATATGTCCGGCAAGCATGATGGCCAGGTCGACAATCGGCCAGTCCTTGCTGTTGGATGACCAGATTGCAATACGACTGGCTGCTGGCAGTTCCAGACTGCGCAGAAAAGATGCCAGTCGCCGCACGGCATCACCTACCTGTGACCAGGTGTACTCGGTCCATTCCAGGTTTTTCGGCTGACGCAGATACACCTGATGGGGGGTCGTCGACTCCCAGTGATAGAACATTTGCAGCGGGCTTTTTGGATTTGTGGTTTTGCGCACCGCGTCGTTGATATCAGCGTGATGGGTCATCGAATGCCTCTCTTGTAATTGTATAGTCCCGTCGGGACGCACAAACGAGTCACAGATTGCCAAGGCAGCACTCATCCAGCCATGGCATAGACAATCAAACAAATAGGCATTAACTTACATTTACAAAACCAGTCTCTTCGAAAATTCAAGGCAATTGATCACCATGCAAGCAGTTACCATTGCCCCTATTTTTGTCAAAGGCTTATTGGAGGGCGCTATTTTAAAGGGCTACGACCCGATAGAAATCCTCAGAGCACAAGGCCTGCCCCCCCACCTCCTAACCAATCCAAAGCTTCGAATATCGACATTAGCCTTTGCCGAGCTTTGCTACAGCATCACCCAGCTGCTGGCGGATGAGGGCTATGGATTACTGGCAAAACCGCAACCCTTCGGCAGCTTCAGCCTGCTTGCCCGTACATGCATGACCTGTGACACCATCCAGGAATCGATGAGCTTGTGGCGCGACTGCTGCAACCTGCTCGATAACAGCCTCAAGGCCCAAACCTGCTTTACCGATTCAGGGGGCTATCTGGCCATCGACTGCCAAAAGCGTGCCGGGGTAACCAGCCATTACATTATTGAAACCCAGTTAAGTACCGCACACCGCCTGCAATGTTGGCTGGCCAACGAGTTTCTGCCCATCGAAAAGGTGGAGTTGGCATACCCGGAACCCGATTTCAGCGAAGAGTACCGCCTGATTTTCTATGGCGCCCCGGTCAGCTTTAATCAGTCGCGCAATGCAATCCACTTCAGCCGGCAGACCCTGGAGCTCGGTTGCCACAGAGCAAAACCCGATCTGGCAAAGCTGCTGGACAAGCCACACATTCAACTACTCACCCAGCCCAGGCAAAGCAAATCCGTGCATATCCGGGTACGCCTGTGGATGGAAAATCTATTTCGTGAAGGCAATGGCAACCCCCTGATGGAGCAGGCCGCCGAATATCTTGGACTGACCGAACAAACCCTGCGCCGGCATTTGAGCAAGGACGGCTATTCCTTCCAGCAACTCAAGGACGACACCCGCCGGGATGTGGCGATTTTCTTTATCACCAGCAAGCACAAGAGCATTGAAGACATCGCCTTCCTGCTTGGCTTCTCCGAGGCCAGCACCTTTATCCGCGCCTTCAGGAAGTGGACCGGGCTAACCCCGCTGGCCTACAGAAAACTCTCCTGAGCATGAAAAACAGCTGACCCAGCGACCAGGTAGCGCTTGCTGGGTCTGGCCGGGATTGTCGCGCTAGGCGATTGAGGCACTTGCTCTGGCCTGCTTGCGCCACGCCGAGGGGGATACTGAAAAATGATGACGAAACCAGTTTGAAAAATCTGACTGCGAGCGAAACCCCAGCAAAGAGGCAACCTCTCCAAGTGGTCGATTAGCCTGGGCAATATGCCGGGTAGCCAACTCTCTGCGCACCCCCTCAAGCAGCGAGGAAAAATTAACCTTGTGCTGCAACAACTGCCGATGCAGCGTACGCCGACTTATACTCAGCGCGTCAGCTACAACGCTGCTCGTGCAGGTCTCATTGGGCAACAAGGTACAAATGAGCTGCTGGGTAAGGTCGACGATGTTCTGCTCGTTAGGCAATGTGCCGGCTTCCTGCATCTGCCTGACAAACTCACCGTCAGACTTCCGGGCAAGCACATTAGGCCGCGCAAAGTCGGCGGCATCAAACAGTATCCCGTCGTAATCCGCGCCAAACTGCACTCGAGCGCCAAGCAGCTGCTGATAACGCTCAGTAAGGCCGGGAACAACATGGCGAAAGCACACCAGCCGGGGCGCCCAGCGCGGATCAATCTGATCCCGGAAATTAAGCAGAATCACCCCGATGGTCATTTCCGTCATCTGCCGCATAGACATCTGCGCGGCGGTGAAAAATTCAACACGAATCAATGCACCACCGGCCGTGTTATCCAGCCAGATATTGGAGGCCTCGTTGTGCAGGTGCTGGTAACGCGTCGTCGCAAGAAATGCCTCGCCAACTGTGGCTTTGCCGTGCGTCAAAAAACCCAGCCAGCCCAAGCGCTGCAAGTTTGTGTGCTCGGAAAGGCGCAAGCCAAAATCAGGGGCCGCAGCCAGAAGCGCCGAGCGTTCCAGCAACTGGCAAACCGATCGAACGGGAATGCGATAGTCGGGATCAGCCAACCAGCCGGGATCAATACCTGCCTCGCCTAACAACACCTCAGGCGCAAGCCCAAACGAATCCGCCAACTCAGAAAAACCACTCAATGCCGCCGCCCGAATCAATGTCTGGCTACGCACCATGCAATGCCTCTGCAAATACCTTTAATCGAAAAATGTCCCATAAAACAAAAAACATTACTAAACAATTTTGCAGACTCAGCATCACGGATTACTGAAAAAACGGTGCCAGGCACACCAGCAAGGAGCTTTTGTGCACCGCGCCCTCCTCCTTACCACTATCCGTTTGACTGAGAGGTTCTGGCAGATGTTCGTTGAGAGTTTTGATTATGTTGTAGTCGGCGGAGGCTCCGGCGGCTGTGTGGTTGCCTCGCGACTGAGCGAAGATTCGAGCACCCAGGTGTGCCTGATTGAAGCGGGCGGCCCGGATAAAAGCCTGTTGATACATGCCCCCGTAGGCACGGTCGTAATGATGCGCTCAAGCATCAATAACTGGGCTTACGAAACAATCCCCCAGGCAGGCCTGAACGGCCGCAAGGGTTATCAGCCACGCGGCAAGACCCTGGGCGGATCCAGCTCGATCAACGCCATGCTGTATGTCCGCGGCAATCGTTGGGACTACGATAACTGGGCCGCCCTGGGCAACCCCGGCTGGTCTTACGACGAGGTACTCCCCTACTTCAAAAAAGCCGAAAACAACGAAA
The DNA here is from genome assembly GCF_900105995.1 of Pseudomonas pohangensis. NCBI lineage: Bacteria > Pseudomonadati > Pseudomonadota > Gammaproteobacteria > Pseudomonadales > Pseudomonadaceae > Pseudomonas > Pseudomonas pohangensis. The sequence goes on along the minus strand of NZ_LT629785.1, from coordinate 1,502,982 downwards.
ACTTCAGCAACGATCCACTGCATGGCGTAGGTGGACCGCTCAATGTGACCAACCCCAATTCGCCGAGCATTCTTAACGATGCTTTTTTGCGTGGCTGTGAAGATCAGGGCATCAGCAGCAACCCGGACTACAACGGCGCTAACCAGCTCGGCAGTTTCATCCTCCAGGTTACTCAAAAAGATGGTGAGCGCTGCAGTGCTGCCAAAGGCTATCTGACACCCAACGTACATCGAACCAATTTGCGCATTTACACTCATGCGCCGATGGAGCGCTTGATCTTTGAAGGCAAGCGCTGCGTTGGCGTGCGCTATTTCGATGGCGACATTGTCCGTGAAGCCCACGCACGCCGGGAAGTCATTCTCTCCGCGGGTGCTTTTGGTTCGCCACAGGCGCTGCTGCTTTCCGGTGTTGGCCCCGCCGATGAACTGCAAGCGCTAGGCATTCCAGTGGTGCACAACTTGCCCGGCGTCGGCAAAAACCTGCAAGACCACATTGACTACACCGTGCCTTACATAGCCGATGCCGCCGTGGAAAGCTTTGGCGGTTCATTCAAGGGCGGCCTGCGCCTGGGCGCTGCAAGCTACCAATGGTTAACCAAGCGCACAGGGGTTATGACAAGCTCGTTTGCCGAATCCGGCGCTTTTATCAGCAGCTGCGGCAACCAAGAACTACCGGACCTGCAACTGATCTTCTGTATCTCCGTGGTGGATGATCATGGTCGCAAACTGCATTGGGGCCACGGCTTTAGCGGTCATGTCGACGTGCTGCGCCCAAAAAGCACGGGCAGCGTGACACTCGCCAGTAGCAACCCGCGCGCCGCGCCGGTTATCGACCCGAACTTCTTCGATCAACGCGAGGATCTCGACCTGTTGATCAAGGGCGCTAAAGCGCAGGCCAAAATTCTCGAATCAAAACACTTCATGCCCTATGCGCCCAAGCCAATTTACCTGGTGAACTGGGACGATGACGCCAGCATCGAAGCCGACATTCGCGCCCGTGCCGACACCCAGTACCACCCGACCAGCACCTGCAAAATGGGCCCGGCCAGCGATCCACTCGCGGTAGTCGATGCGCGCTTGCGGGTACACGGCCTGGAGGGCCTACGCATTGCAGATGCCTCGATCATGCCAAAGATTGTCAGCGGCAATACCAATGCACCCAGCATCATGATTGGTGAAAAAGCTGCAGATATGATTCAGGAAGATGCTGCCCGGATAACGCACGCTTAAGGCCAGAAGGTCAGGCAGCGCCATGCCGGGGAAGGCTTAACAACCATTCCGGAGTTTCCCGGCACGCCTGTTAGGCTGCGCCGGGCAATCAGGCTGGGCTGCTCAGCCTGCCAAGGCGCGGGACGCTTCCTGCGCTTATGCCGATCTTCCGGCGATGGCCTGGCCGACCTTCCACGCACTGCGCGCCTACGGATCATGGTTGTACGAGCAGCAGGGATTTGTGCAGGCGTACATTCAGGCGCTGATGGAGCACGCTGACGGGGAAATGGCCGGGCATTATCAGGCCGTCCATGCGCCAAAACGCAGCGAGCTTGAGCGCGTGCAGGCCGAGTTGAAATCGTTTGCCAAAAGTCAGGCAAAACAAAAAGGCCGATCATCACTGATCGGCCTTTTTCTATCCCGTGCAGGGCGGGAAATGTTTGGTAGGCACGATTGGACTCGAACCAACGACCCCCACCATGTCAAGGTGGTGCTCTAACCAGCTGAGCTACGTGCCTGCAATGGCCGCGAATTTTACGGAGTGAGCCGTTTGTGTCAAGCGCTTTCCTGCTAACTTACTGAAATAGGCCGATTTTTACTGCGCTATATATTTCTGGCGTGCTCTGGCGGCCATCTGTCAAGTCGGGTAGCATCGACTCAACGTCAAATATAAAGAACAGAGGTTTTAAAATGGCGCACACCCCCTATCCCGAATCCTTTTACGCCGCATCGGCCAACCCGGTGCCGGCACGCCCTGAATTGCAGGGCGATGTTGAAACGGACGTCTGCATCATCGGCGCCGGTTATACCGGCCTCTCGACCGCCATCTCGCTGCTGGAAAACGGCTTCAAGGTAGCCATCGTCGAAGCGGCCAAGGTCGGTTTCGGTGCGTCAGGTCGCAACGGCGGCCAGATCGTCAACAGCTACAGCCGTGATATCGACGTCATCGAGCGCACCGTTGGCCCCAAGCCGGCGAAGCTGATGGGCGACATGGCTTTTGAAGGCGGCCGCATCATTCGCGAGCGCATCGCCAAATACAACATCAACTGCGACCTGAAAGACGGTGGCGTTTTTGCCGCTTTCACCAAAAAGCAGATGGGCCACCTCGAGTCGCAGAAGAAACTCTGGGAACGCTACGGCCACACCCAGCTGGAGATCATGGATGCCAAGCGCATTCGTGAAGTGGTCGGCACCGAAAACTACATCGGCGGCATGCTCGACATGAGCGGCGGCCACATCCATCCGCTGAATCTGGCGCTCGGCGAAGCTGCTGCGGTCGAATCGATGGGTGGGGTGATTTACGAACAATCGCCGGCAACCCGCATCGAGCGTGGCGCCAACCCGGTCGTGCATACGCCCAACGGCCGCGTGAAGGCCAAGTTCATCGTGGTTGCCGGCAATGCCTATCTGGGCAATCTGGTGCCGGAACTGGAAGCCAAGACCATGCCGTGCGGCAGTCAGGTGATCGCCACCGAGCCTTTATCCGATGAGCTGGCCAAGAGCCTGCTGCCGCAAGACTACTGCGTGGAAGACTGCAACTACCTGCTCGACTATTTCCGCCTGACCGGCGACAAGCGCCTGATCTACGGCGGTGGCGTGGTCTACGGCGCCCGCGATCCGGCCAACATCGAGGCAATCATCCGCCCGATGATGCTCAAGACCTTCCCGCAGCTGAAGAACGTCAAGATCGATTACGCCTGGACCGGCAACTTCCTGCTGACCCTGTCACGCCTGCCGCAAGTTGGCCGCATCGGCGACAACATCTACTACTCGCAAGGCTGCAGCGGTCACGGGGTTACCTACACCCATCTGGCCGGCAAGGTACTGGGCGAGGCACTGCGTGGTCAGGCCGAGCGTTTCGACGCCTTTGCCGGACTGCCGCACTACCCGTTCCCGGGTGGCCGCCTGTTCCGCGTACCTTTCACCGCCATCGGTGCCTGGTACTACGCACTGCGCGACAAAATGGGCATCTGATGCCAGCAGGCGGTCTGTCGTCATGACAGGCCGCCTCCATCAGCCCTTCCCCGCTTTTAAATACGCCAGCCATGAATCCGGAAGACCTGCTGCTACTCGTCAGCAAACGCATGCCGTTCGGCAAATACGAAGGTCGGCTGATCGCAGACCTGCCCGGCCACTACCTGAACTGGTTTGCCCGCAGCGGTTTCCCCAAGGGGGAAATCGGCCGGCTGCTGACCCTGATGCAGGAGATTGACCACAACGGTCTCAAGCCCCTGCTGGATCCGTTGCGTCAGCCCTGATCGCCAGCCTGCAAAGCCGCGCGCAGGCTCTCGTAAGCCGGCGCTGCATAAATGCCGACCTCTACCGCCAGCGCCATCAGCTGCTGCAGATCGCAGCCGTAGACCAGTACTGCCTGGAATTCATCGTCCAGCGGCTCGCTGAAATCCACCAGCACATAGCCCTGCTTTTCCGGGTACAACGCCGACAACTGCACCTGAATCCGGTTTAGCGCCTTCAGCGGCTCGATCTTCTGCAGTTGCTTGGGCTGCAGGACAAAGCTGACCTGCGGGCCGAAGGAGTCGCGAATGTGCTGGAACAACTCGGCATGACTGTCGGCCTGGAACAGCACGGTATCCGGCAAACTGCCGACCACCACCCACTCACCCAGGGGAATCGGAAAGCTGTCGTCGTAGTTGATATCGGGGTTTTCCCGCAGAAACCCTTGCGGATCTGCATAGGCCTGCGCCGCCTCGGCCGCAATCCGTGCAATATCCTCCGGTTTCATGCAACCGGAGCTGATCAGGGTTATCAGTTGTTCAAGCGCTTGCTGCATAGCCATGGAAGCGGGTCCTGTCTGATTGAGTGCGTCCGTCATGCTGCCACCCGTCTATTGCCCGGGCCTTGCAGGCGCAGCAGCAGTGCCGTGGTAATGCATAGATGCGCCAGGTAGTAGGTCGGCAAGATCAAGCCGTCGAGCGACTGGAAATGCAGGAATTCGCTAAAGGAGATGATGCTGTCAGACAGCACAATCAGGCCGATGCCCAGTTGATACAGGCCTTTCCCCGGCTGCGCCATGCGCAGGCCACAGGCAACGGCAAACACCAGACAGGAAATCAGCAGATAGGCCAGCACTGCGCAGAACAGCAGCGCATCGGCAATCGCCGGCCTGAGCAGGAACAAGCCATACGGCAGGTACAGCAGCAAGGCGATGGCGAACACTTTGCGATTCAGGCGGCCGTTGGCCCAGGCAAAACCCAGGTAGCCCAGATGGGCCAGCAGATACAGGCCGATCCCGATAACAAAGAATACGGCCTGCCCGGCCATATTGGAGAGGAAGTAATCGCCGGCGGCCGAGAAAACCAGCGCCGCAACCACCCACAAGCTGTCCCGGCCCAGCGCCACCGATTCATCTGAACGCCAGGCCAGCAGCAGGATCAGGGCACAGGCAAGCGGTACGCCCATCTTTGCCGGCAGCCAGTCAGTGAATAGTGCAATAACGCCCAATACCGCCGGCACCAACAGGTAGCGAAAGTAACCCATGGTTTTCGCGCCTTGCGAAATCGTCAGCACTTCAAGGCCGCTGCAGGCGGTAGATCACCTCATGCAGCTCCTGTAATCCGCGCTCGCGAAAGCGCTCGTTGTGCTGCAGAGCGTCGAAGCGCTTGAGCAGTTCCAGCTGCCAGCCCGCCGCCAGTCTGGCACGTACTTCGGCCTCGGCAACACAAAAGGGTGGCCCGGCCATCTGCTCTTGCGGGTACTCGAGGGCAATCAGCAAGCCACAGCAAGCCGCCGGAAGAATCGCGGTCAAATGCGTCACATAACGCTCACGCATCTCTGGTGGTAAGGCGATCAGTGCGGCGCGGTCGTAGAGCGCCTGACAGTCGCCCACATCGGCTGCCGTCAAGGCAAAAAAATCGCCGTTCCAGATTTCCAGTCCGGCGGCGCGATAACGCCGGAAAGCGCCCTGCTCGGCAACCGTATACTCCAGCCGCTGCTCGGCAAAAAATGCCTCGACTGCAGTACGTGACAACTCGACGCCCAGCACCCGATGCCCCTGTGCCATTAGCCAGGCCATATCCAGGGTTTTGCCACACAAGGGCACCAGCACACGACTGCCTGCTGGCAAACCAAGCGCTGGCCAGAACTCAAGCAGATGCGGGTTCACCTGCGGAAGATGAAAACCGATTTCGTTGCTCGACCAGCGCGCATGCCAGAATTCATGATCCATCAACTGCTCTCCCTGGTGTTCAAGGTGGGTATTTTGCACTGGCAAGCACCCGGGTGGCCACGCGCGATCGTGCCTGAGCGGCAAATTTCAATCATTGCTTAGCGCTGCGCGCTTGCGGGGGCATAATCCTTTCCCGGTAAATCAACCCAATGGAGTTTCAACATGCCCATCAGCAAAGACCAACTGCTCGCCGACATCGCCGAAGCCACCGACCTGAGCAAGGCTGATGTCCGCGCGGTACTCGAGCAGCTCAGCGAGATCGTCAGCGATGCACTGGAAAACAATGACGAAGTCACCCTGCCCGGTATCGGCAAGCTGAAAGTCAACGCCCGTCCTGCCCGCACCGGGCGCAATCCACAAACCGGCAAAGCTATCGAGATCGCAGCTAAAAACGTTGCCAAGTTCGTTGCCGCCAAGGCACTGACCGACGCCATCAATCAGGCCTGATACTTCCCGACCTCGTCGCGACAAGCATGAGCGTTCCCGCGCGCCGCGCGGGAACGCCTGGCCACGCTTCCCGGCGTTGGCTTTCTCACAGCAGCTGACGCCTTGCGTCACACAGGCTGAAACTTGCCCCCGTTGTTGCTGTCCCAATAGGGCTACAGGGCAAGGTAGCGCCCCGGCCGCTTGCCAATCGGGCTCCGCGCCCTCAGCAGCTACACTTGTGCTTACAGGTGCATGCAGTTTGCCTGCGTCTTCATTTGCTCCGGCGGCCACGGCTAGTCGCTGTCACGCCTCTTCGAACAGCGTTCAACCTGTTCGGCGCCCGGGCACTCCGCGCAGCATTGCGCAACAAGGAGAATCTGATGGGACTTTTATTTCTTGTATTGGCCGCAGTCGCAGTGCTGTTTGTCGGCAGCAGCGCAACCGTCGGCCTGGCGATCATCAGCGGCGCCACATTGCTCGGACTGCTGCTGGGTCACGCGCATCTTTTCGGCTGGCTATTGACCCTGGCAGTGCTGGCGCTGGTGTTCCTGCTGACCCTGCCCAATGCCCTGCGCCAACAGCATGTCTCGCAGGCGTTGCTGGCATGGGTGCGCGGCAAGCTGCCCAGATTGTCATCCACCGAACAACAGGCGCTGAACGCCGGCACTGTCTCCTGGGAAGGCGATCTGTTTTCCGGTCGTCCGGATTGGCAAAAACTGCATCAGCTGATGCCATCCAGGCTCAGTGCAGCAGAACAGGCCTTTCTCGATGGCCCGACCGAAACCCTGTGCGCCATGCTCGACAACTGGGCGATCACCCATGAGCACTACGATCTGCCCAGAGAAGTCTGGCAGTTCATCCGCGAGAACGGTTTCTGGGGCCTGATGCTGCCCAAGGAATACGGCGGCCTGGGCTTTTCCGAGCTGGCCCACTCGCAAGTGGTGATGAAAATCGCCTCGCGCAACATAGACGCGGCGGTCACCGTGATGGTGCCCAACTCCCTCGGCCCCGGCCAGTTGCTGTTGCGCTACGGCACCGAAGAACAGAAAAACACCTACCTGGCCAAACTGGCCAGCGGCGAACACATCCCCTGCTTTGCCCTCACGTCACCGGTGGCCGGCTCCGACGCCGGGGCGATTCCCGACAGCGGGGTGATCTGCCACGGCGAATGGCAGGGCAAAAACGTGCTGGGCATGAAAGTCACCTGGAACAAGCGCTACATCACCCTGGCGCCGGTTGCCACGCTGATCGGTCTGGCGATCAAGGTCTATGATCCCGAGCGCCTGTTGCAGGGCGAGTCCGCGGAACCCGGTGTAACCTGCGTGATGATCCCCAGCGACCTCGACGGCGTGCACTCCGGCGTTCGTCATCTGCCGCTGGACAGCGTGTTCATGAACGGCCCGACCTGGGGCGAAGACGTGTTCATTCCGCTGGATTTCGTCATCGGCGGTGCGCCGATGATCGGCAAGGGCTGGGTCATGCTGCTGGAGGTATTGTCCATCGGCCGCTCCATCTCGCTGCCGGCACTGGCCGCCAGTTCCGGCAAGATGGCCTGCCTGAGCGTCGGCGCCTATGCCGCCGTGCGCGAACAGTTCGGCCGCTCCATCGCCGAGTTCGAAGGTGTGCAGGAAGCGCTGGAATCCATCGCCGGGCATACCTTCCTGATGGATTGCGCGCGGCAGTTCACCGCCTCGATGCTCGACCGTGGCGATCGCCCTTCGGTGCCTTCGGCGCTGCTCAAATACCACAACACCGGGCTGATGCGTGAAGTGGTCAACCACGCCATGGATGTAGTGGCAGGCCGCGGTGTGATTGTCGGCCCGCGCAACTTTCTTGCCCCGGTGTATCAGGCAGTGCCGATTGCCATCACCGTGGAAGGTGCGAATATCCTCACCCGCAGCCTGATGACCTTTGGCCAGGGTGCGATTCGTTGCCATCCGTTCATTCAGGAAGAAATTGCCGCGGCCAGCAACGACGATCAGGCCAGCGCGGTGGCGCAGTTCGACGGCGTGTTCTATCGCCATCTGGCGCACACCACCGGTAATGCCGCACGGGCCTTTCTGCTCGGCTTGACAGGTTCCCGCCTTGCCGCTGCCCCCGACTCCGGCAACATCCGGTCCTATTACCGCCAGCTGAGCCGCTTCTCGGCAGCCTTTGCCTGGCTCACCGACATGGGCCTGCTGACTCTGGGCGGCAGCCTCAAGGCACGCCAGCGCTTCTCCGGACGCATGGCCGATGCCCTCACCCACCAGTATTACGCCTCGGCCGTGATCAATCACTGGCACCATGAAGGTTACCCGGAGGAGTTGCGCGATCTGGTTGAATGGAGCCTGCAAACCAGTCTGTTCCACCTGCAGGACAGCCTTTACCGCGCCGCCAGCCAGTTTCCACTGGCTGCCATGCGCTGGCCATTGCGCCTGCTGCTGTTTCCGCTTGGCCAGTGCGTCCAGCGCCCCGGCGACGAACTGGGCCAACGTCTGGCACTGAGCATCGTCAACCAGGGCCGTCCGCGCGACCATCTGGTTGCAGGCATCTTCATCAGCGACAAAGCGGACGACCCGGTAGGCCGTGTACTGCACGCCTGGAAACTGGCCCGCGACACCCATGCGCTGCGCGAGCGCATCAAGGACGCACTGGACAAGGCCGATGGCGCATGTGCCGAAGACACCGACCTGTTACTCGCCCATGAGTGGGAGCAGGTGCTCGATTGCGCACAGAAGCGCGAACTGATCTCCCAGGAGGAACGCGACGAGGCCAGCCAGGCCATGGCCGCCATCTACGATCTGATCCGCGTGGATGCCTTTGCAGCAAAAGATATTGCCGCGCTGGCCAAAGCGTCCAAGGGCAAGCTGAAAGAGGTGGACCGGCCCTGACAGACAAACGCCGGGGGCTGCACTCGAGATGAGTGGAGCCCCCGGCAGCCCGATTAAGCGGATGCTTAGCGGTTTACATCCACCACCACGCGTCCGCGCACCTTGCCGGCAAGCAGCTGGTGAGCAACCGGGATGGCTTCACTGAGGCCGATCTCGCGGGTAATTTCATCCAGCTGGGCCAGATCCAGCCCGGTGCAGAGGCGATCCCAGGCTTCGACACGCTCCTGATAAGGGCGGGTGACGCTGTTGATACCCAGCAGGCTGACACCGCGCAGGATGAACGGCGCTACCGTCGACGGAAAGTCCATGCCCTGGGCCAGGCCGCAGGCGGCAACCAGACCGTCGGCACGCGTAGCCGCACACACATTGGCAAGGGTGTGGCTGCCGACCGAGTCGATTGCCGCTGCCCAGCGTTCCTTGGCCAGTGCACGGCCCGGGCTGGACAACTCGGCACGGTCAATGATCGTCGTCGCACCCAGGCGTTTCAGGTAATCCGCTTCCGCCGGACGCCCGGTGGCGGCGATCACGCTGTAGCCTTTGCGCGCCAGCAGGGCGATGGCAAAGCTGCCTACCCCGCCATTGGCACCGGTTACCAGAACCTCGCCGCTGGCCGGCGTCAGGCCGTGCCGCTCCAGCGCGATCAGGCACAGCATGGCGGTGTAACCTGCGGTTCCGATCGCCATTGCCTGACGGGCGCTCAGCGCCTCAGGCAGGGGAATCAACCAGTCACCGTTGAGCCGGGCCTTCTGCGCCAGACCACCCCAGTGCCCTTCACCGACGCCCCAGCCATTGAGCAGGACGCGGTCACCGGCCTTGTATGCAGGGTGATTGCTGGCTTCCACCGTTCCGGCCAGGTCAATGCCGGGGACCATCGGAAAACGACGGACTACCGGGCTGCTGCCACTGATGGCCAGGCCATCCTTGTAGTTCAGGGTGCTGTAGGCCACGCGCACGGTGACATCGCCTTCGGGAAGCTGTGCATCATCCAGTTCCGTCAGGTTTGCCTGGTAAACATCTGCATCTTTATCAACAAGAATCGCCTTGAACATAGTCATCTCCTGTTTAGACCGATCGTCTATTAATCGGCGAAAAAAATTACCGGGTAATCCCGGCTAGAAATCCTTTGATAAATACATCCAGTGGCCGCACATCCTGTACCAGCCTGGCGCGCAGTACTGCACCTTCCCAACCAATCCAGAAATAGGCTGCGAGTGCATCGCAGTCACTATCCGCGCCTATCTGCCCCTGACCGAGCGCCTGGCGCAAACACACAGCCAGGCGCTGCTGCCAGTCGAGCAATACCTGCTCCAGTTCCATGCGGAAGCTGTCGGGCAGGACCACGACCTCCTGCCCCAGATTGCCGACCAGACAGCCGCGGCGGAACTGGTGCCTGGTCATCCCCGCCTTGGCGTCCTCGACAAAATTGTGCAGACGCTGCAGGGGAAGCTCTGCTTCATTGAGCAACCAGCGATCCAGTTTGCGCGCGAAGTATTCGGCATATCGGCGCAACACCGCCTGGCCGAAGGCTTCCTTGTTGTCGAAGTAGTGATAGAACGAACCCTTGGGCACGTTGACCCGCTTGAGCACGGCATCGATCCCGGTGACCGCAAAGCCCTGCTCGGTCAGCACTTCCATACCGCAACGCAACAGCGCCTCGCGCGTGTCAGCGTGCTCACGCGGGACTTTTGGCGGACGGCCGCGACGAATTGGTGGCTTGGCGATGGTCATGGCCGACATATTAGACCGATCGTTTTTAATGTCAAGCCCGGAATAGCCGACGCCCTGAAAGATCAACCTCCAGCCTTGCCCATCAACCGTTCGGCAGATCCGATCAATAACCTCCGATCTTTGCGCTGGTTATGCCTGCCGCCAACCGTGAACATATGAAACACACTGCTCACGGGACCTTGCCATGCTGCCCAGTCTGTTCATTTCCCATGGTTCACCCATGCTGGCCCTTTCACCCGGTGCTTCCGGTTCGGCGTTGGCGCGGCTGGCTGAACGCTTGCCGCGCCCCCAAGCCGTACTGGTGCAGTCGGCGCACTGGGAGACTGATGAACTGCTGGTCAGCGCTGCCTGCCAGCCGGAGACCTGGCATGACTTTCATGGATTTCCGCCTGAGTTGTATCAACTGCAATATCCGGCTGCGGGCGATCCGGCACTGGCTGGCGCGATTGTCGGGATGCTGCAGCGCAGCGGCCTGGCGGCGCACCTGGACAACCAGCGCCCGCGCGATCACGGGGCCTGGGTGCCGCTGTCGCTGCTGTATCCGGCGGCGGATATCCCGATACTGCAGATTTCCCTGCCGACCCGGCGTGGCGCGGCCTTTCAGCTAGCTGTCGGGCAAGCGCTGGCCGGCCTGCGTGCAGATGATGTGCTGTTGATCGGCTCCGGCAGCATCACGCATAACCTCGGCCTGCTGGACTGGCAGGCTGGCCCGCAGACGATTGCGCCCTGGGCGCAGGCGTTCCGCGACTGGATGGTAGCGCGGCTGATGGCTGCCGATACCGGCGCCCTGCTGGATTACCGTGCCCGGGCCCCCTTCGCTGTGCGCAGCCACCCCAGCGAGGAACACCTGCTGCCATTGTTTTTCGCCATGGGCGCAGGTGGCACAGTGACCGTCGAGCACAGCGGGTTTACCCTCGGCGCGCTGGGCATGGATATCTATTCGTTCGCCTGAAGCTCGGCCAGACGCTCCAGGAAGGCGGCCTCATCCAGCACCGGCAACGCCAGTTCGGTGGCCTTGTCCAGCTTGGATCCGGCTCCGGGGCCCGCCACCACGCAGTGGGTCCTGGCCGATACCGAGCCGGCCACCTTGGCCCCCAGCGCTTCCAGCTGCTGCTTGGCCTGATCGCGGCTCATGGCTTCCAGGGTGCCGGTCAGTACCCAGGTCTGGCCGGCCAGCGGCAAGCCCTGGATGACCTGTTTCTGGCTCTGCCAATGCATGCCGAAGTCGCGCAACTGGGCTTCTACCAGGCACGCCTTGGCGACATTGGCCGGGTTGGCGAAGTAGTCACGCAAGGACTGTCTGGCCTTTTCATTCAGCCCCTTGAGCGCGCTCAACGACAGCCAGTCCTGACTGAGTTCGATCAGTGCCTGCAGGCTGCCGGTCTGCGCTGCCAGTTTCTCGGCACCCGTGGAGGCGATAAACGGAATCTGCAGTTTGTCGATAAAAGCCGCCAGCGTGGTGCAGGCACTGAACTCGGCATGCAACTCACCCTCGCCCTGCAACTGGATGCCGCGCTCCAGCAGTTGTCGCAGCACCTGCCGGTTATGGCTGTCGGCAAAGAAATTGTGGATCTCGTAGGCCACTTCGGCGCCGATATCAGGCAACCAGGTCAGCACTTCCGGCAGCGCCTGTTCGATGCGCGCCAGCGAGCCGAGGGCGCGGGCCAGCAGCTTGGCGGTTTCCTCACCGACATCGGGAATCCCCAGCGCATAGATGAAACGCGCCAGGGTCGGTTTGCGGCTGGCGTCGATGGCTGTCAGCAGGTTCCGCGTGGACAGTTCGGCAAAACCCTCCAGCGCCACCACCTGCTCATAAGTCAGGGTGAACAGGTCCGCCGGTGAAGCCACCAGACCGACGTCCACCAGTTGCTCGACAATCTTGTCACCCAGCCCTTCGATATCCAGCGCACGCCGCGAGACGAAGTGAATGATCGCCTGCTTGAGTTGAGCCTGGCAGCTCAGACGGCCTACGCAGCGATACACCGCGCCTTCACTGAGGGTCTCGCGGCCCTTGCTGCGCTTGACCAGTTGCGTGCGCTCCACCGCCGAGCCGCAGACCGGACACTGCTCGGGGATATGCACCGGCCGCGCATCGGCCGGGCGCCGCTCGGTCACTACCTGCACCACCTGCGGGATCACATCACCGGCACGGCGGATGATCACCGTATCGCCGATCATCAGGCCCAGCCGCGCCACTTCATCCATATTGTGCAAGGTGGCGTTGGACACGGTGACACCGGCTACCTGCACCGGCTTGAGCCGCGCCACCGGGGTGACTGCACCGGTGCGGCCAACCTGGAACTCGACGTCCAGCAGCTCGGTCAGCTCCTCACTGGCAGGAAACTTGTGAGCGATCGCCCAGCGCGGTTCGCGGGCGCGAAAGCCCAGTTCGCGCTGGTAGCCGATGTCATTGACCTTGAACACCACCCCGTCGATCTCGTAGGCCAGACTGCTGCGGCGCTCGCCGATATCGCGGTAATAAGCCAGACACTGCTCGGCACCTTCGACTTTTTTCAGCTCGCGACTGATCGGCAGGCCCCAGCCTTTGAGCTGTTGCAGAATGCCCACCTGGGTCGCTGCCAGCTCGCCCTCGACCTGGCCGATACCATAGCAGCAGAACTCCAGCGGCCGGCTGGCAGTGATCTTCGGGTCCAGCTGGCGCAGGCTGCCGGCGGCGGCGTTGCGCGGATTGGCAAAGGGTTTGCCGCCACTGGCCAGTTGCCGGGCATTCAGCGCCTCGAAACCGGCTTTGGACATGAACACTTCTCCACGTACCTCGAGTACCGCCGGATAGCCTTCGCCCTGCAATTGCAGCGGCACATTGCGCAGGGTGCGCACGTTGCTGCTGATATCTTCGCCGGTGCTGCCATCGCCACGGGTGGCGCCACGCACCAGCACACCGTCGCGGTACAACAGGCTCACGGCCAGACCGTCCAGTTTGGGCTCGCAGCAGTACTCCACCGGCGCTCCGCCGCCAAACAGGTCGGCAGCCGGTAACAGATCGCCGAGGCCTTCACGCACGCGGCGGTCGAAATCCAGCAGGTCGTCTTCGGCAAAGGCATTGCCCAGACTGAGCATCGGCACTTCGTGGCGCACTTCACCAAAAGCCGCCAGGGCCGCACCGCCGACGCGCTGGGTCGGGGATTGTGCCGTAACCAGTTGCGGATGCTCCGCCTCCAGCGCCTGCAACTCGCGAAACAGGCGGTCGTATTCGGCATCCGGCACACTGGGCTCGTCGAGCACGTAGTAGCGGTGATTGTGCGCATCGATCTGGCTGCGTAACTGGCTGATACGCTGGGCGGCGGTCTGGACGTCAGGCATGACGGGCTCTTCTGTGAAACGAAAAGAGCAGCCTGGGCTGCTCTTTTCTCTGTGGGTCTTCAGGTCAGCCAAGCCGGACCCGATACAACGGCGCTGCAATCAGCGCTTCTGGCTCAGCAGCTTGCGCTCGAATTCGGCAATGCGCTGGCGATAGTGCTCGATTGTCTGTGCGGTCAACACGCTGCGCTTGTCGTCTTTCAGGTCGCCATTGAGCTCGGTACTCAACTTGCGTGCAGCGGCGATCATCAGGTCAAACGCCTGCTTGGGATGACGCGGCCCGGGCAACTGCAGGAAGAAGCTCACCACCGGCGTACTGAACATGTCCATGTCGTCCAGATCGAAGGTCCCCGGCTTTTTTGCATTGGCCATGGAAAACAGTATTTCGCCGTTGCCGGCCATGCTTTCGTGCCGGTGGAAAATATCCATGTCGCCAAAGCGCAAACCGCTTTCGAGGATGTTCTGCAACAACGCCGGGCCCTTGAAACCATCGGCTTCACGCGCCACGACACTGATAACCAGCACTTCCTGTACTTCAGTCTGCTCGGCAGCGGCGGGTTTGGGCTTCTCGACGGGTTCTGCAGCCTCTTCGGCCACCGGCGTGAGCAAGGTAGGCACCGGTTGATCCAGATTCAGATCACCCTGTTGGGGCTCGTTGCGCTTGCCTGCCGAATCTCCTGCGGTCATCGAAGGCAGGTTGCTTTCATCAATCTGCGGCTCGCGGTCACGATCCAGTACGCGCGCAGGGCCCAACAGATTGGCGTCTTCCTCGTCATCGGGCAGATCGGCAAGAGTGCGATCAAGTTTGAACTTGAGTTTGCTTTTACTGCCACTCATGCGGCGCCAGCCATCAAACAGAATGCCGGCAATGACCACAATCCCGATAACCATCAGCCACTCACGCAGACCGATATCCATGCAATCCTCTGTACCGAATAGGTTAAAAAATAATCAAAATGTGCTCGCTGCTGTGCAGTTATCACGACCAATTCGCTGAAATAACCGGCATTTTCTGCATGCAGCCGAAAGTGCGTAGTAAATTAGCATGCCCCAGCGCCGAGCGGAACCCGAAAGCAGGCTTCTGCTGCAGTGGAAAAAACCGCCTGATCAGCTGGCTACCAGCGCCACCGCCTCTTCCACATCCACGGTTACCAGCCGCGAACAGCCGGGCTCGTGCATGGTCACGCCCATCAACTGGTCGGCCATTTCCATGGCTATCTTGTTGTGGGTGATATAGATGAACTGCACGCTTTCCGACATCTCCTTGACCAGCCGCGCATAGCGCCCGACGTTGGCGTCATCCAGCGGCGCATCGACCTCGTCGAGCATGCAGAACGGCGCCGGGTTGAGTTTGAAGATGGCGAACACCAGCGCCAGCGCGGTCAGCGCTTTCTCACCACCGGAGAGCAGGTGAATGGTGCTGTTTTTCTTGCCGGGCGGGCGCGCCATGATGGCCACACCGGTGTCCAGCAGGTCTTCCCCGGTCAACTGCAGATAGGCATGGCCGCCGCCAAAGACTTTGGGGAACAGCGCCTGCAAGCCGCTGTTGATCTGGTCAAAGGTTTCCTTGAAGCGGTTGCGGGTTTCCTTGTCGATCTTGCGGATAACGTTTTCCAGGGTTTCCAGCGCCTCTTCCAGGTCAGCATTCTGGGCATCCAGGTAGCGCTTGCGCTCGGACTGCTGCTGGTATTCGTCAATCGCCGCCAGATTGATCGGGCCAAGCCGCTGGATGCGCCCGTCCAGACGCAGCAGATCTTCCTCCCAGCCCTTTTCGCTGGCCTCGACCGGCAATGTCGCCAATACGCCGTGCAGGTCGTAGCCATCTTCCAGCAACTGATCGGTAAGCGCCTTGCGCCGTACCGTCAGCGCCTGCCATTCCATGCGCTGCTGTTCCAGCTGGGTACGCAGGACCTGTGACTGCTGTTCGGCCTGATTGCGCCGGCGCTCGGCGTCACGCAATTCCCGGTCAGCCTCTTCCAGAGCCAGGCGTGCCTGTTTGAGTTCTTCTTCGACGCCCATGCGCCGCTCGAGCATTTCCTCCAGCTTCAGGCGCAACTCCTCCAGAGGTGCTTCGCCCTCCTCCAGATTGAGATTGAGCTGTTCGCGGCGCTCGATGGCACGCTCGAACTGCATCTCCAGACGCTGCAACGCCTGCCGGGTCGAATCGTGCTGGGCGCGCAGGGAGCCGACCCGCACGGCCAGCTGGTGGGCGTGATCCTTGTGTTGCCGGGCCGTCTGGCGCATGCGGTCGAGACGCTCGCGCAGACCATCGCGCTGGGCCAGCAATTGCTCGCGCTGGCCGGTATCGGCGGCCATGCTTTCCAGCGCATCCTGCAGCAACAGCCGGGACTCGCCCAGTTGTTCCTGCTCCTGCGCGCGCTGTTGCTCGACATCGCGCAGTTCACGCTCAAGCCCCTCACGCCGCAGCCCGAGCTGTTCGACCCGCGCCTGCCGCGCCGATAACTGGGCTTTCAGCTCACCCAGCTGCCGTGCCTGCTCCTGAACGCTGCGCCGTCGCGCTTCACGCAAAGCTTCCTGTTCCTGCTGCTCACCGCGCAAAGCCTGCAGACGCTCGTCCAGCTGTTCCAGCAGGGCGCTGCGCTGCTCTACATCTGCCTGCAGGCGCTCCAGTTCCTGACCGCGCGCCAGTACGCCACTCTCGGCTACGCCGGCACGGCAGACGCGCAGAAAGTTGCGCCCGACCCAATAGCCGTCACGGCTGATCAGGCTTTGATTGGCAGTCAGTGCGGCACGACCGGCCAGAGCTTCGTCCAGCGACTCGACCGGGCGCACCTGCGCCAGCCAGGGCGACAGGTCCACGCTGGCCGAGACCTTGTCGAGCAGGCTGCCGCCAGCCGGCTGCTGCCCGCCCGGGCTGTTCTGCAGCAGACGCAGATCGCCTTCGCTGAAATCATGCAGATCGAGCCCGGCGAGATTCTGGAAGTGCGCGTCATCCAGCAGGATCGCCTGCAGATCGGCGCCCAGTACCGTCTCGACGGCCAGCTCCCAGCCGGCATCCACGCGCAGGCCTTCGGCGAGCCGTGGGCGGTTGTCCAGTTGCTGCTGTTGCAGCCACTCTGCGGCGCCTTTGTCCGGATTCAGCGCTGCCTGCTGCAGGGCTTCGAGGGAAGCCAGCCGGCCGTTCAGGCGTTGCAGCTCACCCTGTGCCAGTTGCTGTTCCGCACCGGCCTGCTGCAAGTTTTCACGCAAGCGCTGCAAGCTCTCGGCCTGCTGCGTATCCAGCAGTTGCTGTTCCTCCAGCTGCAATTCGCCGATGGCCAGTTGCTCGGCCAGCTCGTCAATTACCGCCTGTTCGGGGTCGGCCGCCAGCAGATTGCGCTCGTCAAGGATGCGCCGCTGGCGCTCGGCCAGCCGCTCGATGCCTTGCTCCAGCTGCTGGATTCGCGACTGCTGGACTTCCGCCTGGCGACGCGGTTCGGCACTGCGCAGGTTGAAGCCATCCCATTGTTCCTGCCAGCCATGCATGGCCGCTTCAGCTTCTTCCAGTTCGGCGCTGGTTTCTTCGGCTGCGGCAGCACTGCTTTGCTGTTCCGGCGCCAGCATTTCCAGCTCTTCGCCCAGAGTGGCGAGCAAGGTGCGGTCGTGCCCCAGATGGGATTCGGTTTCCAGCCGGGAAGCCTCGGCATCCCGCAGGTCATCCTGCAACTGGCGCAGACGTTGCTGACCATGCTGGATGCTCTGCTCGATACGCGCGATATCGCCGCCTACCGAGTAGAAACGCCCCTGCACCTGATTGAAGCGTTCGGACAACTCATGATGACCATCACGCAAACGTTCGATACTGGCATCGGCATTGCGCTGCTCGGCCACCAGCGCCTCGAAACCGGTTTCCTGTTCAGCAATCACCGTCTCGCGCTGGCCCACCTGCAGGTTCAGTGCCTGCCAGCGCAAGGCAGCCAGCTGGGCTTTCAGCTGACGCTCTTCGGCCTTGTATTCCTGATATTTTTCCGCCGCCTGCGCCTGCCGATGCAAACGTTCGAGCTGACGTTCCAGCTCTTCACGCAAATCCGACAGGCGCGCCAGATTCTCGTGGGTGCGGCGGATACGGTTTTCGGTTTCGCGGCGGCGCTCCTTGTACTTGGAGATGCCGGCTGCCTCTTCGATGAAGTTGCGCAGGTCTTCCGGCTTGGCTTCGATCAGCTTGGAGATCATGCCTTGTTCGATGATCGAGTAGCTGCGCGGGCCCAGACCGGTGCCGAGGAAAATGTCGGTGATGTCGCGCCGGCGGCATTTGGTGCCGTTGAGGAAGTAGGTGTTCTGGCCGTCACGGGTAACCCGGCGGCGGATGGAGATTTCCGCGAAAGCTGCGTACTCACCGATCAGCGTCGAGTCGGAGTTATCGAAAATCAGCTCGATAGAGGCCTGAGTCACCGGCTTGCGGGTGTTCGAGCCGTTGAAGATGACATCGGTCATCGATTCGCCGCGCAGGTTCTTCGCCGAACTCTCGCCCATTACCCAGCGTACGGCGTCGATGATGTTCGATTTTCCGCAACCGTTGGGCCCGACCACGGCGGCCATGTTGCTGGGAAAATTGACGGTGGTCGGATCGACGAAGGACTTGAAGCCGGCCAGGCGGATACATTTCAGGCGCATGGTGCCGCTCCGCCCTGACCGGCCAGTGCCGCCAGTACCTGTTGGCAACTGTGTTCGCAATAACGCTGCAGCAGATCGCGCATGCGCTTCCTGTCCCGCATTTCCAGTGCATCCTGCAAGCCGCGAAACAGCTGATGGATGAACTGCATTTCGTCTGCCCGGCGATCAAGTATCAGATAGTGCATGCGGCTTACCACCGGTGTCAGATTGTCGAGAATTTGTTGCAGGTACGGGTTATTGGCAAAGTAGTAGCCGGCCTTGCTCAGCTCGACGCCCTGGACGACAAACTTGCCGACATCGTGAAATTTGGCTGCCACCGCCAGTTCGCGCTGGATGGCGCGGTATTGTTCGAGCTCCGCTTCAACTTTCCAGTTAGTCGCCGCCGTACCCAGCAGTACATACAGCTCCAGCAGCAGCACAAACAGACCTTTGACATGTTCTGCGCTCAGCTCGCTGACCTGCGCCCCACGGTTGGCATGGATATCCACCAGATGCTGCCGCTCGAGAATCAGCAACGCCTCGCGCACCGCGCCACGACTGACATTCAGGGTCTGCGCCACATGCAGTTCGCGAATCCGCTCACCGGACTTGAGCTGGCCACGGATGATGCGTCCGGCAATATCCCCGGCAATCTGCTCAGCCAGGCTGTCCGCGGCCTTGAACGTCATGATTTCCCTTAGTTTTATTGATTTGAGGCGGCGCCGGAGTTTATCACAGCCTTTTCTGCCGGCAGCTTTGCCGTTGATCAGCAACTTGCCGCAAATTCTCGGAGCGCCGGCTTACCGGAGCGCCGGACGGGCTGCTATGTTGTGCACAAGGCAATAGGCGGAACTCCGGCATGAACAGCGAACAGTCCTTGCGACAACGAATCTATACCGTCATTTTCGGCACCACCACGCGTGCCGGGCGGATCTTTGATGAATGCCTGCTGATCGTGATCATTGCCAGCCTGGTGGTGGTGATGCTCGACAGCATTCAGGAGATCCACGACGACTATAAATTGCTGTTTTATTACCTCGAATGGCTGTTCACCGGCATTTTTGCCATTGAATACCTGACCCGCCTGTATTGCTCGCCGAAACCCTTGCGTTATGCCTTCAGCTTTTATGGCCTGATCGACCTGCTGGCCGTCTTGCCGGGCATCCTCGTAGTGTTCTTTGCCTCGGCCCAGTACCTGATTCTGGTCCGTGTGATCCGGGTCCTGCGGGTATTCCGCATACTCAAACTGACGCCCTACCTGACCCAGGCCAATTACCTGCTGGTGGCGCTGCGTGGCAGCCAGAAGAAGATCACCGTGTTCTTCTCCTGCATCCTGATTCTGGTGATCATTTTCGGCGGCATCATGTATGTCGTCGAAGGCCCGGAGCATGGTTTCACCAGCATACCCAAGGGCATCTACTGGGCCATCGTCACCCTGACCACGGTGGGTTACGGTGACATTTCCCCGCAAACACCCCTTGGCCAGGCGATTGCCAGCCTGGTAATGATCGCCGGTTACTCGATCATTGCCGTACCGACGGGTATTTTCACTGCGGAAATGGCCAATGCCATGCGCCAGGAGTTTGGTGCAGGACTGGATGGCACCAAACATGAGTGCCCCAACTGCAACAAGAGCAGCCATCAACCCGAAGCCAGTTACTGCTGCCGTTGTGGTTCCAATCTCTACCCGCATGCCAGCAAAGCTGAAATAACCGCCCCGGAGTGAGGCGGTTTGACCAGGCACTGCCCAGTGCTCCGGGTTTGGCTCGCAGGGTGGGCTTTAAGCCCAGCGATACAGCTCTGAACTGCTCAATGCCGGGCTGAAGCCCGCCCTGCCGGCACTCCACGGCATCAGCATGACAAGGGCTCAGTGAGCGTCCGGGCTGTCGATGACAATCGTCTGCAAAGCCGCTTCGTCATTGGCCACAGGCGGTACCTTGCCCATCCACTCGCCTGCCGTGGCATTACCGGCACGGGAAATCCGCGCTGTCAGCTGGATTTGCGCAAAGCCGGATATCTTCAGTTGCGGCATCATCGCATCGGCATCCGACAGGCTTACTTCCACCGGCAGATCCGCCACTGTCAGGCGCTTGACCGCCAGCGGCATGGGCGGGCCGGAGGCAGCCTTGGCAAACACGAACAGGCTATCGCCAGGCTGCACCTGGTCACGCAATGCCGGCGCCAGTTCGACGCGCACCTTCAAGGCAGGCGTATTGCTGGCCATTACCGGCTCGGCCGGCAACGTGCCGCCGGCTTCAAGCACCTTGGCCTTGGCCCGCTCGATACCGCTCTCGATCGGTTGCCGTGCCGCATCATCGGCCGGCAGCCCCGCCAGCAGGCGCTGCCAGTAGCCGATAGCTTCGGCATATCGACCGGCTTCATAGGCGCCAATCCCCAACAGGCCCAGGCTGGTGCCTTCCTGCGGGTCGGCGCGCAAGGCTTCGTCGGTCAGACTCTGGATTTCCGGGGTCCATTGCCGGTTACCGGCAAAGAACTGCGCCTGCGCCAACTGACCGAGCACTTCGGCCGGACGATCGGCCAGATCGGCAGCTTTGCCGAAAGCGGCCGCCGCATCGGCATAGCGCTCCTGGGCCATATAGGCACGGCCAAGGAAATACCAGGCTTCGGCAGCCTCCGGTTGTACCTTGACGGTTTGTTCCAGGCGCTCGGTCATTTCCTCAAGGGTGCGCGGCGTACTTTCGTAGGCCCGGGCCAGCTCCACTTGCTGGCTGCCACCCCAGTGCAGATAGAGCCCGAAACCCAGTGCCGGCACCGCCAGGGCAGCCAGCAGCGGAATGACCTTGCCCAGATTGCTGCTGTGCAGCGCTCCCCGGCCTTCGGTATCTGCCAGCAGTTCGCGGGCAGCTTCTGCCTTGCCGGTTTCGAACTGTTCGGCACTCAGGGTGCCGGCAGTCTGTTGCGCGGTCAGTTCGGCCAGTCGCTCCTGATACAGGGCCACGTTCAATGCGGTGCGATCCTCGACGGCTTGTGCGCGTCGACCACGCAGCAGCGGAATCAGCATGAATGCCAGAGCGGCGAGCAGCAGCAGGCCGGCAGATAGCCAGAAATCGAGCATCAGTCTTGTCTGTCCTGTGGTTCATGATTGAGCAGTGCGTCCAGACGCGCCTGTTCCTGTGCGGTCAGACCGCTGCCGGCACTGCCCGTCGATGTGCGGCGCTTGCGCAGCACGATCAGGCCGAGAATCAGGGCACCGCCGAGCAACAGCACGCCCGGACCAAACCAGAGCAGCCATGTGCGTGAATTCAATGCCGGTTTGTAACGGACAAAATCGCCGTAGCGCGCCACCATGAAATCGACGATCTGCTGGTTATCCTTGCCCTCGCCGAGCATGCGGAAAATTTCCCGGCGCAAATCCGCGGCAATCGGCGCGTTGGAGTCGGCAATATCCTGATTCTGGCACTTGGGGCAGCGCAGTTCGGTGGTCAGCTGGCGGTATTGCTGGCGTTCGGCTTCATCCTTGAACTCGTAGGTATCAATGGCTGCATGAGCAACACCGACCAGAAGCAGACTCAGCAGAACGCTGCTTAACAGACGCTTCATTGTCCGCCCTCATCGACCAGCTGGTTGTACAGTGGTGCCAGCTGCTCCTGCCAGACGCGCTCGTCAATCACGCCGACGAACTTGTGGCGGATCACACCCTGAGCATCGATCATGAAGGTTTCCGGAGCACCATACACACCCAGATCCAGCCCCAGCGAGCCCTGGGCATCATCCACATCGAGCTGGTAAGGATTGTGGAATTCCTTCAGCCACTTCTGTGCGGCAACCTGCTCGTCTTTGTAGTTGATGCCGTAGATGGTTACGCCACGCTGGCTGAGTGCATTGAGTACCGGATGCTCAACCTTGCAGGAGATGCACCAGGTCGCCCAGACATTCACCAGCGCCGGACCCTTGAAATCAGCCTGGGTCAGCATAGTTTGCGGCTTATCCACCGATGGCAGGCTGAAGGCCGGTAACGGTTTGCCGATCAGCGCCGAAGGCAGCTCGGAAGGGTCTTTGCCGATCCCCGAATACAACACAACCGCCAGCAAGACGAAGGCCAGCAACGGCAACAGCATTAACAGGCGCTTCATGCCCTGGCTCCAGTCAGGCCCAGCGCTTCACGCACCGAGCTGCGCACCCTGGTGCGGTAACGTCGATCGGAGGCGGCCAGTACGCCACCCAGCCCCATCATCAGACCGCCCAGCCACAGCCAGCGCACGAACGGCTTGATATGCACGCGCACGGCCCAGGCACCGTCTTCCAGCGGCTCGCCCAGTGCCACATACAGATCACGGGTGAAGCCTGCATCAATCCCTGCCTCGGTCATCGGCATGTTCTGCACGGTGTACAGGCGTTTTTCCGGATGCAGCAGCGCTACCTGCTGACCATCCTGCAACACCCGGATAGTGGCTTTGTCGGAGGTGTAATTGGGGCCTTCGTGGTGTTTCGCACCTTCGAAGATGAAGCTGTAACCACCCAGTTCCAGCGCTTCACCCGGCGCCAGACGCAAGTCGCGCTCGGAACTGTAGTTGCTCACCAGCACCACGCCGATGGCACACACGGCAAACCCCAGATGTGCCAGTTGCATGGCCCAGTAGCTGCGGCCCAGACCCAGACTGCCGCGCAGCAGGCCCTTGTGCCGGGTCTTGTCGAGCAGGTCGCGGACACCGGCCAGCAGCACCCAGGCAGCGAGGAAGAATACCGCCAGCACCGCCCAGTTGAAGTCGCCCATCAGCAGCCAGGCCACACCGGCCAGCAGCATGCTGGCAATCAGCACCGGCTTGAGCATACCCAGCAGCCAGTCAAGCGGCGTGGCTTTCCAGCGCACCAGCATGCCGATCGCCATCACCAGCATCAGCAATGCCATCAGCGGTACGAACAGCGCATTGAAGTACGGCGGCCCGACCGACATCTTGGCCCCGCTAACGGCGTCCAGCACCAGCGGATACAGCGTGCCGAGCAAGATCATCGAGGCCGCCACTACCAGCACCAGATTATTCGCCAGCAACAGCGTCTCGCGTGACCACAGGGTAAAGCCGACGGTGCTTTTCACCACCGGTGCACGCACGGCAAACAGGGTCAGCGAACTGCCTACCACCATCAGCAGGAAGATCAGGATAAACACGCCGCGCTCGGGGTCGGCGGCAAACGCATGCACCGAGGTCAACACGCCGGAGCGCACCAGAAAGGTACCCAGCAGGCTCAACGAGAACGCGGCAATCGCCAGCAATACCGTCCAGCTTTTGAATACGCCGCGCTTTTCCGTCACCGCCAGCGAGTGGATCAGCGCCGTACCGACCAGCCAGGGCATGAAGGAGGCATTTTCCACCGGATCCCAGAACCACCAGCCGCCCCAGCCGAGTTCGTAGTAAGCCCACCAGGAACCCAGGGTGATGCCGATACCGAGAAAGGCCCAGGCAATGATTGTCCACGGCCGCGACCAGCGCGCCCAGGCCGCATCCAGCCGCCCGCCGAGCAGTGCCGCAATGGCGAAGGCAAAGGCCACCGAAAAACCAACATAGCCCATATAGAGCATCGGCGGGTGCACGATCAGGCCGAAGTCCTGCAGCAGCGGATTGAGATCCCGGCCATCGCTGGGCGCATTCGGCAGCAGACGCTCGAACGGATTCGAGGTAACGATCAGGAACAGCAGAAAGCCGACGCTGATAATGCCCATCACCGCCAGCACCCGGGCCAGCATGACTTCCGGTAGTTGCCGCGAAAAAATCGACACGGCCATGGTCCAGCCGCCGAGAATCAGGGCCCAGAGCAACAATGAACCTTCATGGGCGCCCCACACGGCACTGAATTTGTAATACCAGGGCAAGGCGCTGTTGGAGTTGCCGGCGACATAGGCCACCGAGAAATCATCGTTGAGGAACGCCCAGGTCAGGCAGGCGAAAGCAAACAACAGCATGCAGAACTGGCCACGCGCCGCCGGCACCGCCAGGCTCATCCACAGACGGTCACCACGCCAGGCACCGACCATCGGCAAAGTCGACTGCACCAGCGCCAGACACAGCGCCAGAATCATCGCCAGATGACCCAGTTCGGGAATCAGCAAGGCTGCCTGCATGGTTACTCTCCCGACACCGGTTTGGATTGATCAGACGGCAGATTGCCGCTGTCCTTGAGTGCCTTGGTCACTTCGGGCGGCATGTAGTTCTCGTCATGCTTGGCCAGCACTTCATCGGCGATCAGTTCGCCAGCGTTATTCAGCTTGCCCAACGCAACGATGCCCTGCCCCTCGCGGAACAGATCGGGCAGGATGCCGCGATAACGAATGGTCACGTTTTTGACGAAGTCGGTGACCACGAACTCGACATCCAGGGAATCCCCGGTGCGCTTGAGCGAGCCCTCGGCGACCATGCCACCGGCGCGAATTCGCGTATCCAGCGGGGCTTCACCATTGGCAATCTGCGTGGGCGTGTAAAACAGGTTGATGTTCTCGCGCAGGGCAGACAGCGCCAGTGCCACGGCTATGCCAACTCCGGCGACAATCGCCAGAACAATGTACAAACGCTTTTTACGAACCGGGTTCACTTTTGCTCCTCACGACGCAGACGACGCGCCTCGTCTTGCAGGTAATTGCGCCTGGCCAGTACCGGCAGCCACAGATTGAGCGCCAGCACCAGCAGGCTGATGCCGTAGGCAGACCAGACATAGGGGCCATGATGACCCATGGCAAGAAACTCGCTGAAGGTTGAAAAACTCACTGTTTACTCTCCAGCAGTCGCTTGATTTCAGCCTTGACCCAACTGGCCCGCGATTCGCGTCGCAGCACTTCCAGACGCATGCGCAGCAGCAGTACGGCAGCAAAAAAGCAGTAGAAACCGATGATCATGATCAGCAGCGGCAACCACATTTCCATGGCCATGCTGGCCTTGCCGGTAATCTTGAAGGTGGCCGGCTGGTGCAGGGTGTTCCACCAATCCACCGAATACTTGATGATCGGGATATTTACCGCACCGACCAGCGCCAGCACTGCGCAGGCCTTGGCTGCGCTGTCACGGTTGCTGATGGCCTGGCCCAGGGCGATCACCCCGAAGTAGAGAAACAGCAGAATCAGCATCGAGGTCAGGCGCGCATCCCAGATCCAGTAGGTACCCCAGGTCGGCTTGCCCCACAGGGAGCCGGTCACCAGGGCAATTACGGTCATCCAGGCGCCGATCGGCGCGGCCTGCTGCAGAGCCACATCGGCCAGCTTCATCTTCCAGATCAAGCCGACTGCGCCGGCAACCGCCAGCATCAGATAGCAGGACTGCGCCAGAATGGCTGCCGGCACGTGGATATAGATGATGCGAAAACTGTTGCCCTGCTGGTAGTCCGGCGGCGCGAAGGCCAGCCCCCAGACCAGTCCGGCGATCAGCAGCAAGGCGGCCGCCCAGGCAAAAGCGCTCAGCCAGCGTCCGCTGACCTCATAAAACCACTTGGGCGACCCCCACTTGTGAAACCACGTCCAGTTCATCGGGTAACTCGCAGTCTTTGCAGCGCTAGCCAGTGCTGCCTAATCATTAAATTATTCATTCACCCACGCTGATGGTCAGGCCGGCAGCAATGGCGAAGGGTGACAAGGTGACCGTCAATACCGCCAGACTGGCCATCCACAATAGTTGGCCGTCTGCCGGCAACCCCTGTAGCGAGGCCTGCAGGGCGCCACTGCCAAGGATCAGCACGGGGATATACAACGGCAGAATCAACAAAGCCAGCAACAGACCGCCACGCTTGAGTCCCACTGTCAGCGCCGCACCCACGGCACCCAGCAGACTCAGCACCGGCGTACCGAGCAACAGCGACAACAACAATACCGGCAGACAACGTACCGGCAAACCGAGCATCAAAGCCAGCAACGGCGCCAGCAACACCAGTGCCAATCCGGAAAACAGCCAGTGTGCCAGAACCTTGGCCAGCACCAGAACCGGCAAGGGATGCGGCGAAAGGACCCACTGTTCCAGAGAGCCATCCTCGAAATCACTGCGAAACAGGCCATCCAGGGACAGCAGTACCGCCAACAGCGCGGCAACCCACAACAAACCGGGCGAAAGAGTCTGCAACAGCTGGCTTTCCGGACCTACTGCCAGAGGAAACAGCGCCGTGACGATGGCAAAGAAAACCAGCGGATTGGCCAGTTCAGCCGGCCGACGAAACAGCAGACGGGCTTCACGGGCCAGCAACTGGGTAAATACATTGCTCATGCGGCCAGCTGCCCCAGATCGATTTCCGTGTAGCGCGATGGACGCCGGGCCAACTGGTGGTGGGTAGTCAGGATAACCATGCCGCCCTGCTCGCAATGCTGGCACAAGTGCAGTTCCAGCTGCGCCACGCCCTGCTTGTCCAGCGCGGTAAAAGGCTCATCCAGAATCCATAACGGCGGCGCATCCAGATACAGGCGCGCCAGCGCTACACGGCGTTGCTGCCCGGCCGAGAGGGTATGACAGGGAACATCTTCAAATCCGCGCAAGCCGACGGCGCCAAGCGCTGCTGCAATGGCCGCAGCTGTCGCCGGGCGGTGCAAGGCACACAGCCAGGCCAGATTTTCTTCGGCAGTCAGCAAGCCCTTGATACCGGCCGCATGGCCAAGCCACAACAGATTGCGCGCCAGTTCCGAACGCTGCTCAACCAGGGTCTTGCCTGCCAGACGCACTTCACCGGCCACCGGCTGCATCAAGCCGGACAGCAACCGCAGCAGGCTGGACTTGCCGCTGCCATTGGGACCGCTGACCTGCAGCATGTCCCCGGCCTGTACGCGCAATGCCAACCCCTCGAACAGCAGACGACCATCCCGCTCACAAGCGAGGCCGCTGCTTTCCAGAAAGGGCTGGGTCATCAAATGCATACCTGAGTGGTTCAAACTTCGCCTGCGCCGACACAATCAGAAAGCTGCCTTGGCGGGCGGCGGGGCATTATACACGCCAGCCTGAGCCTCTAAAGCGCGCATTGCCGACAGGTTGTAACCACACAATGCCAGGCAAGCCAACCTGCATGACTCCTGCGGATAATCCGGACAGAAATCGCCAGAAGGTAACTGGTAGCAGTGACATAAAAGGTGGCGGGTTATTCGGAGGTTATGCGCCGGAGCGCAATCAGACTGCCCCTGGCAACCATTGCGGTTGCAGCAGACCAAAGCCCTGCCCTGGCGGACAGGCACAGAACAAATCGTCAGCGATGGATATCAGTTTTTTCTATTACTGTTGCGCTCGGCACGTTCCATATAGCGTTCCACGTAAGAGCAGGAGGCAATCACTGTATAGCCTTCAGCGTCGGCGTAATTCAGCGCCGCCTGGGTAAGCGCTGCCGCCACACCCTTGCCACGCAGACCTGTCGGAACAAAAGTACGGTAGAAGTCCAGAGTCTGCTTGCCAAGATCCATGTAGGACAAGTAAGCACGATGCCCGTCCAGCTGTACTTCAAACTGCAGTCCGGACTTGTCGTGCATCACCGGCAACGAGTCTGTCATACATTCCTCCTGAGCCTTTACACACAGGGTTGTTCAACCCCCACGTTGTTGCACCTGATGCCTTAGTTCGTTGGGCAATTGCAACTCTCTTAAGTTCCAGACTATACAAGTTTGTTCGCTTTTTAACCGCATGCAGCAAGCAAGACTGCCAAACCGCTAGTTTTTATGAAAAAAAGTTCTTCAAAATGATCTGGCTACGTTTACTTATTGATGTGAAGCGGTAATATGTACGCCGCTAATTTCTCGTTTCGAGGAATTGCTTTATGGAAAGTCCACTCGAGGGGAAACCTATGACTACCGCACTGAAAATCTCCGCTGTTGCTCTGGCTGCTCTGCTGGCTGCTGGTTGCAGCAACACCAAAGAAATCGAAGCTCGTCTGACTGCTAACGAAGACGCTACTGCCCGTGCTCAGGCTCGTGCTGATGAAGCCTATCGTAAAGCTGACGAAGCTGTCGCTGCTGCCCAGAAAGCTCAGATGACTGCTGACGAAGCCAACGAGCGCGCTATGCGTATGCTGGAAAAAGCCAGCAAGAAGTAATAGCCCACAAGGCTTGATCTTCCAAAGCCGACCCGGAAACGGGTCGGCTTTTTTATTGCCTGCGTTTTCCCGAAAATACCGACGCAACATCTGCGCCGGCACCGGAAGCACTAATCAGAAAGGCATTTCTGCTTCAGTGCTGGCCACGTTGCTGACTGGAACTGAAACCTCGGCCGGCATCCCGTCTTCACCGGCTACAACTTCCCTGATTACATTCCAGTCAAGCTGATAGCCGGCGGTGATCTGCTCATTGTTGTGCAGTGCCGTAAGTACAGCCGTGTGCTTATCAACTACCGACGGTTCACCATGATCATCCAGCGGCGTATGCGCTTCGAGAAACAACTGCCCCTGTGACACACCGAACTTGTAGGGTTCGCTGAAGATTCTCACTTTGGTCCCGACAGGTGCCATTTTGGCCAGTTCGAGCACATTGTCATTGAGCATGCGGAAGCAGCCGTGACTGACACGCATGCCGATACCGAACTTCTTGTTCGATCCATGAATCAGGTAACCCGGTGTGCCCAGCCTGAACTTGAACGGCCCCAGTGGATTATCCGGGCCGGGAGGAACCACTTTCGGCAACGGATTGCCCTCTGCGGCATGTTCTTCAAGGATCGACTTGGGTGGATACCAGGCCGGATTCGGAATCTTGTCGATGATGGATGTATTCGTCACCGGCGAGCCCCAGCCTTCACGGCCAATACCCAGCGGATAGGTGTAAACCACGTTCTCGCCCTTGGGGTAGTAGTACATGCGGTACTCGGCCAGATTGATGACGATACCCTCACGCGGCCCCGGCGGCAGGATGTAGCGGGTTGGCAGAACAATGTTCCTGCCTTCTCCCGGCAGCCATGGATCGACGCCCGGGTTGGCCGCTACCATCTCCAGATAACCCATGTCATTGGCCTTGGCTATATCGGCAAAGGTATCTTCATATTTGGCCTGGATTACCCGAACTTCACCGACGACGTCTTCACCGGGTGGCGGCAAGGGAAAACTCAATGCAGCAGCCTGCCCCGCAATAAGCAGGAAGGCTGGTGAAACCAGGCGGGCGACGACAGAGGCGCGGCAAAACATCCGGAAAATCCTTTGCGAGATGACACTAAAAAATGGTCAAGAATTGTACACGTAGACGGCTACCGACAGGAATCCGTGTGTATGAATGTATGTGTGTGGGTGAGATAAGGCTAAGCACCCTGTTGCTGAAGTTGCATAACTTTCAGGCACTCAAGGCACAAGCGCTTGTCTTTCAACTGGGTACGACCCAGCGGCAACAATCTGGGCCTGGCAGGCAACAGCCCGCCACACAGTGTACGATCCGCGTACTGTCCAAGCTCCAGTTGACGCGGCAACAGATGCACCCGTACTTCACGGCAAGCAAACAGGTCCAGCTGCTCGTCCGGCTCGATAAACAGATAGGCATGCAGGGACCAGGCGGGACGCGGCATTCGTGACTCCAGAAAGGCCCGCCACCTTAGCTGAAAGAAAATGCCCGGAAAAGCCTCACAGCATAGGCTCCAGCGTTGGCCAGACATTCTCCAGCAACTGCGGCTGAGCCTTGGCGTTCGGATGAATGCCATCGGCCTGCATCAGCTGC
Organism: Pseudomonas pohangensis; assembly: GCF_900105995.1. Lineage (NCBI taxonomy): Bacteria > Pseudomonadati > Pseudomonadota > Gammaproteobacteria > Pseudomonadales > Pseudomonadaceae > Pseudomonas > Pseudomonas pohangensis. Next base: position 1,473,054 of record NZ_LT629785.1, on the reverse strand, counting down.
GGCTGCCCGCCGACGCCCTGCAGAAAGAAATCCACCAGCGGAACATCCGCAGACGCAGCAAGATCGCTGTACACCCGGGCAAACGCCTTGGTATAGCGCGCCCCGTAATTGGGCGGCAACTGCATGCCCAACAGCAATACCTTTGCACCCTGCTGGCGCGAGTCGGCAATCATTGCTGCAAGGTTTTGTTGCAATTGCTCTGGCGGCTGTCCCCGCAGCCCGTCATTGCCGCCCAGTTCGATGATCACCAGCGCCGGCCGATGCTCTGCAAGCAGCGCCGGCAGGCGCGCCAGGCCTCCTGCACTGGTATCACCACTGATCGATGCATTCACCACTTCAAGGTCCGAACCCTGCTGTTTCAGGCGCTCGCCAAGCAGGTCGACCCAGCCTTGCTGTGTATCCAGGCCAAAACCGGCGCTGATACTATCGCCGACCACCAGTAGCGTACTGCCCAGTGCCGGTGGCGCCAGCAGCAACAGCACCAGGCAACGGGCCAACAACCAAACTCGCATCGGACTCTCCATGAACGCCAGCATTCTGAACGTGCAGCACCTTAGCAAAGTGGTTCCCAGTGCGGAAGGCGAACTGACCATCCTGGAACAAATCGATTTCGAGCTTGCGCGCGGCGCGAGCCTGGCAATTGTTGGCAGCTCCGGATCAGGCAAATCCACCTTGCTCGGCCTGCTGGCCGGCCTTGATCTGCCGAGCAGTGGTGAAATCAGCCTGGCCGGCCACCATCTCAACCAGCTCGACGAAGACCAGCGCGCCCGGGTGCGCGCCGAGCATGTCGGCTTCGTGTTCCAGTCCTTTCAACTGCTGGACAGCCTCAATGCCCTGGAAAACGTCATGCTGCCGCTGGAGCTGGAAGGACGTGAGGATGCCGGCAAGCGCGCCCGCGAGCTGCTGGAGCGGGTCGGCCTCGGTCAGCGACTGAGCCACTACCCGCGCCAGCTTTCCGGCGGCGAGCAGCAGCGGGTGGCCATTGCCCGCGCCTTTGCGGCCGATCCCGACGTACTGTTTGCCGATGAACCGACGGGCAACCTCGACAGCCACACCGGCGAACGCATCAGCGACCTGCTGTTCCAGCTCAATCAGGAGCGCGGCACCACACTGGTGCTGGTTACCCACGATGCCCGTCTGGCTGCACGCTGTGCGCGGCAGATTCGCCTGGAGGGCGGCCAGCTGGTTGCGCCGGCGCTCTGATGAACAAGCTATCCATACGCCGCCTGCTGCCACTGGCCATTCGCCAGCTGCGCCGCGACTCCCGTGCCGGCGAGCTGCGCGTACTGTTCTTTGCACTGCTGGTGGCGGTGGCTGCGAGTACTGCCATCGGTTACTTCGGCGCCCGCCTGAATGGCGCCATGCTGCTGCGTGCCAGTGAATTTCTCGGTGCCGACCTGCTGCTCAACGGCTCCGCACCGGCCACCGCGGAACAGATCGAAAGCGGCAAGCAGCTGGGCATGCAGCATGCTCAGCTGGTCGAGTTCTCCAGCGTCATTGCCACCGACAAGGGCATCCAGCTAAGCAGCGTCAAGGCCGCAGACGCGGCATACCCGCTGCGCGGCGAACTGAAAAGTGCTGAAGCCCCCTACGGGCAGGAGCGCGCCGGCGGGGGGCCACAGCCCGGCGAAGCCTGGGTTGAAAGCCGCCTGCTGACGGCGCTGGATCTGCGCATTGGCGACCCGGTGGAGGTAGGCCAGAAAGTCCTGCGCCTGACTCGCGTACTCACCTATGAGCCCGACCGGGCCGGCGACTTCTACAGCCTGACTCCGCGCCTGCTGATGAACCTGGCCGACCTGCCCGCTACCGGCGTGGTGCAGCCCGGCAGCCGGGTCAAGTACAGCGAACTCTGGCGCGGCACAGCGGAACAAATCGCGGCTTACCGCCAGCAGATCAAACCAGGCATGACACCCAGCCAGAGACTGCTGGGAGCGCAGGATGGCAACCAGCAGGTTGGCGGTGCGCTCGGCCGCGCCGAACGCTATCTGAACCTGGCCAGCCTCGCGGCCATTCTGCTGGCAGGTGTCGCCGTTGCCCTGTCAGCCAGCCGCTATGCACAGCGCCGCTTCGACTCAAGTGCCCTGCTGCGCTGCATGGGCATGAGCCGCCATGAAGTCATGCAGCTGTTCAGCCTGCAACTGGCCCTGCTCGGCCTGTTCGCCTGTCTGGTTGGCGCCCTGCTCGGCTGGCTGGCACAGCTGGGGCTGTTCCAGATGCTGGGAACCTTGCTACCCCAGGAAATTCCCAGCGGCGGCTTGTGGCCCATGCTGGCCGGGATTGCCACCGGCCTGGTGGCGCTGACCGGCTTCGCCCTGCCGCCACTGGCGGCCCTGGGACGGGTGCCACCACTGCGGGTCCTGCAGCGTGATCTGTTGCCGCTGCCGGCCAGTGGCTGGTTGGTCTACGGTGCGGCGCTGCTGGCGCTCGGCGTGATCATGTGGCGCCTGAGTCTCGACCTGCAACTGACTCTCAGCCTGCTCGGTGGCGGTCTGCTGGCCGCCTTGCTGCTCGGCGGCCTGCTGCTGATGTCCCTGCGGGCCTTGCGCCGGCTGCTGAAGAACGCGTCGCTGGCATGGCGCCTGGGTCTGGGGCAACTGCTGCGCCACCCGCTGAATGCTGCCGGCCAGGCACTGGCCTTCGGTCTGATTCTGTTGTGCATGGCCTTGATCGCCCTGCTGCGCGGCGAATTGCTGGATACTTGGCAGAAGCAGTTACCGGAAAACGCACCCAATTACTTCGCCATGAACGTGCTGCCAGCCGACAAGGATGCCTTTACCGCACAACTGGAAAAACTGGCTGCAACCCCTGAGCCGCTGTATCCGATGATTCAGGGACGCCTGATCAGGATCAATGGCGAGCCGGTGAAGAAACTGGTGAGCAAGGAATCCTCCGGCGAGCGCGCAACCCAGCGCGATCTGAGCCTGACCTGGGCTGCCGAGATGCCCAGTGACAACCGCCTGGTTGCCGGCCAGTGGTGGTCAGTGAACACTCCCGCAGACGCCCTGCCGGAGGTTTCGGTCGAATCCAAACTCGCCAAAAACCTGCAGGTTGAGGTCGGTGACCGCCTGACCTTCAGTATCGGCGGCCAGTCCCTTGAGGCGCGTATCAGCAGCCTGCGCGAAGTGGACTGGGGCAATCTCAAACCGAACTTCTACATGATATTTTCCCCCGGCAGCCTGTCCGGGATGCCGACCACCTACCTGACCAGTTTTTATCTTCCAGCGAAAAGCGAGCGCGAACTGGTCGCGCTGTCGCGAAGCTTCCCGGCCGTCACCCTGTTGCAGGTTGATGCCATCCTGACGCAACTGCGCAGCATCCTGGCGCAAGTCACCCTGGCCGTGGAGTTCGTGCTGCTCTTTGTCCTGGCCGCCGGCCTCAGCGTGCTGTTCGCCGGCCTGCAGTCGACGCTGGATGAACGCATCCACCAGGGCGCCCTGCTCCGCACACTGGGTGCCGAGCGGCGCCTGCTCAAGCGCGCCCGCTGGACCGAGTTCGGCCTGCTGGGTGCAGCCAGTGGCCTGCTGGCGGCAGTCGGTTGCGAACTGATCAGCGCCCTGCTCTACAGCTACGCCTTCGACCTGATCTGGCATCCGCACCCCTGGCTGTTGCTGCTGCCGCTAATCGGTGCATTGCTGGTCGGCAGCGCGGGGGTCGCCGGTACGCGCCGCTCGCTTAATGTCAGCCCGATCACCGTGTTGCGCGAAGCCTGATCAGGAGCCTCGAGAATGAGCCGTTATCGCCCGCCACGCACAGCCGGCACTGCCTTGATCACGCCGGAAGGTGAAGCCCGCCTGCGTGCCGAGCTGCATGAACTCTGGCATGTGCGCCGGCCACAGGTCACCCGCTCGGTTAGTGAGGCGGCGGCTCAGGGTGATCGTTCGGAGAACGCCGAGTACACCTACGGCAAGAAAATGCTGCGCGAGATAGACAGCCGCGTGCGCTTTCTCAGCAAACGCCTGGAAAACCTCAAGGTCGTCGATCAGCCTCCTTCGGATGCCAACAAGGTGTATTTCGGTGCCTGGGTGACGCTGGAAGACGAAGCTGGCGAGCAGCAGCTCTACCGCATTGTCGGCCCGGATGAGCTGGATCTGAAACAGGGGCTGATCAGCATCGATTCACCGCTGGCCCGGGCCCTGCTCGGCAAGCTGCTCGACGCGGAAATCCGCGTACAGACACCCACCGGCGAAAAATGCTGGTATCTGGTGGCCATCGAATACCGCTGAGTCCTGGCTACCAGCGGGGCTCAGAGCGACTTGCGGGGCCGGGTAATCAAGCCTTGCCTGGCCACGCGCACCAACTCATGCACCAGACCATCCAGTTCGACCGCAGGCACCGCCTGAACCACCGCCAGATCGAAGCTGTCACTGAGCATGCCGGCAAGCAATTCCGGCTGATCGAGACTCTCGATCCGCAACTGCCGACGGCGGGTATCCAGCGACCAGCCTTCCATATAGCGCACCAGGCCGGATGCCTGTTTCGCGCACAACAGAATGCGCGGGTTGCCCGAGTTCATCCCGGTAGTGATGGGTGCCAGGCGGCATAGGGGTTGAGGGCAAATCATCGGGAAGGTCTCCGGCTCGTCAGTCCCACTGGATAGCGGTGAACTGCGACACCGAACCAGCGCTTTAGCGGTATTTCGGAATCGGTGAAAGATTCCCGGCGCCCCGCAAGTAGCTGTCTAAATCGGCGCTTTGACGGCTATTCTAGCTGTCCGGAGAGTTTTTTCTCAAGCGGCGACCCCGGGCAATGGATGAGTGGACGGCGAATTGCCAGCCATCAAGGCGTAACAGAGAGGCCGCAATATCCCGATCCAGATCAATAACCCCGCACAATCAAGCCCTTGCGCCGTGCTTTTGCCGGTCTGGAGGGATAGAATCCGTACAGTTCATCCCATCAAGGTAGCCCTACAATGTCGTTTGCCGAACAGTTGACCCGCCTGCAAGGCTTTCTCGATGCTGACGACCTGCATGAGGAAGCCCTGGACTACATGGCCACCCATGGCTATCTGACAGCCTTGTCGATTTGCCCTGAACAGGTGCCTTCACGGGAGTGGATCGACGCCCTGTTTGCCGAGCCGCCGCACTATCGCAGTGATGCAGAGCGCGAAGATATTGAAGCCACCCTGCAGCAACTGAAGGAGCACATTGCCCGCCACATGGCCGGAGATGAAGAGCCGGAAATCCCCTGTGATCTGGATCTTGGCGATGATCCGGATGATTCCGAACTGCGCGGCTGGTGTATCGGCTTCATGGAAGGTGTGTTTCTGCGCGAGAGCATCTGGTTCGAGAATGCCGAAGACGAAGTCAGTGAGCTGCTGTTGCCGATCATGGTCGGCTCCGGACTGTTCGACGACCAACCCGAGTTTGCCGACATTGCCAGCGACCGCGATCTGACCGACAGCATGATCGAGCAGATTCCCGAGCTGTTGACCGCCATGTTCCTGCTGTTCAATTCACCGGATGAAAAACCGGCGCTGCTCAAGCCACGTCATCACTGACATCCGGGCAAACCCCGGATATCCCCCAGGGCCGCATATGCGGCCCTTTTTCATGGGTGCCGCGAAACGCCCGTTTTTCCGCTAATCTGAGTGCGTGCCGGTGCGCCGGCGATGTTGTTCACCCCGAATTCCCACCGTTCAGCGAGCCGCCCAGTCGCATGCATGCCAGCCCCCCACCGGAGAGTCCTGATGTGGCGTAAGCGCACCACAGCAGATGTGCATGCTCTCTGGCACAAAGGCCGGTTGCCAGCGGTTCTGGCAATACTCCTGACATTGCTGGCCGGCATCAGCAGCCTGTGGGCCGACTACAACGATTGGGACTTCCAGCTGGTCCTGAAGAATGCAGAAATGAAGTACGGCACGCTGGACATCCTCACCCGCGACAAGATCCTTGGCTGGGAAGAACTGATCAAACAGACGGAAGGCCTTGATGACCAGCAAAAGCTCGAAGCGGTAAACAACTTCTTCAACCGCCAGTACCGCTTTGTCGATGATCTGAGCAACTGGCAGCAGGACGATTACTGGGCCACACCGGTTGAAGCCACCATCAAGGGCGCCGCCGACTGCGAAGATTATTCCATCGCCAAATACTTCACCTTGCGCCGCCTGGGCATACCCAGCTCGCAGTTGCGCATCACTTACGTCAAGGCACTCGCCTACAACCAGGCGCACATGGTGCTGACTTACTACGCCACCCCCACAGCCGACCCCCTGGTGCTGGACAACCTGATTGCCGATATCCGGCCTGCCTCACAGCGCCGCGATCTGTTGCCGGTCTACGCCTTCAATGCCGAAGGCCTTTACCTTCCGGGCAAGAAAAGCGGCGACAGCAAGCGGCTGTCGCGCTGGCAGGATGTGCTCAAGAAAATGCGTGCTGAAGGCTTCGCCGTAGGCGATGGTTAGGAGAGAACTATGTCACTGCTCAAACAGCTGTTTCTGGCAATTTGCCTGCTCATCGTGATTGCTTTCACCGGCAGCTTCATTACCGGTGTCGAGAGTTCCCGCGAGCAAGCTCTCAGCCAGTTGCGCTCGCATGCACAGGACGCCGCCACTGCACTGGGCCTGTCCATGAGTCCGCATGTCGATGACCCGGCCATGATCGAACTGATGGTCAGCTCGATCTTCGACAGCGGCTATTTCCAGACCATCCGCGTAGTCAATATCGCCGACGAATCGATCATCGTCGAACGCCAGTCCGACGGCCTCGACAAGGAACAGCAAGTACCGGACTGGTTCATCCGCGTGGTCAATCTGCAGCCAGAATGGGGTGATGCCCTGCTCATGCGCGGCTGGGAGCAGGCCGCCCGGGTAGAGGTCCTCAGCGACCCGCAATTTCTGCTGGCCAAGCTGTGGGACAGCAGTCGGGCCAGTCTGATGTGGTTGTTGCTGGTCGGCATATTCAGCGCCCTGCTTGGTGGCTGGTTGCTGCGCACCCAGTTGCGGCCGCTGGACAACATGGTCGATCAGGCTGAAGCCATCAGCCGCCGCGAATTTCTTTCGGCGCAAAAAGTGCCCAAAACGCCGGAACTGCGCCGTGTGGTACAGGCCATGAACCTGATGGTGGAAAAACTCAAGGCGCTATTTGCCGAAGAAACAGCACGCAGCGAAAAACTCCGCGTGGAGGCCTATCAGGATCGGCTTACCGGGCTGGCCAACCACCGCCTGCTGGATATCCGTCTGAGCGAACAGTTGATGGATAGCGAACATAATGCTGCCGGCTATCTGCTGTTCCTGCGTCTGGCCGACCTTGCCGGGCTCAACCAGACACTGGGCGGCGCCAAGACCGATGAACTGATCAGGAATATCGCCACGGTCATCAAGCAGTACCTGACAAAACCCCATCGCTTCGAATGGCTGGGCTCGCGCAGTCGGGCCGGTGAATTCACCATAGTCGCGCCCGGCCTGACCGCGGAGGATGCCGACCAGCTGGCTGTGGAACTGGTCAACACCCTGGAAAACCTCGCACTGGCCAGGGAAAGCCGCATGTCGCCACTGGCATATATCGGCATCGGGGCTTTCAATCCCGGTGATCAGGCCAAAGCCGTGCTGGATCGGGCTGACCAGGCCCTCGCCCAGGCCCAGGGCACCCCTGGCACAACCTGGGCGCGTCTGGATGACAGCGCTGCCCGGGTTGATGCCAATGCCCAGGACTGGCGTGGCTGGATCGATGACGCGCTGAAGCAGAACAAACTCAAGCTGTACTTTCAGCCGGTCACGGAGTGCGCCAACGACGGCAAGCTGCTCCATCACAAAGTCCTCGCGCGGCTAATCGACCCGCAGGGCGAAGCCATCGCTGCCGGCCAGTTCCTGCCCTGGATCGAGCGCCTTGGCTGGTCAGCCCGGCTGGATATTGCGATGCTGGAAAACTGCATCAAGCACCTGGCCACACATCCGCAGCCACTGGCTTTGAGCCTTTCCGGACAAACCCTGCGCGATGCCGAAAGCCAGGCCAGAGTGCTGCAAATCCTGCGCAACCATCCACAGAAAAAACCGCTACTTACCCTCGAACTGGATGAGCGCGCCCTGCCGCCGCCAGCGCAACTGGAGCAACTCAGCCAGAGCGTTCGCGCAGCCGGCTACAAGCTGGGGCTGCAACACTTTGGCGGCGACTTCAACCTGATCAGCAACCTGACCTATCTTGGCCTGGCCTATCTCAAAGTCGATGGTAGTTACATTCGTGCCATCGACCAGGAAGCCGACAAGCGAGCCTTTATCGAAGCCATTTACCGGGCAACCAACAGCATAGACATGCCATTGATTGCCGAAATGGTGGAGACTGCGGAGGAGCTTGCTGTGCTTGAGGAGATGGGGTTAGCGGGAGCCATGGGAAGCCTGATTGGAGCGCCCGCTCCGTGGAAAGGATAGGTGCTGCTCCTGAATAACGCAGGGCACACAAACCAAAGCAGCTGGTGAAGTCTAGGGTGTATCGACTGGATATCGTCAGATTGATCGTCGAGAAACACCAGGGCGTATCGAGGTGCAGCCTGAAGTTGGCACAGGCTCGACCTTCTCCCTACACCCGCCTTTGAATGTACCTGCCTAAGAGCCTCTGTCAGGTGTCTGCACTTCATGCAGGAGGGCCACCTCGGCCCGAGTTTTGTGCATGAGATACTTTGCGGTCTTTATCGCAGCTAGGGCGCCACTCCCACAGATTGACTTCGGTACCGCATTTGCTGTGCCAAGCTGTGAAACCACATTGCCTTGAACCACCAATAACAATCCTCAGGCATAAAAAACCACCACCCTAGCAGGTGGTGGTTTTTTACATTACTAGCTTAAGACCACCTTGAGTGAACCGTCCTCCAGCATGTTGCGAACGATATCGAACTCGCTGCTGCCACCACCACCGTACGCGCCGGCAAGATCCACGCCTTCGAGCTGAATCGACTGGCTGCCCGCGCCCACATCGACAGTCAGGCTGTTCGTACCTACGGTGTTGACGCTCAGGTAGGAATTGGCCGGACTGGTCAGGAAGGTGGCAATTGCATCATTGCTACCCATGGAGCCAAGATCCAGACCCGACAACAGCTGCGACAAATCCAGCACATCGTTATCTCCGGCTACCCGATGGAAATCCTGCACCGTATCGTTTCCAGTCTCTCCGGCTTGCCAGACAAAGGTGTCGTTGCCGCCGCCACCGACCAGCAAGTCGTCACCGGCTCCACCGATCAGCCTGTCGTTGCCTCCTTGACCGAACAGAACGTCATTGCCAGCTCCCCCCTCCAGCGTGTCATTGCCACCGGAGTTGGGTACCGAAGCGCCCAGTTGCTCGGCATGCGTCGTAATGAATTCGACTATCTGCGCCTGAGTCGGTGCAACACCGCCATTGCCGGCCTGCAGATGATCGACCAACGCTTGATAACCCGGCGGAACCGATTCAAGACCAGCAATCAAGCTGGTGTTGAGGGCATCACCAAATATCAGATCATCACCTGCACCACCGATCAGATGATCATTGCCCAACGGACTCAATGAACCAGGCGTCGTGCTTCCAGGGTCAAGCGCTGCATTGAGCTCATCGGGGGTAAGCACTATCTGCGGCTCTCCCACTGGAGCTGTGACATTGCTGCCCCCCACACTGGTAGTTACGTTGCCGGCAAGCTGCGCAGTGTCATCGAAGTAGCGCAAGATGTTTTCGTTGATGCCCGAGCCGATACCAATAGCATGCACTTCCGCTCTAGCGCTCAAGGTGTTGAAATCATCCAGAGCGTTGACCACATCCAGGTAGTCTACGGAATTGCCAGTACTGGTATTGCCAATGCGTGAAGTCGGATTTCCGTCTGTAAGGAAGTAGGCAACATTCTCATAACCATTGCCTTCGACACCGGCAAACCAGCTATTGGTTGTCTGCAGTGCAGACTCATAGTTAGTGGAGCCGTTGGCTGACAAGGCATTCAACGGATTACCCGGCGCATCGAGTTGCGCCTGCACCTCTGCCAGAGTGCCGCTGAGCATCAACGAAGAGCCGGTTGCGAAGGAAATCAGCGCAATGTTGATCTGCCCAGTATGGCTGTCCAGCTTGTCCAGATAACTGCGCACGGAATCTTTCAACAGAGCCAGCCGACTGGAGTAGCCTCCCGGACCATCCGGATCGCTGGTCATACTTCCCGAACTGTCCAGGATCAGCGCAATGTTGTAATCCTTGGCCGGATTAATCACAGGCCCTTTACCGCCACCCACATCGCCGATCAAAACATCATTGCCACTACTGCCTTCGATGGCTCCATCTGGCCCGTAGCGCGAAGTATCGACCCGGTGATCGACTGTCTGGTCCGACGTGTCGCTGACATTCTCGCCCACCACCAGCGCATTCTCATCTCCACCGAAGATGGTGATGGTCAATGACGCCGTGCGCGATACGTCTCCGTCAGTCACGGTGTAGGTGTAAACCTCGGTCAGCGTGTCGCCATCGTTCAGGGCCTGCACCGTCGGGTTGTTGTTATTGAGTGCATAGGTGTAATCGCCATTGGCACCAAGCGTCAGGGTGCCATAGGCATTGCCACCGGTTACACCGGTAACGGTAAGGCTGTCATCGACATCGGTATCGGCAACATCAGCGCGCAATGCATTGTCCGGCGCACCATTGTGAGCCTGATTCTGCAGTACGTTGCCACTGGCATTGCTGACATCCTCCTGCGCCCAGTTGCTGTCGCCACGGGCAATCGGCGAGTCGTTGCTGCCATTGATAGTGATGGTCAGGGTGCTGCTGGTTGGATCGCCATCGGCATCCTGAGCGGTGTAATGCAATACCTTGACCACCGTATCGCCATCATCCAGTGCCTGGGTAGCCGCTGCATCGTTGTTCAGGGTGAACTTGTAGTGCCCGTTGGCATCCAGAACCAGCGTGCCGTACTGGGACAGATCAGCGATTGCCGCCGCATTGCCCGCACTCCAGCCGACGAATGACAGTGGCGCATCGGCTCCTGAAGCATCATTGCTCAGCACATTGCCCTCAATCGGTACAACCGGTGGAGATACTGCATCGAGTAGCGCAGCAACTAGAGCATTGAAACCGGACACTACTATTGGTGAGCCACTGCCATCCAGATCGACATCCTGCAGCCGGTCCTCATCAATACCATTGCCTACACCGATAGTGGTGACATTGATCGCGTTGCTGTCGACAAAGTTGTTCCAGTCGCTTGCCGTGGTATCCGTCAGCGAATTACCCCCCGTACCGGTTTGCTGGTTCGGATTACCGTCACTGATAAAGAACACCTGATTGCTCGAACCGGCAATCGGCGTATAGGCCAGCATGGTTTCCTGAATCGCGTCGGTAAAGTCAGTCTGGCCGTTAAATGGCCGGTTGGCTGCAATGTTGTCAACTAGCGCATTGAAGGCTGCCAGCGTGGTTACCGCTGGATAAGACACTGAGTCGGAAGAGAACGCCACTATAGTGACCTTCACATCACCGTCATTGCCATTGAACAGCGCCTGTCCTGCCGACTTCACGGCAGCCATCATGGTGGCGAACTCGGAGTTGCTGATGCTGCCGCTGGAATCCAGCACAAAAGCCGCATTGATGTTCTTGCCCGCAGCCTCGGTTACCGAGCCTGAGTCCGGGAAAGCCTGCGGCGTATCATCATCAACGTTGATGGTCAGCTTGCCGGTAGCGGTGTCGTTATCACCATCAATAACCCGATAAGCCAGATCAAAGGACACATTGTTTTCATCAAGACCCAAGGGGTGATTGATCACTGCATTCTGCGTGACGCTATAAGCGCCGGTGGCTGTATTCAGGGTAACGGTAACCACCGTGGTGCCGCCCTGTTGAATCAACAGATCATCACCCGAGCTGACGTAGGTGAAGCCGGCAGGATTACCGGTAGTAAGCCACTCGATCGAACCGGCACCATCAGCGCCAAATGAGTGCGCCAGCGTACCGCTGACGTTGACGGCGTTTGCATCATCCCCGATACCGCCCGGGATACCACCTGACAAAGCATCATCATCCAGTTGCACAGAAACATTCGGCCCGACACTCGGCAGGTCATCGTCGAAGCTGATGTTGCCGCCCAGATCCACACGGACCTGGGTGGTTGCCTGATCATTGTCGCCGTCGGTCACCGTTGCCGTGGCGCTCAGTGAGACCTTGCCATCGGCCAGCGCGATGTTGGCGTTGTCATTGGTGGTGTTCAGACTCTCCGGCAGATGGTCAATTTCCGCGTACTGGGTCAGGGTCACCGTGCCGCTGGCATTCACGCTGATGCGGAACACCTCGCCATTAGCGGTGCTGCCGACCACGTCATTGCCGACTTTGGCCAGGGTGATTGCCAAGCCATCACTGCTCAGCCCGGAGGCCGCGTTGTCAACGCTCAGCGTGTAGCCGCCCAGTTGCGTATTACCCGCACCGTCCGCACCGTAAACCGGCGTCACGGCGGCCAGCATGGCCGTGGCAAAGTTGGCACTGGCGGTATCGAAAGCCGCACCGATGGTCTGTGCATCTTGCGTAGTCAGGCTGATCTGGCTGTCCGCCACCACGCCTGCGGTAACGCTCGGCAGGTCATCGTCGAAGCTGATGTTGCCGCCCAGATCCACACGGACCTGGGTAGTTGCCTGATCGTTGTCGCCGTCGGTCACCGTTGCCGTGGCGCTCAGTGAGACCTTGCCATCGGCCAGCGCGATGTTGGCGTTGTCATTGCTGGTGTTCAGACTCTCCGGCAGATGGTCAATTTCCGCGTACTGGGTCAGGGTCACTGTGCCGCTGCCATTCACGCTGATGCGGAACACCTCGCCATTAGCGGTGCTGCCGACCACGTCATTGCCGACTTTGGCCAGGGTGATTGCCAAGCCATCACTGCTCAGCCCGGAGGCCGCGTTGTCAACGCTCAGCGTGTAGCCGCCCAGTTGCGTATTACCCGCACCGTCCGCACCGTAAACCGGCGTCACGGCGGCCAGCATGGCCGTGGCAAAGTTGGCACTGGCGGTATCGAAAGCCGCACCGATGGTCTGTGCATCTTGCGTAGTCAGGCTGATCTGGCTGTCCGCCACCACGCCTGCGGTAACGCTCGGCAGGTCATCGTCGAAGCTGATGTTGCCGCCCAGATCCACACGGACCTGGGTAGTTGCCTGATCGTTGTCGCCGTCGGTCACCGTTGCCGTGGCGCTCAGTGAGACCTTGCCATCGGCCAGCGCGATGTTGGCGTTGTCATTGCTGGTGTTCAGACTCTCCGGCAGATGGTCAATTTCCGCGTACTGGGTCAGGGTCACCGTGCCGCTGGCATTCACGCTGATGCGGAACACCTCGCCATTAGCGGTGCTGCCGACCACGTCATTGCCGACTTTGGCCAGGGTGATTGCCAGGCCATCACTGCTCAGCCCGGAGGCCGCGTTGTCAACGCTCAGCGTGTAGCCGCCCAGTTGCGTATTACCCGCACCGTCCGCACCGTAAACCGGCGTCACGGCGGCCAGCATGGCCGTGGCAAAGTTGGCACTGGCGGTATCAAAAGCCGCACCGATGGTCTGTGCATCTTGCGTAGTCAGGCTGATCTGGCTGTCCGCCACCACGCCTGCGGTAACGCTCGGCAGGTCATCGTCGAAGCTGATGTTGCCGCCCAGATCCACACGGACCTGGGTAGTTGCCTGATCGTTGTCGCCGTCGGTCACCGTTGCCGTGGCGCTCAGTGAGACCTTGCCATCGGCCAGCGCGATGTTGGCGTTGTCATTGCTGGTGTTCAGACTCTCCGGCAGATGGTCAATTTCCGCGTACTGGGTCAGGGTCACCGTGCCGCTGGCATTCACGCTGATGCGGAACACCTCGCCATTAGCGGTGCTGCCGACCACGTCATTGCCGACTTTGGCCAGGGTGATTGCCAAGCCATCACTGCTCAGCCCGGAGGCCGCGTTGTCAACGCTCAGCGTGTAGCCGCCCAGTTGCGTATTACCCGCACCGTCCGCACCGTAAACCGGCGTCACGGCGGCCAGCATGGCCGTGGCAAAGTTGGCACTGGCGGTATCGAAAGCCGCACCGATGGTCTGTGCATCTTGCGTAGTCAGGCTGATCTGGCTGTCCGCCACCACGCCTGCGGTAACGCTCGGCAGGTCATCGTCGAAGCTGATGTTGCCGCCCAGATCCACACGGACCTGGGTGGTTGCCTGATCATTGTCGCCGTCGGTCACCGTTGCCGTGGCGCTCAGTGAGACCTTGCCATCGGCCAACGCGATGTTGGCGTTGTCATTGCTGGTGTTCAGACTCTCCGGCAGATGGTCAATTTCCGCGTACTGGGTCAGGGTCACTGTGCCGCTGCCATTCACGCTGATGCGGAACACCTCGCCATTAGCGGTGCTACCGACCACGTCATTGCCGACTTTGGCCAGGGTGATTGCCAGGCCATCACTGCTCAGCCCGGAGGCCGCGTTGTCAACGCTCAGCGTGTAGCCGCCCAGTTGCGTATTACCCGCACCGTCCGCACCGTAAACCGGCGTCACGGCGGCCAGCATGGCCGTGGCAAAGCTGGCACTGGCGGTATCGAAAGCCGCACCGATGGTCTGTGCATCTTGCGTAGTCAGGCTGATCTGGCTGTCATCCACCACAGCCGCAGAAACCCTAGGTACGTCATCCGACACGGCAACATTCACCAAACCTTCAACCTTGTCGCCGTCGATGTCGGTGGCAATGACATTGACTGAGCCCAACTGCTGCAGATCATCCCCACTCAACGGATGGCTGGCGTAATTGTCGTTAAGCGTCGCGGTGACCGTAGCCACGTTGTTCAGCACCGTCAGATCGAGGGTGACAATCGCGCTTGCTCCGTCACTACCGACTATCTGTGTGTCCGACACACGATCCCAGGTCAAACCACCAACCAGATTGCTCAAGTCACCACTGAAGACGATGTTCGATATCGCATCCGAGCCGGGGGTGAAAGTGATCGAATCCGAATCAAAATCCGCACCTGCCGGCGTGCTGCCATCGGCCAGGTTCTGGTCATCCACCAGCAGACTGATCGGTGCACCGGCACTCGGGCCTTCACCGTCGGTGATGCTGATGGTCAGGCTGTCGGTGGCCACGTCATTGTCACCATCGGTCACCTTGACCGTGAAGCTGACGCTCTGTGCCACGTCCTGATCCAGCCCGTTGGCGGCCTGGAAGGTCCAGGTCCCATCGGCCTTGACCGTCAGCGTGCCCTTGCCGGTATCGATCGGCGTATCGAGGTTGTAGCTGTTGGCGCCAAACAGCACCTGCGTGGTCGCCCCATCCGCACCATCGGTGTGGGCCCAGGTGCCGTTGATGCTGGCGCCTTCCTGAACGGTATCGGGCGCATCGGACAGGTCAACACTTGGCCCATCGTCCTCGAAGCTGAAGTAGCTGGTATCGGTTGCACTGCCTTGCTGATCCTCACCGCCACTGGTATGGCTGATCAGGTCCACCGTGGCTGAACGGGTAACGCTGTCGCCATCGGCATCAATCCGGGTAACCTCGTATTGCAGTTGCACAGCGCCGTCTTGCAGCAATTGCAACTGGACTGCCTCGTCAAAGGTCGAGTTGTCCGGATGCACCAGCGCCTCAAACAGGGTGGTCTGCAACTGGTTGCCGACGATCTCGATGGTGAACACCGTATCGCCTTGCTCGTCAACGCCACTCAGGAGTGTTGCACTTGTACGCTCAAGCGTAATGGCGCCACCATTCAGCGCCAGCAGATTGGTCGCCAGGCCTGTATTGCCCGGGAAGGCAGCAAAACTCAGTACGCCCGTAGTCGTACCCGCACCGTCCGCGCCATAACTGCCACCCAGTGCTGCAAACAGGCTGGTCAGCCCCCCCGCGACACTGGTGGTTACCTGGCCCAGGCCAGGGCCGGCATCATCGGTATTGCCGTTGGCAACTTCACCCGGCGCAGCACGATCAACACCGACAGTTTCATCCAGACGCACTGCCAGTGCTGCCTGTTCTTCCCGTGAAACATCTGCTTCGACTGTCAGGGTCGGGCCGTCATCTCGGAAGATCAGGAATCCACCCAGATCCAGACTGGCTGACGCAGTGTCACCATCACCATCGGTTGCTACAGCGACCAGCTTGATGACACCGCCGGCAATGCCCAGCGGCTCGTCATTACTGGTGGTGTCGGGGTGCTGCAGTGCACGCAGCTGCGTCAGGCTGACATCACCATCGGCATTGACTGCTGCAGTGAAGGCTATCTGGGTAGGGTCTCCATCTACCCAGCCCTGAATGGCCTCGCCAACCAGATGCAGTTCAATCGTCTTGCCGCTAGCCACATCGACGAGACCGCTATCCACTTTGCTGATAGTCAGGGAGTAGGCAACAGCACCACCATCAGCCCCCAGGTCTACCTGGAAAGCACCGGAAAAATTGCCGGTCGTGGTCAGATTCAGCATCGTTTCATCGACCACAAGGGCAGAGAAATCTCCCTCACCAAGGTCTACCAGCGGATTGTCATCGTAAACCGTCACATTCAGCTGAACAGTCGGCGAAACATCGCCGTCGCCGTCGAACATACGTACGGCAAAGCTCTCGCCAACCTGGTCGTCGGCACCCGATGCATTCGGGTTGGAGTGATCCAGAGTGTTGTCGGTAAGGGTGTAGGTCCAGTTGCCGGCAGCATCGAGGCTCAATGTGCCGTATTTCCCCTGCACCACGCCGCCATGGGTTACGTCTACCCAGGTGCCGTTAACGTCCTGAATCTGCAGGGCAGACACGCCATCGGGGGAAGTGATGACCACCTTGCCGCTGGCCTGCTCGGCGGTGCTGTCCGGGTTACTGCCATCGCTGAGGGCTTCTTCATCCACTACGCCTGGGCCGACAATCAGTTGGCCCTGATGATCAAGGTACTCGATTTCAATGCTCGGCAAGGCATCGCCACCACCGTTGTTACTGCCTTCCCCGTAAAGGAATTCAGGCCCGGAGGTAATCGGTCCGGTCGGGTAGCCGACTTCAGGCGCAAGCTGCCCTCCGACTGCATCCAGCAGCACGAACTGGTGAGTGCCTCCGGGGCCGCCGCTGCCACCAGGGCCAGCCGCAGTGGGTTCAGCGGTTTGCGTCGGGTCGGCGCCGGCTTCAATGGCCGCAACCAGATCGTCCACACTTTGCTGGTCGTCTGCCGTAGGTGTCACCGGGGCTGGCGCAGCTGAAGCCTCTGCTTGTGCTTGCGCAGCGATTTCTGCCGAAGTCGCCAGCAGATCACCCGTAAGCGGCAATGCGCTTTCCCGGCCAAGAGTCAGGGACTGGCCATTGGTCAGTGCAAGCGCGACCGCGCCATTCGGCCCGGTCACCAGCTGCTCGCCTGCGTAGACCCGGTCACCCTCTCCGAGCGCTCGCCGGGAGCCGTCTTCCGCTACTGCGAAAACCTCACCAACTGCTTGCTTGATAACACCGATCAAAGTGGCCATGACTAATTCCTCTCGAATACTGCTGCCAACTACTGGCGACTCTTGGCTTACATAAATCAGAATTTCGTTGAACTTCCGCTAGAATGTTCAACATGTGCTTTCAGGGTGACACTTGGGCGAAGCGGCAAATTGATGCTCATCAAGTAAGCGTCAATTTTCCATCACCACTTCAAATCCAAATCAACCCTGACCGCCATTTACTACCCTGAACCCTGTGATTTGCTATGGATACAGCTAAAGGCCGCTAAATACGGCGTAGTCCCCACCATGATGGTCTAATAATCATCATCATGCGTAAGAATTTTTTGTCATAAACCTTGTGATTATTTCAACTTCAGCTATTCCACAAGTAACTATAAGAGTTCAACTTAGCCAACCTGGAAATGCCAATTTTTAAATCGCCAAATAAATGGCGCTTGTAGTTAAAAATTTAAGGAGAACACCTTCCATGCGCGGACTGACCCCACTTTGCAGTGCCATCCTGCTGGCAACGACCTGCAGTCAACTGCAGGCAATGACCCTTTCCGAGGCAATCCAGAGCACTCTGGATAACCACCCTGAAATCCAGGCCAGCTCAAGCGGAAGGCAAATTGCCGACGAGGAAGTAAAAATCGCCAAGGGTGGTTACCAGCCTTCAGTCGATCTGATCAGCGGATATGGCTATACCTACGAAAAAGGTCGGTATGACGAAATCCAGACCAATGACAAATCCGAAGGCACCGTTTACGGCAATGCCGAAATCCGTCTGCGGCAAATGCTCTTTGATGGCTTCAACACGCCCAATGAGGTAGCCCGCACCGAAGCAGTCGCCAACTCCCGTGCCTACTACGTGCAGGCAACCGCCGAGTCGCTTGGCCTGCGCACCATCGAGGTCTATCTAGATGTGCTCAAGCGGCGCGAAATGGTCACTCTGGCGCAGAACAACCTGAAGGCACACCAGCGCATCAACGACCAGATCAGCCTGCGCAACAAGCAAGGTGTCGGCAGCAGTGCCGATCAGGACCAGTCGGAAGCTCGTCTGGCCCTGGCCGAAAACAATCTTTACACCGAAGAAGTCAATCTGGCTGATGCCGAAGCCAACTTCTATAGCGTCACCGGCCGCATGCCTGACGAGATCGAGACGCCCGCTTCCATTCGCGGCGAAGTGCCAGCCAACCTGTCGGCAGCGCGGCAGGCGGTACTGCTTAACAACCCCTACCTGAAGTCAGCCCAGGCCGACGTGCAGGCAGCCGAAAAGCAATACGAGTCCTCCAAGTCGACTTTCTATCCCCGCTTCGACGGTGAGCTGGCAGCCAATAACAACGACAGCTCCAACTCCGACTACGACTTCAATGACGATGAAGGCAACTGGCATGGCTGGCGTGCCGGCGTGACCATGACTTACAACCTGTACAACGGCATGCGCGACAAGGCGGGCATGCAGGCTGCGGCCTACAAGGTCAACCAGGCCATGGAAACCCGCAACAACGCCCTGCGCGTGATCAACGAGGATCTGGCGCTGTCCTGGAACGCGCTGGAAAACGCCAAGAAGCAAACCCCCAAAGCCCGCGACTATGCGGATTACAGCGCCCGTAGCCGCGAGGCCTACCAGCAGCAATTCAGCCTGGGCCAGCGCAGCCTGCTGGATCTGCTGGACAGCGAGAACGAACTGTTTACCGCCAATCGCCGGTACACCGAAATTCGCTACACCGAAGAATTCTCGATGTACCGGGTACTGGGCACCACTGGTGAATTGCTGAGCACTCAGCAAGTGGTTTTGCCGACAACCGCCACGGCTGTCAGCCCGGTGGAAAACATGGCGCAACTGTTGCCTGAAATGAAGTAGGCGTTAGACCGGGAGTAGTACTGATTGACCACCATGGAACGGGCCACCTCGTCCAGTGACCCGCGCTTGAGTCATGATGACCCCCTGCTGGATGGCTTGCTGATCCTTTGTCGGCTGCACGACTGCCCGGCCAGTCGTTCCAGCCTGACAGCGGGTTTGCCGCTGGCCAACCAGCGCCTCAGTGCGGATCTTCTGCAACGCGCGGCAGCACGTGCCGGCCTGCGTGGCCGCGTGTTGCGCCGACCGCTGTCCGGTATCTCCACGCTCAATCTGCCGG
Organism: Pseudomonas pohangensis; assembly: GCF_900105995.1. NCBI lineage: Bacteria > Pseudomonadati > Pseudomonadota > Gammaproteobacteria > Pseudomonadales > Pseudomonadaceae > Pseudomonas > Pseudomonas pohangensis. The sequence continues at coordinate 1,453,611 of NZ_LT629785.1, read as the reverse complement.
TGCTGCTACTGCTCAAGGATGGCCGCAGCGCCGTTCTCAAACAGCTCGGAGAGAACCAGCAGGCGCTGATCCTGCCGTGCGAAGCCGATGGTGGCGAGCAGTCCGTCAGTCTTGCAGAGCTGGATGCGCAGTATTCCGGCGAGGCCCTATTCGCCCGTCCGGTGCATGATCTGGAGGCTGCGCGCCATCCCCTGCTGCCCCGTATGGAAGCCTGGTTCCGCGACACCCTGAAGCTGTCGCGCTGGCTGTATACCGATGCCCTGCTGGCGAGCCTGCTGATCAACGTCCTCGGTCTGCTGGTGCCGCTGTTCGTCATGCAGACCTACGACCGCGTGGTACCCAACCAGGCCACGGCAACCCTCTGGGTGCTGGCCATCGGCCTGTTTATCGGCACCTCGTTCGATCTGCTGTTACGGGTGCTGCGCGCTCACCTGCTGGACATGGCCGGCAAGAAAACCGACATCGTGCTGTCTGCCACGCTGTTTGAACGTATCACCGGCATGGCGATGAAAGCCCGGCCGAACAGCATCGGCGGCTTCGCCCAGAACATCCATGACTTCCAGGGGCTGCGCGAATTTCTCACTGCCGTCACCCTGACCAGTGTGATTGATCTGCCGTTTTCGCTGCTGATGATTGCCGTGATCTTTCTGCTGGGCGGATCGCTGGTAGTGATTCCGCTGGTGGCCTTTCCGCTGACGGTGATCTTCGCCCTGCTGGTTCAGGTACGCCTGCGTGACACCGTACAGCGTTCGCTGGCGCTGGCGACGCAACGTCAGGCGGTGTTGATTGAAACCCTCTCCGGACTGGAGACGCTCAAAGCCAGTGGCGCGGAAAGCGAGCGGCAAAACCTTTGGGAAAAGACCCATGGCGCCCTCACCCGCCTGGACATGCACGCGCGCTTTCTCGCTTCGCTGGCAACCAACGGCACGCTGTTCATCCAGCAGGTGGCCGGCATGTCGACAATCGTGGCCGGGGTGTACCTGATCATCGACGGCAACATGAGCGTCGGTGCGCTGGTTGCCTGCTATATGCTCGGCAGCCGGGTGCTGGCCCCACTGGGGCAGATTGCCGGCCTTATCACGCGTTATCAGCATGCACGCCTGACCATGCTCACCACCGACGAACTGATGGCCTTGCCGCAGGAGCGCCAACCCGGACAACGGCCACTTGAACGCACCGAGATCCGCGGCGATGTGGATTTTCGCCAGGTCAGCTTCTCCTATCCGGGCCAGGAATCAACGGCGTTGCAAAACGCCAGTCTGAGTATCAGGACCGGCGAGCATGTCGGCATCATCGGCCGCAGCGGCTCCGGCAAGAGCACCCTGGCAAGGTTGCTGATGGGTTTCTACCAGCCCGATAGTGGCCAGATCCTCGTCGACAATCTGGATCTGCGCCAGCTGGACGTGACCGACTTGCGCAACCAGATAGGTTATATGGCCCATGACATGCCGCTTATTGCCGGGAGCCTGCGCGACAACCTGACACTCGGTGCGCGTTATGTCAGCGATGCACGCATGCTCGAAGTGGCCAACCTGACCGGTGTCACCGAACTGGCCCGCCAGCACCCGCAAGGCTTTGACCGGCCGGTTGGTGAGCGCGGCCAGCTGCTGTCCGGTGGCCAGCGGCAAATACTGCTGCTGGCCCGCGCACTGTTGCTTGAGCCGCCGATACTGCTCCTCGACGAACCCACCAGTTCGCTGGACAACGCCAGCGAAGAGGTCATTCGCTCGCGCCTGCAAAAACTCGCCATCGGCAAGACCCTCCTGCTGATTACCCATCGCGCATCCATGCTCAGCCTGGTTGATCGCCTGATCGTGCTGGATAACGGCCACGTGGTTGCCGACGGCCCGAAAGAAACGGTAATCGAAGCCCTGCGCAAAGGCCGTGTCGGCCAGGCCCCGGGTTAAGGATCTGCGTATGTCAGTGATTGATTCGATCCGCCGCTATTTCAGCAGCCTGCAGAAGCACAAGCAGGACATCGAGTTCATGCCCGAGGTCGAGGGTGCCATCCTTGAGGACTCGCCACGCGTTGCCCGTCTCACGGTCTGGGTAGTCTTGTGCCTGCTGATTGTCGCCCTGCTCTGGGCCTACTTCGCCCAACTCGAGGAAGTCACCCGTGGCGAAGGCAAGGCCATCCCGGCCGGCAAGGTGCAGACCATCCAGAATCTCGAGGGCGGGATCGTTGCCGAGATATTCATCCGCGAAGGCCAGATCGTGGAGAAAGGCGACACCCTGCTGCGGCTGGACGACACCCGCTTCATGTCAAACATGGGCGAGTCCGAAGTTGATCGCATGGCACTCACCGCCCGTATCGAGCGGTTAACAGCCGAAGCCGAAGGCATTCCGCTGAAGATTTCAGCAGAAATCAGCAGCAAGGCAGCGCGCCAGGCTAAAGATGAACTGGCCTTGTACGAATCACGGCAAAAACGCCTGAAAAGCGAACAAAGCGTACTGGGCGAGCAGCTACGACAGAAGCAGCAGGAGCTGGCAGAGTTCAAATCAAAGCAAGCCCAGTACAGTTCCAGCCTGGCGCTGATTCAGCAGGAACTGAACATGTCGCAGCCTCTGGTCAAAAGCGGCGCTATTTCACCCGTTGAAATTCTCCGCCTGCGCCGCAGCGCGGTGGAAATGCGTGGCTCCATGGACGCCACGCGCCTGGCCATTCCACGGGCACAAGCCGCCATCAATGAAATCGAACAGCGCATCGAGGAGTCCGAGCTGGCATTTCGCGCGGAAGCTGCCAAAGAACTCAACGAGGCCCGCACCGAACTGCAGAAAAACACTGCCAGCGGTATGGCTATCGAGGATCGTGTCAGCCGCACCATTGTGCAATCACCGGTGCGCGGCATCATCAAGCAGATGAAGGTCAACACCATCGGCGGCGTGGTACAGCCAGGCAGTGACCTGCTAGAAATCGTGCCACTGGAAGACAACCTGCTGATCGAGGCGCGCATTCGTCCGCAGGACGTGGCATTTCTGCACCCCGGGCAGAGCGCCATGGTCAAGTTCAGTGCCTATGACTACACGATTTATGGCGGCCTCAAGGCCAAGCTTGAACTGATCGGTGCCGACACCATCACCGACGAGAAAGGCAACAGCTTCTACCTGATCCAGGTGCGCACCGACAAAAGCCATCTGGGCAGCGATGAACACCCGCTGCTGATCATCCCCGGCATGGTCGCCACCGTAGACATCATCACCGGCCAAAAGAGCGTGCTCGATTACCTGCTCAAGCCGGTGCTCAAGGCTCGCTCGGAGGCACTGCGCGAACGCTGAGCGGTTCATCTGCAGCTTGCGCATGATTGTTCCGGTAGGTTTCCGTACCCATCGCCGCGATCTGCCCCTCAATCAACGCCTCAAAGGGTTGCAGCAACTGCCGGAAGCGCCCTGCGCCCTCCAGTTCCTCCAGCGCCTGGGTAATCGCCTCGATGGTCGACAATGCACCAGGCATGGCCGCCTTGCGCAGGCGGTAGCGTGAGGGCGAAAGCGTGGCCAGGGTTACCCGCGGCAACGCCAGCAGCAGCGGATTGAGATACAACAGCTTTTGCGCCTTGCGCCAGGTACCGTCCGGCACCACCAGCTGCAATGGCTGACCGGGGTGGTCTGTGGCGAATCGGGCCACCGGAACAGCTTGCTCACCGGGAAACAGCAGGCAGCTGTGCCAGTGCGGATCGCCCAACAGGTCCGCCAGCTCATCGAAGCGCTCGGCACAGAGCAGCTGGCTATTGGTCAGCCCCAGGGCCGCCAGACGCGCGGTATTGAGTGCATGCCGGGCTTCCTGCGGATGCTGCAGAATCAGCACCCGTGTGCGACTGGGCAAGCGCGGAATCAGGGCACACAGACAATGGGATAACGGCCGCTCGCAGCGCGAACATTGCGCACGGGACATACATGGCGCTCCTGACGAGCGGTGACACACCGCAGATGGGTTATTGTTAGCGCACTGAATAGTGACTTAATGTCGCCACCAGGCAAAGCACACACTTTTTTAACCAATCGCCGACGCAAGCATAAGGAACCCGCCCATGAGCTGGACAATCGATCAGGCAGGCAAACAGGATGGCCGTGTCGCCATCGTTACCGGGGCCAATATCGGTCTGGGACTCAATACCGCACTGCAACTGGCCGGCAAGGGCTGCCGGGTCGTGCTGGCCTGTCGCAACCTCGACAAGGCGGCTGCCGCCAAGGCCGAAATTCTGCAGCAACTCCCCAAGGCCAAAGTTGAATGCCTGCAACTGGATCTGGGCAGCCTGAAATCGGTACGCGCGTTTGCCGAAAAGTTTTCCGCCAAACACAAACGTCTGGATCTGCTGATCAACAACGCCGGCATCATGATGCCGCCCTACTCGCTCAGCGAAGACGGCTTCGAAAGCCAGCTGGCAGCAAACTACCTGGGGCACTTTGCCCTGACCGGCCTGTTGCTGCCGCTGCTGGAGCAGACGCCCGGCTCGCGGGTAGTCAGTCTCAGTTCGCTGGCGCACAACTGGAGCGGCATGCGTTTCGATGACCTGCAATTCAGCAAGGGCTACAACAAGCGCAAGGCCTATGGCCAGAGCAAGTTTGCCTGCCTGATGTTTGCCTACGAGCTGAATCGGCGCCTGCAAAAAACCGGTAGCAAAACCCTGTCCGTGGCGGCCCACCCCGGCGTATCGGCAACCAACCTGGCACAGCACTTTCCGCGCATTCTCAGCGCCTTCATGCCGGTGTTCGGCCAGTCCGCCGCAGACGGTGCGTTACCTACGCTGTATGCTGCACTTGGTGAGGACATTCAGGGCGGCGACTACTGTGGCCCGAAAAATCTGCAGCAGATGCGCGGCGCACCGGTGAAGGTGGGCTCCAACCGTGCTTCACGGGATGAAGCAGCAGCCAAAAAGCTCTGGACCGTTTCCGAGGAGCTTACCGGGGTCAGTTTTCTAAGCTGAACCGGGCTGCCGCGGTTTTGCTTATGGCATAAAAAAGCCCCGCGAAAGCGGGGCTTGTTATTCCGGCAGTCTCAGTCGCGTCGCGTTGGGCGCGGCAGCTGCCGGGTACGCAGCGGAACGGGTTGCAGGCGAGGCGTCTCGATCAGGCCGAGAGCCATGAGCACTTCGTGCATTGCACTTTTCAGCTTGTCGATCATCTTTCCACCTCCCGAATTCATCATCCCGCTTGGCAACCATCGTTGCCTGACTTGAGCATAGGCGATACTTCACAAAAATGCCGCACCGCAAGTCGATTTACTGCAAAGTTTCTGACAGCTCCTTGCGCCGATAGGGAAACACATCAATCACCTTGCCCGACAGTATCGCCTCTTGCAGGCCCTTCCAGTACTTTGCGGTGAACAACTCCCCATGCAGCTTGTTGAACGCCCGGCGCTGGTGGATATCGGCAAACAGGAAAGCCGGAAACTCTTCGGGGAACACATCATTGGGGCCAACCGAATACCAGGGTTCACTGGCCATTTCGTCTTCCGGATAGCGTGCCTCGGGAATATCGCGGAAATTCACTTCGGTCAGATAGCAGATTTCGTCGTAATCGTAAAAAACCACACGCCCGTGGCGGGTCACACCGAAGTTTTTCAGCAGCATGTCACCGGGAAAGATATTCGCCGCCGCCAGCTGCTTGATGGCCATGCCGTAGTCATCCAGCGCCGCCTGCAACTGCGCCGGACTGGCGCTTTCCACATAGATATTCAGCGGCGTCATGCGCCGCTCGGTCCAGCAGTGACGTACCAGCACCATATCGCCCTCCACCACCACCGTCGAAGGCGCCACTTCGACCAGTTCCGCCAGACACTCAGGATCAAACTTGGATTTGGGAAACCGGAAATCGGCAAATTCCTGGGTATCGGCCATACGCCCGACACGGTCGACGTGTTTGACCAGTCGATATTTCTCCAGAACCGTATCCCGACTGACATTCTTCGAGGGTGAAAAACGGTCCTTGATGATCTTGAACACCGTATTGAAACCGGGCAGCGTGAATACGCTCATGACCATGCCGCGCACCCCGGGCGCCATGATGAACTTGTCATCGACATTGGCCAGATGGTTGATCAGGGCGCGGTAGAACTCCGATTTACCCTGCTTGTAAAAACCGATCGAGGTGTACAGCTCGGCAATGTGCTTGCCTGGCAGGATGCGCTTGAGAAAGCTGATGAACTCGGCGGGATAGCCCACCCGCACCATGAAATAGGAACGGGTGAAGGAGAAGATGATCGACACCTCGGCCTCGTCGGTAATCAGCGCATCGGCCTTGATCCCCTGCCCTTCGAGGTGCAACAGGGCGATCGCCAGCGGCCATTGTTCATCACGGTTATAAATGCGTCCGACCAGATACGCACCCTTGTTGCGGTAGAGCCGCGAGGCAAACAGCTCGATGCACAGGTCGGGGTCCTTGCACACCCAATCCGGCAAACAGACGCGCAACTGCCGCTCCAGATGCAGCAGATCACGCTCCAGGTTTTCGTAGCCGACCTCGAAACGGTTGTCCTCGAAAATCTCCTCCAGCGCCTTGAGCAGATTGCCATGCGGGTGATAGCTGCGCGTCTGTGGCACCGGTGCCGAAGCACGCAAGGAAGGCCGCGTGGTGTGCACGAACATGTTGCCGTCATTGATCTGGTCGTGACTGAGCAAACTGCAGAAAATCGAGTTGTACCAGGTTTCTGCCAGTTCATCGTCAAAGCGCGGGTCGATCAAACCGATGTAGGCACTCTTGACCAGCGGCCACAGATCGACTTCGAGCAGCATTTCACGCTGAAAATGCTCCAGCAGAGCCAGTCTGGTCTTCGCCACCTTCTGTTCATACAGGCTGATCCGCTCGGCAGAGGCCTGCTGGGCTTCCTGCCACTGGGCTTTCTCGAAACGCAGCCGCGCTCCGTTGGTAATTCGCCGGAAATCCTCGCGGTAGTCATCAAAGCCGGCGAGAATCGCAGCAGCAATGTCGGCTGCAGGCTTTTGTTTAGGCATGAACAACCCTCGACAGCATTGAATGAGCCACGAGCTTAGCCAGTGCTGCGGGCAAGTTAAAGACATAAGCGCACGCCAGTATCGCGCTTGGACAAACCGCTCGGGCGTTTGAAAGCCAGATAGGCATTGCTTCTGTTTTGCCACGGCGTAGTCTTGCCGGCCTGAACCAGCCGTCTTCCGTCGTTGAAGAAGGCCCCGCAAGCAAACCTCGACAGCTATCTGGAACCGACCGCAATGAGCCTGCGCAATCTTCTGCAACTGAATCTGCTGGCAGCGATCTGGGGTGCCAGCTTTCTGTTCATGCGCGTGGCGGCTCCGGTTATCGGCGCCATGCCCACCGCGTTTCTGCGCGTCAGTCTTGCCGCGATTGGCTTGTTCGTCCTGCTGACAACCTTGCAGGTAAAGCTCGATTTTCAGGGCAAATTCAGAATCACCCTGCTGCTCGGGCTGATCAACTCCGGCATTCCGACCCTGATGTACAGCCTCGCGGCACTGGTCTTGCCGGCGGGTTATTCATCGATATTCAATGCCACCACCCCCTTGATGGGCGTGCTGATCGGCGCACTGTTCTTCGCCGAGCAGATGACCTGGGCCAAAGGCATCGGGGTTTTCCTCGGGTTGTCCGGCGTCGCTCTGCTGACACGTACCGGACCGCTGGCGTTCAGCCCGGAACTGCTGCTCGGGGCACTGGCCTGCATGGTCTCCACCACCTGTTACGGCTTTGCCGGCTATCTGACCAGGCGCTGGCTCAACCAGCAAGGCGGCCTCGACAACCGCCTGGCCTCTCTGGGCAGCATGATCGGCGCCTCGCTGCTGTTGCTGCCGCTGTTTCTCGGTTCGCTGCTCATGCAGCCGCCGGGCAACTGGGGCGGCTGGTCGGTATGGGCTTCGCTGCTTGCGCTGGGACTGGTGTGTACGGCGTTTGCCTACGTCCTGTATTTCCAGCTGCTCACCGACATCGGGCCGCTGAAATCCATGTCCGTAACCTTCCTGATCCCGCCGTTTGGCGTGTTCTGGGGCGTATTACTGCTGGATGAACCACTGTCCTGGGCCTACCTGTCCGGGGGCACACTGATAGTGCTGGCGCTGTGGCTGGTGCTCAAGCCCGGCGAGAAAGTGCCTGCCTGAGCAGCCTCACTCCCCGCAGGGTGGCTCACCCGGCAGGTAATCCTGCTTCTGCGGCAACTCCCGTGACAGTGCTTCGCCCTGCGCAAGCTGCACTGCATCCAGCTGCGAAGCGAGATTGTCGCGCAGGGCAATCACTTCAGGGTCACCGGCGCTAGCCGCCAGATTCATCCAGGCAAATGCCTGCAGGCGATCTCTGGGCAGACCCAGGCCGACCACCTGCAAAGCACCCAGATGGGCCTGCGCCGAACTGCTGCCGCGTTTGGCCGCAGCCAGCCAGCACTGCGCCGCGCGCCGGTAACTGCGGTCATCGTAATAGCGCTGTGCCAGTGCCTCGGCCGCCGGCAGCGAACCCTTGCGTACCGCTGCGCGCAGCCAGCGCTCGCCGGGCTGGCCCGGGGTCAACTCGCCAAATTTCAGCTGCGCCGCCACGGAGCCGGCCACTGCAGCCTGTTCCAGCAGGTACAGGCCGTCTTCGCGACGACCCTGCTCCAGCGCCTTGAGGCCGGCCAGGTAATCATCAGTGGCGTTGGCTTGGGCGAAACCGCATACCAGCATCAGTGCAAATGCACAGCCTGCCTTCACTGCTGCAATTCCTGCTCGCTGAACATGTCGCTGAACAGCATGCTCGACAGATAGCGCTCTCCCGAGTCCGGCAGAATCACCACAATGGTCTTGCCCTGCATTTCAGGCTCGGCAGCAATCTTCAGCGCCGCCGCCATGGCCGCCCCGCAGGAAATACCGCAGAGAATGCCCTCCTTCTGCATCAGGTTCAGGGCGACTGCCTTGGACTCCTCGTCAGTAACCTGCTCGACCCGGTCGACCATCGACAGATCAAGATTGTTCGGCACAAAACCCGCGCCGATACCCTGGATCTTGTGCGGGCTGGGCTTGACCTCGACACCGGTCAGGGTCTGGCTGATCACCGGCGAGCTGACCGGCTCCACGGCCACCGAAATCAGTGGTTTGCCCAGAACATTCTTGATGTAGCGGGAAACCCCGGTAATGGTGCCGCCGGTACCGACGCCGGCAACCAGCACATCGACAACACCATCGGTATCGTTCCAGATTTCCGGCCCGGTGGTTTTTTCATGGATCGCCGGGTTGGCCGGATTGTCGAATTGCTGCGGCATGAAGTACTTGCCAGGCTCGGAGGCGGCAATCTCGGCGGCTTTCTCGATCGCCCCTTTCATGCCCTTGGGCGGCTCGGTCAGTACCAGTTCGGCACCGAGGGCCTTGAGCACCTTGCGCCTTTCCAGACTCATCGAGGCGGGCATGGTCAATACCAGTTTGTAGCCTTTGGCCGCAGCCACATAGGCCAGGCCGATACCGGTATTGCCGGAAGTCGGCTCGACAATGGTCATGCCCGGCTTGAGCACGCCACGCTGCTCGGCATCCCAGATCATGCTGGCGCCGATCCGGCACTTCACCGAATACCCCGGGTTGCGCCCTTCAATCTTGGCCAGAATGGTCACCCCGGCTGGCCCCAGGCGGTTGATACGGATCAGTGGCGTGTTGCCAATCGACTGGGCATTGTCAGCAAAGATACGGCTCATTTCGTGCTCCCTACAGTGAGTTACAGACATCAAGCCTAAGTCGCCAACCGCATAGCGTCCAGTCGGCAAAGGGCAGTGTCACAGATAATCATTCAAGACCTGAATAAGGCTAGTTCGTTCACAGGCTTCGGCCTGCACGGTATAGTCCGTGTTCTGCAATTACTGAACTGCCGGGTTCTGTTCCGGCTTTCCCGTTCGAGGATGATCCTGATGAAATTCGAAGGTACCCAGTCTTACGTCGCCACCGACGATCTCAAACTGGCCGTCAACGCCGCCATTACCCTGGAGCGTCCGCTGCTGGTCAAGGGTGAGCCCGGTACCGGCAAGACCATGCTCGCCGAGCAACTGGCCGACTCCTTTGGTGCCCGGCTGATCACCTGGCACATCAAATCGACCACCAAGGCGCATCAGGGCCTGTACGAATACGATGCAGTGAGCCGCCTGCGTGACTCGCAGCTGGACTCGGACAAGGTTCACGATGTGCGCAACTACATCAAGAAGGGCAAGCTGTGGGAGGCGTTCGAGTCTGACGAGCGCGTGGTGCTGCTGATCGACGAGATCGACAAGGCCGACATTGAGTTCCCCAACGACCTGCTGCAGGAACTCGACAAGATGGAGTTCTACGTTTACGAGACCGACGAGACGATCAAGGCCAAGAAACGCCCGATCATCATCATCACCTCGAACAACGAGAAGGAACTGCCGGACGCCTTCCTGCGCCGCTGCTTCTTCCATTACATCGCTTTCCCGGACCGCAAAACCCTGCAGACCATCGTCGATGTGCACTACCCCAACATCAAGGCCGATCTGGTCAGCGAAGCGCTGGATGTGTTCTTCGATGTACGCAAGGTGCCGGGCCTGAAGAAGAAGCCTTCCACCAGTGAACTGGTTGACTGGCTGAAGCTGCTGATGGCCGATGATATCGGCGAGGCGGTGCTGCGTGAACGCGATCCGACCAAGGCCATCCCGCCACTGGCAGGCGCCCTGGTGAAAAACGAGCAGGATGTCATGTTGCTCGAGCGTCTGGCGTTCATGAGCCGCCGCGCCAACCGCTAGGTTTTTTACTCCCCCCTCTCCTGCTTGCGGGAGAGGGGCCGGGAGCGCGGGTCATGGGCAAACCGCTCACCCTCTCCCTGGCCCTCTCCCCCAGGGGAGAGGGAATTGTTCGCATACTCCAAGAGGTCCGCAGCCATGCTGCTCAACCTGTTCAATGAAATGCGCGCGGCCAAGGTGCCGGTGTCGGTGCGTGAACTGCTCGATCTGATCAATGCGCTGAAACAGCGGGTGATCTTCGCCGACATGGACGAGTTCTACTATCTGGCGCGTACCGTGCTGGTCAAGGACGAACGGCATTTCGACAAGTTCGACCGCGCCTTCGGTGCCTACTTCAACGGCCTGCAGAATCTCAACGAACATATCGAAGCGCTGATCCCGGAAGAATGGCTGCGCAAGGAGTTCGAGCGCCTGCTGACCGATGAGGAACGCGCGCAGATCCAGTCCCTCGGCGGCCTCGACAAGCTGATCGAGGAATTCAAGAAGCGCCTGGAAGAACAGAAAGAACGCCACGAAGGCGGCAACAAGTGGATCGGCACCGGTGGTACCAGTCCGTTTGGTTCCGGCGGTTTCAACCCGGAAGGCATCCGCGTCGGCGATGCCGGCAAGCGCCAGGGCCGTGCGGCCAAGGTCTGGGACCAGCGCGAATACAAGAATCTGGACGACTCCGTCGAGCTGGGCACGCGCAACATCAAGGTGGCCCTGCGTCGCCTGCGCAAGTTCATCCGCGAAGGTGCGGCGGAAGAGTTCGATCTCGGCGGCACCATCGATCACACCGCCCGCGATGCCGGCCTGCTGAATATCCAGATGCGTCCCGAGCGCCACAACAAGGTCAAGCTGCTGGTGCTGTTCGATATCGGCGGCTCGATGGACGCCCATGTCAAAGTCTGCGAGGAACTGTTCTCCGCCTGCAAGACCGAGTTCAAGCATCTGGAGTACTACTACTTCCACAACTTCATCTACGAATCGGTGTGGAAGAACAATCTGCGCCGCAGCTCCGAGCGATTCGCTACCCACGATCTGCTGCACAAATACACCTCGGACTACAAGGTGATCTTCATCGGCGATGCGGCCATGGCGCCCTACGAGATCACCCAGGCCGGCGGCAGCGTCGAACACTGGAACGAGGAAGCCGGTTACCTGTGGATGAAGCGCTTCAAGGAGCAGTTCAAGAAGCTCATCTGGATCAACCCCTATCCCAAGGACTCCTGGGGCTACACCGCCTCAACCGGTCTGGTGCGCGAACTGGTCGAAGAGCAGATGTACCCGCTGACCTTGCAGGGCCTGGAAGAAGGCATGCGCTACCTGTCCAAGTAGTGCGTTGCCGAGGCATGTCAGCGCGCTGGCATGCCTCGCTGCTTAACACCGACAGTCCCGCCAGAGCTGCGGATAGCCGACGGCTCTGTCCGATTCAAAAAACCAAACTACTCTCGATAGGTACTTGTCAGGCGTCTGGCCGCTCGCGGTCAGCAACGTTCTGGGTCAAACACCAGTTCCCGGAGGGTAAAGCCCATGAAAGCCAGCAGATCCATCACCTTCGCAGCCATCCTCTGTGCGCAAGCAGCCGCCTCTGCGCAGGCTGCAGCGCTACCGCCAGCGAACCCCGAAAATAATGCCTACTTCGGCAACCTGCACATACACACCGGCTGGTCGTTCGACGGCTTTACCAATGGCTCGAAAACCACACCGACCGATGCCTATGCCTGGGCCCAGGGCAAGACCATCACCGGCAGCGGCGGCCCGGACATGCAGATCCGGACGCCACTGGATTTCTACATGGTGGCCGACCATGCCGAATACATGGGCATTTTCAACCAGATGACCAACCCTGACAGTCCGCTGAGCAAGATTCCGCTGGCCAAGTTTGTCACCTCGCCCGACCCCGGTATTCGCATACAGACCTTTGCCAAGGTCCTGCGTGAAATGAGCGCCGGCAAACGCGACCCGGACCTGAGCGACCCCAAGCTGGCCCATTCGGTGTGGGAGCAGATCATCAAGGCGGCGGACGCAAACTATGTCCCCGGCAAGTTCACCACTTTCGCCGGCTTCGAATGGACGTCCAACCCGCAAGCGAGAAACCTGCACCGCGTCGTGGTGTTCCGCGACACCGAGCATTTGCCCGACCTGGTGCTGTCGGCGCTCGATTCCAGCGACCCGGAAGTGCTGTGGAAGTGGATGGATGATCAGCGCGCCAGGGGCGCTACCCTGCTGGCCATTCCGCATAATGGCAATGCCAGCGACGGGCGCATGTTCGAAATGCGCAAGTTCGACGGCAAACCGCTCGATGCTGCCTACAACAAGGCACGCGCAGCCAACGAACCGCTGTATGAAATCAGCCAGATCAAGGGTACTTCGGAAACCTATCCGAGCCTGTCACCCAATGATGAATTTGCCGGCTTCGAGCAATGGGATTACACCCTCTCTGCTGACTCCGAGCGCCCCAGCCATCGCCGCGGCAGCTTCCTGCGCCCGGCCCTGCTCGATGGCATGAGTGAAGCCGTGAAAGGCCTGGGCAATCCGTTCAAGTATGGCCTGATCGGCGATTCGGACTCGCACAATGCCGCAGGCAGCAACGAAGAGTTCAACTACACCGGCAAGTTTGCCTTCGAGAACAACCCCAAGGAACGCCTGACCGGATTGCCCGGGCAGCCGCCGGCGCAGATTCTGCAGATTCGCGAATTCAGCTCTGGCGGTCTGGCCGGCGTCTGGGCGCCGCAAAATACCCGTGAAGCAATCTACGATGCCATGCAGCGTAAAGAGACCTTTGCCACCTCCGGGCCCATGCTGAAAGTGCGCTTTTTCGGCAGCTTCGATTACGCCGTCGATGACGTGGACAAGGCCGATTTCGTCAAACGCGCCTACGCCAGGGGCGTGCCAATGGGGGGCGACCTGAAACCGGGCAGCGGCAAAGCGCCGACGTTCCTGGTCAGCGCGCTGAAAGACCCCAAGAGTGGCAATCTGGACCGCATCCAGATCGTCAAGGGCTGGATCGACGAGAGCGGCAAACAGCAGGAGAAAATCTACGATGTCAGCTGGTCCGGCGAGCGCAAGATCGGCGCCGACGGCAAACTGCCTGCGGTTGGCAGCAGTGTTGACCTGAGCACCGCCACCTACACCGACAAGATCGGCGCCGCTGCACTCGCCACCGGCTGGACCGATCCCGACTTCAACGCCGATCAGCACGCCTTCTACTATGCCCGCGTGCTCGAAATACCGACCCCGCGCTGGAACACCTACGATGCCGTGCGGCAGAAAATGGCACCGCTGGGCGATGTGCCGGCCACCCTGCAGGAACGCGCCTGGAGCTCGCCGATCTGGTATAGCCCCGAAGGCTGAGCGGACCCGCCAAGGTGGCCGGTATCCGGCCATCCGGGCCTGAGCGTAGCTTGCACGAGTTGGCTGAGCAGCTTGCTGCGGTGGCAAGGCAGTTTCCAGCCGCAAGCCCTCCGGCAACCGGGATGACTCCAGCGGACAGCATGATCGCCATAGCCAGACCTGTATAATTCCCCGCCTGTGCACCCGGTGTGCAATTGCGCCTCGGAGCGCCCCGTTTTTGCAGGCTTTGAATTGAAAAAAACCCATACAAATCAGCATCTTGTCAGCAGAAGATTCAGCGTTGCGCCGATGATGGACTGGACAGACAGGCATTGCCGCCACTTCCTGCGCCTGCTCAGCCGCAATGCCCTGCTCTACACCGAAATGGTCACCACCGGTGCCCTGCTGCACGGTGATCGTCAACGTTTTCTGCGCTATGACGAAAGCGAGCACCCGCTGGCCCTGCAGCTGGGTGGCAGCAACCCGGCAGAACTGGCCGCTTGCGCCAAGCTGGCCAAACAAGCCGGTTACGACGAAGTGAACCTGAATGTCGGCTGCCCCAGTGACCGGGTGCAGAACAATATGATCGGCGCCTGCCTGATGGGCCATCCGCAGCTGGTGGCCGATTGCGTCAAGGCGATGCGCGATGCCGTAAGCATTCCGGTCACCGTCAAACACCGCATCGGCATCAATGGCCGTGACAGTTACGCGCAGCTTTGCGATTTCGTCGCCACCGTAGAGCAGGCCGGTTGCGAAAGTTTTACCGTACACGCGCGCATCGCCATTCTTGAGGGTCTGTCGCCCAAGCAGAACCGCGACGTGCCGCCCCTGCGCTATGACGTGGTGGCGCAACTCAAGCAGGACTTCCCGCAGCTGGAAATCATCCTCAATGGCGGCATCAAGACCCTCGACGAGTGCCAGCAGCACCTGCAGACCTTTGATGGCGTGATGCTCGGCCGCGAGGCCTATCACAACCCCTATCTGCTGGCCCAGGTGGATCAGCGTCTGTTTGCCGATGACCATCAGGCGCCGAGCCGCGCCGAAACCCTGCAACGCCTGCGCCCCTACATCGAAGCGCATCTGGCCGAGGGTGGCGCCATGCACCACATCACCCGTCATGTGCTCGGCCTCGGCCAGGGCTTTGCCGGGGCCAGACGCTTCCGCCAGCTGCTCTCGGTTGACGTGCACAAGACCGACAAGCCGCTGGATGTGTTCGATCAGGCAACAAAGCTGCTGGAAGGCCATTAACCGCCGTTGAGCCAGACGACCGGCTCGGGTAATGTCAGCCCATAACAAACACAAGGCTATTTCATGACTTCCAAGCTGGATCAACTCAAACAGTTCACCACCGTGGTTGCCGATACCGGCGATGTTGAAGCCATCACCCGTCTGCAGCCGGTGGATGCCACCACCAACCCGTCGCTGCTGCTGAAAGCCGCCAGCCTGCCGCACTATGCCGCCTTGCTGGAGGCTGCGGTCAGTGGCTGCAACGGCGATATCGGCCTGGCTTGCGACCGCTTCGGCGTAGCGGTAGGCAAGGAGATTCTGCAGGTTATTCCCGGACGCATTTCCACCGAAGTGGATGCGCGACTGTCGTTCGATACCCGGGCCACCCTGCAGCGGGCACAGCGACTGATTGACCTGTATGAACAGTCCGGCATCGGCCGCGAGCGGGTACTGATCAAGATTGCCGCCACCTGGGAAGGCATTCGCGCCGCCGAACAACTGGAGCGGGACGGTATCCAGTGCAACCTGACCCTGCTGTTTTCCTTTGCCCAGGCGGTGGCCTGTGCCGAGGCCGGCACCTTCCTGATTTCACCCTTCGTCGGGCGCATCTACGACTGGTACAAGAAGTCCGAGAATCGCGACTTCACAGGCACTGAAGACCCCGGCGTGCAGTCGGTCTCACGGATCTACCGCTACTACAAAGCCCACGGCTACCAGACCGTGGTGATGGGCGCGAGCTTTCGCAACATCGGGCAGATCGAAGCACTGGCCGGCTGTGACCGCCTGACCATCAGCCCGGACCTGCTCAATCAACTGGCCAGCGACCAGGGCGAACTCAAACGACAGCTGCATGCCGGCGATGACCATGAACCTCGACAAACACTCGACGAAGCCCGGTTCCGCTGGGCGCTGAACGAGGACGCCATGGCCACGGAAAAGCTTGCCGAAGGCATCCGCCTGTTTGCCCGCGACCAGGAAAAACTCGAAGCATTACTCAAAGCCAGGCTTTGAACGAATAGCCGGGCAAAGGCATTGCACAGCCTGCCCGGCCCTTCCTGCAAAATCCCTTAAACGTGAGCGCCGGTTTGCCGTCAACGTGCCCCGTCCTGTTCCGAAGTGACGACCGGCAGAGAAGTGCCAGAAGCGGCCGTTCGCGATAGACCTGCGCGGGGCGAATCGAGTAATGTCGCAAGCGTCTTTGCTCATGCAATTTATGGAGCAGTTTGAGCCTTTCGGCCATGGTGTATAACTCCCTTATACGGTAATCAAGCCCTAGCAAACCCCTATCTTGATGGGGTCTGGGAAAAGGAAAAGAATGTTATCCACCAAGCCCGTAAAAGTGTTATTGCCCCATTTTTTGTCTATTTATAGTTGCATGCCATCAAGGAATCAAGTTGAGCACTAAATTTGAAGTTAGAGGTCTCTTCTACGAGTCCAATGGGTACAAATTAAGAAAGAATCTTGACATCAAGCGAATTGGCGCAGAACTCAATGACCCTGATCTCATGGCTGTAATGATGAATCCTGGTTCTTCTTATCCTTTGGACGAAATAAATAATAACACCGTGCCATCAGAGAAAGAGCCGGATAATACACAACAACAAATTATGAAAGTCATGGATGTTGCGGCGCTTAACTACGCTAGAATTCTAAATTTGTCTGATCTCCGAACACCGGATTCAAGTGAGCTATATCGTTTTTTAAAGTCAGAAAAGAGTAGTGAAGTAGAGTATTCTATTTTTTCACCTAATCGCAAATCTGAACGAGAGCAGTTATTTGTTAATGGTACTCCGGTTATTTTTGGTTGGGGCGTAAACCAAGCTTTAGTACCTTTAGCTAAACAGGCCATAGAAGCATTGTGTATTAACAACCCTCTAGGGATTTTAAAAT
Organism: Pseudomonas pohangensis; assembly: GCF_900105995.1. NCBI lineage: Bacteria > Pseudomonadati > Pseudomonadota > Gammaproteobacteria > Pseudomonadales > Pseudomonadaceae > Pseudomonas > Pseudomonas pohangensis. The sequence continues at coordinate 1,436,498 of NZ_LT629785.1, read as the reverse complement.
CAAATACCAGATACTCGTACTATCACCCACTACCGAGAATCTACGCAAAACAACTTGAGTGGGTTCAGCATGTAACAAGTCAAATTAGTCGGACGGCTAACGCCGCCGCTTTTTGAGGCGTTAGGTACATCAAGGAGAAATCATGCAGCCAGATAAATTAAAAATTGCAATAATTGCATATTCAACAAATATGCTGCTGGCAGCTTTATCCATAGGATTCATTGGTTATTCAATAGCTAAGCCATTTCCGCGGGGTGATATCGGCCTACATCTGCTGATTTTTATCGCAGTATTATTACTGTGGGCCATATTCTCTTATTATGCATACAAGGGGCTTACAAGCGATAATTTACTTTTGAAAATTATATTTTGGACTCATACCTTATGGAACCTCCTGCTAGGCTTTCCATTTGGCACGGCAATTGCTTTAGCATTCATCTATCTATGGATCGAGTTAAAAAAACAAAAAACCTCACCATTGCTTTGTGATGCGCCTAACTAGCGGTTCAAATAGTTCGCTTCGCTCTCTGGGACGGCGTACCGCCACCCCTTAACCTAAACGTTAGGTATTAGCTCTATGGACGGCGCGCCAAAAATTGAAGGCAGGAAATTAGTGATCCTACGCATGGTAGGAGTCGCTATGATTATTGCTTGCGTTAACTATGCATATATTGGATACATCACCGGAATAATTGAGGTCGGGAAAAGGCGTCATTCGCTCCTAATGGCAGGTGAAAACCTCTGGCTCGGCTATTTGTTTTTACTATCATCCGCAGCAATATCAATATTCTTACTATTCATAAATAAAAGACAAACTAAAGAATTTAATGCTCTTGCCAAGATATTTGGTATCATGTGGTTACTAACGCTAGGTGCCTGCATACTAACTAACATAAGAGCACGCTAAAACTTAACTAGTGAATAAAACTGTTCGCTTTGCTCGCTGGGACTGGCTAAGACCGGCCCCTTAACCTGAACGTTAGGAGTATCTGCAATGTCAACAAAGCAAGAATTCTGGGCGGCACCAAAATCCTCAAAGATCCTACTGCTCTCCGGGCTTTTATTTATTATTGTCTTCCCTTTTTATGGATTAATAAAATTAGGCACAAGCACGACAGCCATAGCATTTATATTATTATTCTCTCTTGCTCCAGGTTTATATTTAATGAGCTGCGGCAGAAAAATAAAAACCAATCCAATTCTTGTTGTCACTGACTCTGAGATTACAATACAAGCTCCATTTAACAAGTCCAAAACAGTACTGTTTAGTGAAATCAAATCTATAGAGAATGACATTAATCAAGGCCTTGTTCTTAAGGGGGCTGGTCGCTTTAACTCCTCAAGGATACCTGCGAAGATGCTGTCACTTGATGATAGAGAAAAATTAATTACTCTTTTAAATTCATCTATCAAAAGTTTCTAAAAGGCGCTGAAATCGCTCATTTCATTCGCTGGGGCCGCTTGCTGCGGCCCCTTAGCTTAATCGTTAGCGAACGTCCGCAATGGGTTGATTCTGTTGAAAAAGTCGGGCTCAGTTTTCACGACAGAAAAGTGCGCGTCGGAGTTTAAAATCCGCGTCTCGCGCACAAGGTTTAGGATCTTGATTTGACGCAGGGGCGCGCAAAAATGACGTTTTCGCTGCTCAATACATGGGTAGCCAGGCCGAAGCGACTTTTTCAACACAATCGGTTGCCTGCTGCCCCTGGCGTGGGCAGAAACGTACCAGAAGTTGCCATTCGCGATATACCTGTGCATGGTGAATAGAGTAATTTCAAAAACGATTTTTCTCGTGCACTTGTACGATCGTAGTAAGTATTTCCAACGATGCCATTGAAGATGAAGGAAGCTTGCATGAGAGCGATTAATTTTAAACCTCAATTTGTGGTGCCTTGCTGGATATTTTTTATTGCATTTGTAGCGGCGGCTTTTTACTTTCGTGATTTGGCTGATTTGTTTAGCGTGTCCGGGTATTTCGCGCTCTCGTACGGATTAATAATTTGTTTATACAGTATTATTTGTATATACATCAAGACGGAAATTTTAGCCAAAGGCGCTTTTGACGGTGTGATTGATTTACCTAATGTTTACAAGGCCCTGCGTGTTGAAATATTTTTTCCAAAAGGATCGGTCAGTAAAGATATCGGATTTATGGTTGGAACTATTATTTGTTTTTTTATTATCTTACCGTTTGCGATTTATCAAAAAATTAATGGCTTGCATATTTCCTCGTACATTCCACTTTCTTTATTTGTCGGCATTAGCGTATATGGCCAAGTCCGCATATTATTTGAGCTTGGATGCTCAATTTATTCAAAAGAGCATGAGGGGTGGGAGCTTTAAAATCGGCGGACATGGAGCATGCCACTCACTTTGTAGAACAAGCATGCTGTTGCTCTATTGGCCGCTAAATCCTACGAAGACTTATATAGAAATAGCTTACTGGCTACTTCGGGTCGAAATAGGCCAATGGTCAGCAGGCACCGTAGCATTGAAATAGCCTGCAAGCGTAGGCTGATAAGTATACGAGGCAAGTAAGTGCTAGCTCGCAAAATTGCAACGTTGACGATCATCGCAATAATTCTTGGGCATGCTATAGGAAACTTTTCTTTTATTAGTGAATTGTCTGGCTTAATAAATTTAACGCCGTCTTCCAAGGGTGTTTCTTCAAAAATTAACTCCACAGCAGCCGCTGGATTAAGTCTTTCTATAATATTTTGTCTGATCAGTGCAGTTATTTACTCCCTATTAAGCAAAGATGATTATACGGCAATACAAGTATTCGAATGGTATGGCTGCCTCATATTCGGCGGTGCACTTTTTTTATTTTTTTATTGGATAACGTTAAACGTTTGGTCTAGTGATTTCCCTGATATACAGTATGGTCGCGGTGCTCGGGCACTGTATCGCGTCAGTTTAAGAAGTGAGCTATGGCTTGGACTTGTAAGTTTTCCTCTTTTTTTAATGGGTAACTTGGGCTTGTATTTAATCGTTAAAATTCCGTTTAGCTTGAGCAACCCATCATCGCAAAGTGACAGCCGAAGCTAATGAGCCCTAGTTAGTGGTTCAAACCAGTCGATTCGCTCACTACTCCTGTGCGCCGCCACCCTTAACCTAGTCGTTGGGCAATGACCGCTGTGGGTCGGAAGCTGTCCTTCGGTTCTTGCCTGACAGGCACCACAGAAAGGCCAATTCGCTGCAAACAGCGGGTCAGTGCGAATACACGCAGATCAAGTCGAATAGACAGCTTGCAATAACGAAGGCATGTACTGGCCAAGCGGAATGCAAGCACGCACTTGCCAGCTCTTCAGTTACGCTCCAGCGCGCTGACCAGGTCACGGAATGCTTCGCGGTTCGACTCGTTCAGGTCCATCAATATGCGGTGCGCTTCCAGAACCTTGGCTTTGACCACCTCTTCGGACTGGTCCTGCGAAGGCAAATCTTCCAGACACTCCGGGCAGGTCATCGGTTGATCGATGATATTGAACACCTGCTCGAAGCCCATCGAGTTGAGCAGGCGGGTGATATCCGGGTGAGTGGTGACCACGGTGGGCAACAGACCGATCTTCTGCCGCGAGAGGATCGACAGCTTGGCCATCAGCCCCAGCGTGGTGCTGTCAATGCTCTGCGCTTCGGTCAGATCAATGACAATTGACGAGAAATTGCTGGAGTTGAACATGCGCTGGATTGTGGCATCCAGCGCCGAACAAAGCGTCAGGCGCACTTCACCGATGAACTTCAGCACGAAGGTGCCGTCCTGCTCGGCAAACTTGATAGTGCCGCAACTCATGCCAGATTCCTGCTCAAAACCAGCACGGCAATATCGTCTGGTGTCTCATCGATAGCAGCCAGACCAAGGGTCTCGAGCATGCCTTCCAGCGAGCCGCCTGCCGCACTGATCAATCCGGGCAAGGATGCTTCCTTGTCTTTCAGCGAGGCGCCCGGCAATACCTCCAGAATACCGTCCGAGAGCATGGTCAGGCTGAAACTGTCCGGCAGATCGAGAACGTAGTCTTCATGCGCGGCCTCTTCGAACAGCCCGACCGGCAGGCCCTTGCCCTCAAGGAAGCGCGCCTTGCCCTCGCTGTACAGCACCGGCAGCGGCAAATGCCCGCCGATGCAATAAGTCAGCTGATTGGTCTGCTGATCAATGATTCCGCCAATCATGGTGACATGCTTGCCCAGCTTGCAATTGAGCAGCCCGCGATTGATATGCCCCAGTACCGCCGATGGTTTGAACTGTGGCAACTGGCCATCGCGTCGCGATTCATACAGCAGACGGGTGGTCATGAACTTGAGCAAAACCGTGACAAAGGCCGACGACGCACCATGCCCGGAGACATCCGCCAGATAGAAGGCTATGCGCTGCTGGTCGAGACGGAAATAATCGACGAAGTCGCCCGAGAGGTACAACGAAGGAATGACCTGATGGGCAAACTGGTAGTCATCGGCCTGCCACGGGGTTTGCGGCAGCATGCTCAGCTGCATCTGGCGTCCGGCGTTCTGGTCTTCCTCCAGCAGGCTGAGACTGGTTTGCAGCTCGCGATTGGTCGCTTCGAGGGTTTCCCGATACAGGCGGTTTTCCAGCAGTAAGGAGGCTTCCTGCAACGCCCGCCGCACCGAATGCTCCAGCACGGCCAGATCATCCAGTGGTTTGGTCAGGTAATCGGCAGCGCCTAGCCGCAAGGACTCGACCGCATCACTCATGCTGCCGCTGGCCGAAAGCAGAATGACCGGTGTTTCCGACCCCTGCTCATTCAACTGCGCAAGCAGCTCCAGCCCCGTCAGTTGCGGCACGTACAAGTCACAGATAATCAGATCAGGGGTGGCTTCCTGAATCAGCTGCATGCCCTGTACACCGTTATCCGCTTCAAGCACAGCGAAACCGGCGGCCTCAAGGTAGGACGCCAGACGGGCACGGACGACCGGGTCGTCGTCGATAATCAGCAGCGTGATACTTGGATTCAGCATTGAATGTCCAGGCATGCTTCGCCGGGGAAAGAAGTCAGGCTGAAGGCCGGAAAATACAGCCTTTCAGCCTGGCAGGTTCAATTCAAGGCGCAGACGGTACTCCCATCCCGGTATCGATTCAAGCGCGGGGCGACCGCTGTACATCAAGGCTTGCGCTGTTGCCCGGGCCGCAAAAACACGCTTCGCCAGGCTATTGGCGCCCTCCCGGCGGGTGACAAAAATGCGGCGCAAACCATAAGCCGACCATGCTCTCCAACAGCCTTACACGCCATCCGACAAACGTCGAAGTCCGGGTTCAGGCCAGATTCAGCAAAAACCTGCCGGCAACCTTGGCCGCCAGCATCTGCTGGATCGCTTCAGGTAATGCTTCAAGACTGATCTCGCTGGCCAGTTCGTCCAGATTGTCGAGCTTCCAGGGCCCGGCCAGCTTGTCCCACATGGCTGCCTTGACCGCCAGGGGCAACTCGACCGAGTCCACACCAAGCAGGTTGACGCCGCGCAGGATGAACGGCAACACGCTGGCATTGAAACCTATGCCGGCGGTAAGGCCACAGCAGGCGACACTGGCGCCATAGCGCAACGACTTGACCACGTTGAACAGAATGTCGCCACCGACCGTATCCACCGCCCCGCCCCAGCGCTCCTTGAGCATGGGTTTGTCGCTGCCGTCCTGCAGTTCCTGACGGCTGACAATCTGCTGCGCGCCCAGCTGACGGAGGAAATCCGCCTGCTCGGCCTTGCCGGTGGCGGCGGCTACGGTGTAACCCAGCTTGCTCAGCAAGGCGACAGCGATGCTGCCCACGCCTCCGGTGGCGCCGGTCACCAGCAACGGATCGGCGCTTTTGGCCAACCCATTCTGCTCGGGTTTGGCCACGCACAGCGCAGCCGTCAGGCCTGCCGTTCCCAGCAGCATGGATTCGCGCAATGACAGGCCCGTCGGGCGGCGTACCAGCCATGCAGCCGGCACCCTGATGTACTGGGCAAAGCCGCCTGCGGTATTCATGCCCAGATCGTAGCCGGTAACGATCACCTCATCGCCCGGGGTAAAGGCGCTACTGCTCGACTGCTCGACCACACCGGCGGCATCGATGCCCGGTGTATGCGGGTAGTTGCGGGTGACTCCGCGATTGCCCGAGGCCGACAAAGCATCCTTGTAGTTGAGCGATGAATAGCTGACCCGAATCAATACTTCGCCTGCGGGTAGCTCATCCAGCTCACGAGTGACTACCTGCGGAACGAATTGCTTGTCTGCGGTCTCGCTGACCAATAGCGCCTTGAATTGCATTGAATGGTTCCCCTATTACCAGAATCGTTGCTGGGTAAGCCGGCTCCACCAGTTAAGCAGAACACGGTCGAGGGTCAGGCTAGCCGCCAGGCCCACACGCTCCTGCAGCGTCTTGTGTTCGGCATAGTGCAGATGAAACAGCTCTGCATCCTTGGCTTTATCGGCCAGGTACTCGTCGCTGGTCTTGAGCTCGTCAACCAGCTGCTTGCCGATTGCCGCCTGCCCCAGCCAGACCTCGCCCGTGGCGATTTCATCCATGACCAGTTGCGGGCGGTAACGCGCCACGAAATCCTTGAACAGCTCATGGGTTATCTGCAGGTCTTCCTGGAATTTTTCCCGGCCTTTGTCCGTGTTTTCACCGAAGATGGTCAGCGTGCGCTTGTGCTCGCCGGCAGTCAGCACCTCGAAGTCGATGTTGTGCTTCTTCAACAGCCGGTGCACGTTGGGCACCTGGGCGACCACACCGATGGAGCCGAGAATGGCGAACGGTGCTGAAAGTATCCTGTCGCCGATACAGGCCATCATGTAGCCGCCACTGGCAGCCACTTTATCGACACACACCGTCAGCGGCACGCCGGCCTGACGAATTCGCGCCAGCTGGGAGGATGCCAGGCCGTAGCTGTGCACCATGCCGCCACCACTTTCCAGGCGCAGCACAACCTCGTCTGCAGCCGTGGCAATCCCCAGCAGGGCCGTCACTTCGTGACGCAGGCTGTCGACGGCCGAGGCTTTGATATCACCATCAAAGTCGAGCACAAACACCCGCGGTTTCTGCTGATCGGTTTTGCGCTCCAGTTTGCTCGTCTTGCTTTGTGCCTTGCGGGCCGCCTTGAAATGCTTCTTGTCCAGAATCGAGCGCTCCATGCGCTGCTGCAGTTCCTGGAAAAAATCATTCAGCTTGTTCACCTGCAACTGCCCCGGCTGGCGCCGCCCCTTGCTGCGCAGCGCAGCTGCACTGGCAAGCACCAGTAAAACAGCCACCACCACCGTTACCACACGTGCCAGAAAGCCCGCGTACTCTGCTAGATGCTCCACATGATCCCCCGAAAAAATGTCTGGCTGTATATAAGGTCAGCATAGTGACGCGCCCCCGCCCGGGCCGGCAAGGGCGATATGTCAGTAGATAATGCAGTTTCAAACAAGCGTATGTTTTTCCGTTGACAGCATCACCGCTCTGCCCCTACCCTCGGCTGCTATCAAACCTACAGCGGACACCAGCGCACTTGGGCAGCATCTACCTGATTCGACACGGCCAGGCTTCTTTCGGCGCAGACAATTACGATGTGCTTTCGCCACTCGGATTTCGCCAGTCGGAAGCCCTTGGACAGCACCTTGGTCAGCTGGGCCTGCGTCTGGATCGTTGCCTGAGCGGCGACCTGCAGCGCCAGCGGCACACGGCCCAGACCGCCCTACAGCATATCCGCCATAACGGCGTGCAAACACCCGCGCTTGAAGTGGACAAGGCCTTTAACGAATTTGATGCGGATGCCGTGATCCGCGCGCTGCTGCCTGACCTGCTGGCCGACGAACCCACGGCCCTTGAAGTGATGCGCAACCCGCGCGAGAGTCGCGCCGAATTCCAGCGCCTGTTCGAATTGCTGATTGGCCGCTGGATCAGTGGCGAACACGCCACACCCGGCGTGGAAAGCTGGGACTGCTTTGTCGAACGGGTCGCCGACGGTCTGCAACGCCTGCTCAGCCAGGCCGACAAAAGTCAGAACATTGCCGTATTCACCTCCGGCGGCACCATCACCGCCCTGCTGCACCTGGTTACCGGTGTCAGCACCGACAAGGCCTTCGAACTCAATTGGCAAATCATCAACACTTCGCTCAGCCGCCTGAAGTTTCGCGGCTCCGAGGTGGTACTGGCTTCCTTCAACAGTCAGGTGCATCTGGATCTGTTGAAGGCCCCGGAACTCATCACTTACCGCTGAGTACCGGTCCACACGGCCGCAAGGTCGACTGAAAACCCTGAGAAAAGGATATAACCATGAGCAGAGTTGACGAAATCGCCCACACCATGAAAAGCAAGTTCAATGCAGGCGCTGCCGCCGGCCTGGATCTGGTTTTCGGTTTCAAGATCGATGACGGCGAAAGCTTTTCACTGACCGTCAAGGACGGCACTTGCGACCTCGGTCTGGGTGAGGCAGCCAATGCCAACGTCACCCTGCTGATGGACACCGACACCCTGGCCGGCATCGCTTCGGGCGAAACCGACGGCATGCAGGCGTTCATGGGCGGCAAACTGCGCGCCGAAGGCGACATGATGCTGGCCATGAAGCTCAGCGAGCTGTTCCCTGTCTGAGCAACTGCCTGACAGACAAGAACCGGAGTATTGATACTCCGGTTTTTTTTACCCGAAAAACCGCTTCAATCAGGCTTACTGATTGGCCGGCAACACGAAGCGCTATAAACCTCCGGAGGCGCTTGTGACCACCTGCAATGCACATTACATTCACTAATGATCAGCGGCCTTCATCATAAGCACAAAGGATAAGCATGACACTGAATGATCAGACCATCGCCAGCCGCGAGGGTGAAGAACTCGACAGCTCGGTTATCGACAGTTACCTCAAGTCAACGATCCCCGGACTGAGCGGAACACCACAAATCCGCCAGTTCCCCGGCGGTGCGTCGAACCTGACTTATCTGCTCGAATATCCCGACCTGCAACTGGTGCTGCGCCGCCCGCCCTTTGGCCACAAGGCCAAATCCGCCCACGACATGGGCCGCGAGTTTCGCATCATCAGCCAGCTCGGCAGCAGCTTCCCTTACTGCCCCAAAGCCTACGTGCACTGCACCGACGAGGCCGTGATCGGTTCCGAGTTCTATGTGATGGAGCGCATCAACGGCATCATCCTGAGATCGGACATGCCGGCCGAATTGAATCTGGATGCCGAAAAAACCACCCGCCTGTGCAAAAGCTTCATCGACCGGCTGGTCGAGTTGCACAATGTCGATTATCAGGCCTGCGGGCTTGGCGACCTGGGCAAGCCCGAGGGCTATGTAGCGCGGCAGATCAGTGGCTGGAGCGATCGCTATGAAAAGGCCATGACGCCCGATGCACCGCAGTGGACCGCAGTCAAAGCCTGGCTCAAGGACAAGCAACCGGCCGATCATGCCAAGCCGGGCATCGTGCATAACGATTACCGCTTCGACAACGTGATCCTCGATCCGCACAACCCGATGCAGATCATCGGTGTGCTCGACTGGGAACTGACCACCATCGGCGACCCGCTGATGGATCTGGGCAACACCCTGGCCTACTGGATCGAGGCCGGCGACCCGGCACCGATGCAACTCATGCGCCGCCAGCCGAGCAATGCCCCGGGCATGCTCACGCGCCGTGAATTCGTCGATTACTACGCCGCGTGTGCCGGTATCCGTATCGACAACTACGACTTCTATTACACCTACGGCCTGTTCCGCCTGGCCGGTATCGTCCAGCAGATCTACTACCGCTTCTACCACGGCCAGACCAAGGACAAACGCTTCGCGCAATTCATCATGATGAACAAGCTGCTGGAGCAGATCAGCCTGCAAGTCATCGACAAATCGACACTCTGAAAACCGTATCACTACTGGAGAACCGCATGTCCAAGACCAACCTGTTCGATCTCGACGGCAAGATCGCCTTTGTTTCCGGCGCCAGCCGCGGCATTGGTGCCGCCATCGCCCAACTGCTGGCCCAGCAAGGCGCCCACGTGATCGTTTCCAGCCGCAAGATCGAAGGGTGCCAGGCAGTGGCCGACGCAATCAACGCGGCGGGCGGCAAGGCCACTGCGGTCGCCTGCCATATCGGTGAAATGCAGCAGATCCAGGAGGTCTTCGCCTTCATCCGTGACAACTTCGGCCGGCTGGATATTCTGGTCAACAACGCCGCAACCAACCCGCAGTTCGGCAATGTACTGGATACCGACCTCACCGCCTTCCAGAAAACCGTCGACGTCAACATCCGCGGCTATTACTTCATGTCCATCGAGGGCGGCAAGCTGATGAAGGCCAACGGTGGCGGCAGCATCATCAACGTGGCCTCGGTCAACGGCGTCACCCCGGGCGAAATGCAGGGTGTCTACTCGGTCACCAAGGCCGCAGTGATCAGCATGACCAAGGTATTCGCCAAGGAATGCGCGCAGTTCGGTATCCGCTGCAATGCCTTGCTGCCCGGCCTGACCGATACCAAGTTCGCTTCAGCGCTGACCGGCAACGATGCCATCCTGAAAATGGCGTTGCAGCGCATCCCGCTCAAGCGCGTGGCCGACCCGTCGGAAATGGCTGGCGCGGTGTTGTACCTGGCCAGTAGTGCCTCCAGCTACACCACCGGTGTGGCACTCAAGGTTGACGGCGGATTTCTCTGCTGATCCGGCTCAGACACCCTTGTGCCGGGTGCCGAAGATCCTGTCGCCGGCATCGCCCAGCCCCGGAATGATGTAACCCTGCGCATTCAGCTGCTGGTCGATCGCCGCACAGAAAATCTGCACATCCGGGTGTGCTGCCTCCAGCGCCCGGATACCTTCCGGCGCCGCCACCAGCACCATGGCGCGAATCTCGCGACAGCCGGCCTTTTTCAGCAAGTCGATGGTGGCTATCAGCGAGCCGCCGGTAGCCAGCATCGGATCGACAATCAACGCCAGGCGCTGATCGATCTGCGGCGCCAGTTTTTCCAGGTAGGTATGTGCTTGCAGGGTTTGCTCGTTGCGCGCCACACCCACGGCGCTGATCCTGGCATTCGGGATCAGGCTGAGCACACCATCGAGCATGCCTACACCGGCACGCAGAATCGGCACCAGCGTCAGCTTCTTGCCGGAGAGTCTTTCCACTGTCACCGGGCCGCACCAGCCCTGGATCTGCTGCTTTTCCAGCGGCAGATCGGCAGTCGCTGCATAGGCCAACAGTGCGGCAACCTCTCCGCTCAATTCGCGAAAGCTCTTGCTTGAAAGTGCGGCATCACGCATCAGTCCGAGTTTGTGACGGATCAACGGGTGACTGACTTCTCTGATAGGCATCGGCGAACCTCTGGCTGCTGTTATTCGACCACGCTGAAGGTCAGCCCGGCATGCTCCTGCAAGCGTGCGATCAGCTTTTCACCACCGAGTGTCGAAGGCGTCCAGAAGCCGCCGGGCCTTTCGCTTCTGTTCACATCCAGCGCCAGGCACTGGGCGACTTCACCGAGAATCTTGCAGGTGGAGCCGTAACCCGGATCGCGGTCGCCGGTTACCTTGACCTGCAACTTGTCACCAGCTGGTGTGCTGGCGAAAAAGCGCAGATCGTAAAAGCCGGCCTTTTGTTGTGCCGGTGTCGGGCCCTCGCCGGGCTTGGGTAATACAAAGCGTTCCAGCAAGGCCCGGCTCGGCTTCAGGGCTATCGCCGCGGTAAAGGCTGCCAGACCCGCGGCAATTGCCATGGCGGCTGCCCGGCCGCCAATACCACCACGGGTCAGCATGGCTTCGTCGTAGACAAAATCCCGCCCGTAGGAGAAGCCACTCAACTCATTACTGCGATGTACGACCTTGGTGTTGATCACCGCCATGATAAAAGGCGCCATCCACTTCTGCGCATCCTGGTCATAACTGGCGAACTGCGGATTGGGCTGGCGCGGCAGGCCACTGCTATCGCTGGTGAAAAAGGCATAGGGGTTGTTCAGCAGCCTGCGCAGTGCCGGATTGCCCACCGATTCACGGACGGTTTCCAGCATGCTCGCCACCGTGCCCCCGGAGGCTCCGCCCCGCATGGCTTTCACGCGCAACTTGACGCGCTGCCCAGGCTGTCCGAAGCGCTTGAGGGTCTGTTGTTGCAGGTAATACACGCCCACGTCCGAAGGAACCGAATCAAAGCCGCTGCTGGGCACAATGCGCGCGCCACTCTTCTGCGCAGCTGCAGAATGTTCCTGAATCATTTGCGCGATCCAGTGCGGCTCACCGGCGAGGTCGCAGTAATCGGTGCCGGTTTCTGCACAAACTTTGACCAGCGTCGAGCCGTAGAGGACATAAGGACCGACCGTGGAAGCCACCACGCCGGTCTGTTTGCATAGCTTGCGCAAGGCTTTCTCATCGTCGGCATCTGCCAGGATGATCGGCAAAGTGCTGGCGTCAGCACCAAGACTCTCGCGCAGTGTCTGCAGCTTTTCCTGCGAACGGCCGGCTATCGCCCAAGTCAGGCCATTGTTGATTCCGTGACGCTGAAACAGGTAACGGGTCAACAACTGCCCGACAAAACTGCTCGCTCCGTAAACCACTAACTGATAGTTCGCCATACTGAATGTGCTCCGTGCGTCATGCACCGCTTAGTTGAAAGATCTTCCGTGCAGCCTGCCAACAGGCGCTCACTGCCAGTTCTTCAGCGCCTGTTCAGCCGCCAGGTTCAACGGATGCACCAGCAAGCCGGTGGCCGCCAGGGAGATCGTGTAGACAGCACCATTGGCCATCGGCAGGTAATTAACCCGACGCGCCTGTGGATCAAACACATAAAGGTCCGAATTGCCCATGCGCAGCCAATGCCACAGGTCGATGCCATAGCGGCTCTGCGACAGAGCTACCTTGGTGCTCAGCGATTGCTGCTGCTGTTCCATCGAGAGATAGCGGCCGGTGAGCTTTTCCAGTCGATAGCCGGGCTCCAGACCAATCAGCGCGGCAAGGCCTTTCCATTGCAGGAGGCGCACGTCGAGTTGCCAGAGGTCGCCATCCAGACTGACCGTGTGCTCGGTGCCGCCCTGCAACAGGTTGACGCGGTAGCGCTGGGGACCATCGGCCTCGAAACCGATGGTGACCAGTGGCTTGTCCGCCGGAACTGCCGAATAGGTGCCCAGATCCAGCGCGAGAGTCACGATCACCGCCGCCACTGCGACCAGCAGCAAGCCCAGGGTGCCGCGCAACCAGCCGAAAAACCACGATCCGTTGAGCAAGATCCGGGCTGCTACCCAAATTGCCAGCAGGGCCAGTAACCCTATTCCCCAGGCCATCCCGTCGTACTGCATTGCACAATTCCTTCCCGAAGCGTTTCACTGCATTATGACCAGACAAGTACCTGCCAGCCAGATCAACAGTCCCTCACAGATATTAATTGGAAGCAAATGCTCGCAATTGTGGATCCCTCAATCGCTCCGCTGACTATTGGCCTGCTGATCGCGGTAGCCTTCATCGCCGGTTTTATCGATGCCATAGCCGGCGGTGGCGGCTTGCTGACCATCCCGGCGCTGCTGACTGCCGGACTGCCACCCCATCTGGTACTCGGCACCAACAAATTGTGCGCGACCTTTGGCTCGGCCACCGCCAGCTTCACCTTTTACCGGCGCGGTCTGTTCGAGCCGGGCCTCTGGAAAAACGCCCTGCTGTCTACCGCCGTTGGCGCCCTGCTCGGCGCCCTGGCCGCGCACTGGATGCCGTCAACCTGGCTGAACCAGATGCTGCCGGTGGTGGTCTTTGCCTGCGGTCTGTACCTGCTGTTCGGCCGGGTACCGGACCCGGCAGCAACCCGGAACGGCAAGATCGGGCAGCACAGGCAGTGGCCGCAAGGACTGGCGCTGGGGTTTTATGACGGCGTTGCCGGCCCCGGCACCGGCGCCTTCTGGACTGTCAGCACCCTGCTCATGTACCCGCTGGATCTGTTGCGTGCCAGCGGCGTGGCCCGCAGCATGAACTTTGTCAGCAATGCCATGGCTCTGGCCGTGTTCATCAGCACCGGACAGGTGCTCTGGATGCTCGGACTGGGCATGGGGCTGGCGCTGATGCTCGGCGCCTACCTCGGCGCCCACAGTGCCATCCGCGGTGGGGCTAAATTTATCCGGCCGGTATTTCTCAGCGTGGTACTGGCGCTGACGGCGCGCTTAGTCTGGCAACACTGGCTCAGCTGAACCGGTCTGGCGTGCCAGGTAAAGATCGATCAGATAGCGCGAGATGGTTCTGCGTGGCGGCAACTGCGGCAACTGATCAAGCCGGAACCAGCGCGCATCTTCAATTTCACCCGCCTGCGGAACAATCTCACCGCCGGCGTAGCGGGCATGAAAACCCAGCATCAACGAGTGTGGAAATGGCCAGCCCTGACTGGTGATGTACTGCAGGTCGCTGATCTCCACGCCGACCTCTTCCCGCACCTCGCGCACCACACAACGTTCTACCGATTCCCCCGGCTCGACGAAGCCGGCCAGGGTGCTGAACATGCCGTTGGGAAAGCGCGAAGAGCGCGCCAGCAGGATTTCCTCGCCGCGGGTGACCAGCACGATCATGCTTGGCGAAAGGCGCGGGTAATGAGTCACTTCGCACGGTTCGCAACGCATGCCATTTTCACCGGCAACCCGCTGCATGGGCCGGCCGCAGCTGCCGCAGAAACGGTGTTGCTCGGCCCAGGTGGCAATCTGACCGGCATAGCCGAGCATCTGGAAGGTTGCGCTATCGATAGGTTGCATCAACATCAACTGGCGCATGCCCTGCCAGCTGCAGCCGGGCAATTCCAGCGGCTGATCCACTATCAGCAGATAAACCTCATCGCCAGCGAAATGCCCCAGCCCCTGCTCTGACTGCAACGGCAGGTCCTGGCGTTTGAGCCACTCCCGTGGAAACAGCAGGCCGTTGCTGTCGCTGAGGAAGGCGCCGCGACAGCAGACCATCGCCCAGCCCCCCGGGTTTGACGGGTCAAGCCAGAGGGCCTGCCAGCGGAGCTCCTCCACCAGAGTCAAACCTGCATGCCCAGCGCTTTGATACTTTCCTCGGCAAGATCGAGGACGCTGGTACGCATCTCGTTGCGCAGGATGGCGCCGCCTTCCAGATAGTACTCAAGGCTGGTCAGCGCATCTGCCAGGGTATCGAGCATTTGTTCGGAAGGCATTTGCGGCGCCTCGAGCATGTGCTGCTGGATATATTCGGAACAGCGCTGCACCAGCCCCGCCGCCCGGTCCTGTTCGATAAACAGCAAACCGCCCTGCACGGAATGCAGAACCGTCGGCAGATTCGCCAGATGCAGCTTGTCGCCGCCGGACTCCAGGTAAGCCGTAATGGCGCGCTTGGTCATCGTGAGCCCGTTAAAGGCCTCGTCTGCCACCACGATGCGCGCCTCGCGCAGCTGGTTCATGGCGAATGACTGCTGCTCGTCCTGCGCCCCGGAAACCAGTGGCGCGCGCGTCGGACCCTGTTTGAAAGTGGCAACCATGCCTTCGACATGCAAAACCGTATCGGCCAGCTTGAGCAACGCCTCAGGCTCGACCGCTGCGCCGTCAAGCCAGGCGGCAATAGTTGGCAGCTGAACCTGCAGTGCATTGCCTGCCGAACTCAGACCAACCATACCCAGGGTCTTGGACAGCTTGCCGACAACCGCGTGCAATTTGCTCAGGCAATCGGCAGGAGCGTTCTCGCGCTCGATCAGATCCAGATAATCCTTTACGTTGACCAGCTCGTCATTGATGGCGCTGGTCAGCGAACGCACTACCGCCTGCCCGGGCCCGGCCAGCCCGCGATAGGCATCTTCAAGCAGATGATCGGTGAACGGCAGCGCATTCAGCCCGAAGGCAGTGCGCACTTCGCGTGCCAGAGGCCCCTTGCTGTCGGCCAGCGCTACCAGATAGATCAGTTCCTTGAGCATCAGCCGCGGCGCATCGTATTGCGGATTGCTGAACAGCTGCTTCAATTCACGATCAACCCTGGCAAACAACTGTTTGCGCGACTGGCGTGGCAACAGCTTGCCGTCCACACAGGATTCCAGTGCAGCGGCCGCTACCCAGCAAAGACGCCCGCGATCCCCGGCAGCAAACATCTGCTCAAGCCGGGACATGGCCCGCGCCATCAGCTTCAGGCTGGACTGCGGATCATCACCGCGCAGAAAGCCAAGCAGGCCCACCTGATACATGTGCCGCAAGCGTTTGGCCTGGGCCGCCGGGATAACCGCATTCGCGGCCGCAGTACCACGTTCGGGGCGCGGCGAATCCAGTCGCACACTGAACAGAAAGCTTTCCGGCAAAGGCGGCTGGGCATTGCTCTGGCGCAATTCGTTGATGGTCGGCAGCAGCAGTTCGGGAAACTCCTGCCGGTGCAAGTCAACCGACTCCAGATAACGGCGTAACACGAACAGCGAGGTGCTCAGTGCTGACAACTGGGCATTGCGCTCTTCACCGGCGCCCGCCGGGATATCGTTAGCCTGCTGGAAAATCTCCTGCGCCAGCAGCTCCGCACCTGCCAGCCCGATCATGTTCAAGGTGCCACGAATTTGCTGCAGGCTTTCCACCGCCTGCTGCAGATAACTGCCGTTGTTGCGCTCGGCGATGAACTGCTCGAGCAGGATTTCGGTCTGCTCCATGGTCGAGAACAGTTCGTCGCGAACCATGCTCAGAGATGTGGCACCAGTAGTCATAAATCATTCGCCTCCATCGGGACGGGCTGACACCAGCTCAATTGGCAAACTCTGCGCGTTGCTTGCTCATATGTGCCGCAATCGCAATACGCAAATCCTCGGACTGCAACATCGAGGCATTCCAGGTGGCGATGTATTCGAGACCATCATCGATACGGTGATCACGCATATAGCGCAGCATTTCCTTGGTGCCGCGGATCGCCACCGGCGACTTCGCAGCTATCTCGCGAGCCAGTTTAAGCACTCCGGCAAGCAGGCTTTCATGGTCGGCATAGGTACGGTTGACCAGCCCCATGCTGCAGGCTTCCTCGCCAGCGAAAGTGCGCCCGGTAAATGCCAGTTCGCGCAACATGCCGTCACCGATCAGATGGGGCATGCGCTGCAACGTGCCGACGTCGGCGGCCATGCCGATATCGATTTCCTTGATCGAGAACTGCGCATCGACTGTTGAATAGCGCAGGTCACAGGCCGCGATCAGATCGATGGCGCCGCCCAGGCAATAGCCGTGGATTGCCGCCAGCACCGGCTTGGCGCAGCGTTCCACGGCATTGAAGGATTCCTGAAAGCCCATGATCTTGCGCCGCAGCTTGAGCGCATTACGTCCGGGATCGGTACCCAGCTGGCTGCCGATGCCGGCCAGCACCGTCAGATCCATACCCGAAGAAAAATGCTTGCCTGCCCCCGAAAGGACCACGGCCCTGATGCCGTCTGTGGCGTCAGCCCAGTTGAATATTTCGGTAATTTCCCGCCAGAAATCGGCGTTCATCGAGTTGATCTTCTCGGGACGATTGATCTGGACGTGAGCGACCGTATCCAGGACTGCCACTTTGAATGCTTTGTAATCAGACACCAGGTCATCCTCTGAAGCAGTGGGCGCAAGCGCTGCCGTTCTTGTTATGGGTAATTGCCGAGGCTGTCAGCGTGAAAACCGCGCAACTATAACAAGCACGCAACAAAAGTCGAAGCAGACCGCAACGATAGTGAGGCACGCGTCATGACTTGCGACCAAGTCTGGATGTCTGCTTTAACCAATTGATCTGACTGGAGTCTAGCCACTGCAGCAAACAGCGCGAGAATTTTGCCCGGGCAGCATCCGCCGAGCTGCCGGTTGTGCTCACCGGGCGGGCCTGAACCACCCTGCAGAAAGGCCATGCCAACACAGCCGGCCGAGCGCCCTCAGACCAGGCACTCGACTGTGTATTCAAGGCCGTTTTCGCCTTCGCGGCATTGCAGGCCATGCACGTCGGCTTCAAAACCCGGGAAGCTGCGATCAAAGCGACCGGCAAACTGCAGGTACTCGATAATCGAACGGGTCTTCTCGGTAAAGCGCTCCCCCGGCATGATCAACGGAATGCCCGGCGGATACGGCACCAGCATCACCGCGGATATGCGCCCTTCCAGCTGCTCCAGGGCAACCGCTTCGACTTCGCGGCGCACCAGCTTGTCATAAGCATCCGCCGGCTTCATGGCAATCTGCGGCAACTCGGTATACATGCGGCGCAAGGCCTTGGCGGTGGCGTTCTCGCGGTAACAGGCATGCAGCTGGTCACACAGGTCGCGCAGACCCATGCCCTGATAACGACTGCTATCGATCTGCACAATGCTCGGCAAGGACTGCTGCAGCGGCAGGTTGGCATCGTAATGCCGTTTGAACTCGAGCAACTCGGTCAGCAGCGTGCTCCACTTGCCCTTGGTAATGCCCATCGAGAACAGCACCAGGAAGGAGTACAGACCGGTCTTTTCCACCACCAGTCCGCGCTCCCAGAGAAACTTGCTGACCACTGCCGCCGGTATGCCGCGCTCGTCCAGCGTGCCGTCAGCACTCAGTCCGGGCATCACCAGCGTCACCTTGATCGGGTCAAGCAGCACGTAATCCCCGGCAATATCGCCAAATCCGTGCCAGTCCGCACCGGGCTGCAGGATCCAGTCAGCGGTAGCTACGGCATCCACACCGGCAGCCTGCCCGGGTTGCCAGACACTGAACCACCAGTCATCTTCAGCCAGGTTCTGCCGCAGGTTGGCCAGCGCGCGACGGAAACTCAGCGCCTCGTCAAAGGTTTCCTGAATCAGCGAGCGCCCTGCCGGCCCTTCCATCATCGCCGAGGCGACGTCCAGCGAGGCAATGATGCCGTACTGCGGCGAGGTCGAGATGTGCATCATGAAGGCTTCGTTGAAGCGATCGCGATCCAGCTGGCGCACCCCGCCATCCTGTACATGGATCATCGAGGCCTGACTGAACGCCGCCAGCAGCTTGTGCGTGGAATGGGTGGTGAACACCAGCGGCGTGTTCGCGTCACAGCGGGTACCCATGCCGTAACGCCCGGTATAGAACTCGTGAAAAGCGGCATAGGCGTACCAGGCCTCGTCGAAGTGCAGCACCTCGACACTGTCGCCCAGTGCCTGCTTGACCATCTCGGCGTTGTAGCACAGGCCGTCATAGGTGGAGTTGGTCACCACCGCCAGCTTGACCTTCGGCGCCCGGCCGCGGGCCAACGGGCTGGCGTCGATCTTGGCCTGGATCGATTCCCGGCTGAACTCCGATAACGGAATCGGCCCGATGATCCCCATCTCGTTGCGCTCCGGGCACAGGTACAGCGGAATCGCGCCGGTCATGATGATCGAATGCAGGATCGACTTGTGGCAGTTGCGATCCACCAGCACCAGGTCATCGCGGGCCACCATCGAATGCCAGACGATCTTGTTTGCCGTCGAGGTGCCGTTGATCACGAAGAAGGTGTGGTCGGCACCGAAGTTGCGTGCCGCCCGCGCTTCGGCCTCGGCCAGCGGACCGGTGTGATCGAGCAGCGAGCCCAGTTCGGGCACCGACACCGAAAGGTCCGAACGCAGGGTGTTTTCGCCGAAGAACTGGTGAAATGCCTGTCCCACCGGACTCTTGCGATAGGCCACGCCACCGCCATGTCCGGGGGTATGCCAGGAGTAGTTGGATTCCGAGGTGTGCTTTACCAGCGCCTTGAAGAATGGCGGCAGCAGCTTGTCCAGATAGTTGCGCGCCGCCCGCGCCACCTGCCTTGCGAGGAACGGCACGGTGTCCTCGAACAGGTAGAGCAAGCCACGCAAATGATTCAGGTCGACCATTGCTTCGGCGGGCGCATTCTCGATGGTCACCTGCTCGCCGATGGCGAAAATCGGCAACTGTGGGGCGCGAACCCGGGCAATGCGGATCAGCTCGACCACGTCCTGCAACAGACGCTGATTGTCCCCGGCACCTTCGGCCGTGACCAGAATGCACGCCAGTCCATGATGGGTGGAAGCGACAATCCGCCCCTCGGCCGGACTGGCGGTGGACAGGATGGTGAAGCCGTCCTGCTCCAGTTCACGTGCGATTGCGCGCACCCGGTCACCGGCAACGGTGTCGGCCTTGATGTCGCGGTGAACGATCAGGATGGGGAATTTCAGGTCTTTGTACATGGTTGTATCCTGCGGCAACGGCTGCTTGTGCCGCCCATTCCGGCAGGTAAATCGCTTGACCGCAAGCCATTGGCTGAAAAGAATTCATGGTTCTACAAGAGTGCGACAGATTGCACTCTGGATGCGACACAAACCCCGGCCCGAACTGCCGTCAAACCCTCCATAGCAGCAAGATAATCGGCAGCATCCGGCCTAAGGCAATTTGCCTGGGGCTGGCAGGCTGCTACCTTGTCAGCCGCTGCTGCAGCTTTGCCAATGAACATTGCGGACCGCCATTTCGCGCCAAGGAATCGTGCATGCCCAGTATCGTCACCCTGACCCTGAGCCCGGCGCTCGACTGCGCGACCAGCGTTGCGCACCTTTGTCCCGACAAAAAACTGCGCTGCAGCGAGCCGGCTTACGCGCCGGGCGGTGGCGGCATCAATGTTGCCCGTGCGCTTCGCAATCTCGGCGGCAAGGCGCTGGCCATTTACCCTGCCGGCGGCCCGAGCGGCCAGCACCTGAGCGACCTGCTGCTGGCTGAAGGGGTGGACTGCCAGCCAGTCAGCACCCAGGCCTGGACGCGCCAGTGCTTCAACGTCGATGAACAGGCCCACGGCCAGCAATACCGTTTTATCCTGCCTGCCGCCAGCTTGAGCGCTGCCGAACAGCAACAACTGCTGGAACGCTTGCAGGCCCTGGAAACCCTCGACTATCTGGTCATCAGCGGCAGCCAGCCGGACGGCCTTGCCGCCGATTTCTTGCCACGCCTGCTGCAGCTTGCGCGGGAAAAAGGCGCCCGCAGCGTTCTCGACAGCTCCGGCCCGGCCTTGCAGCAGGCCCTGCAATGCGGCGGATTGTTCCTGATCAAGCCCAGCCTGAGTGAACTGGGCGCCCTCGCCGGCGAGGACATCAGTGACCCCGAGCAACTGGCCAGGGTCGCCGGGCAGCTGGTCGCCAGCGGCAAGTGCGCGGTGGTGATGGTATCCCTGGGCGCCCAGGGTGGTTTGCTGGTTAGTCGCGACGGCATCGAGCGCATTCATGCGCCCATCGTCAGGAAAGTCAGTACGGTCGGCGCCGGTGACAGCCTGCTGGCCGGCATGTTGCTGCAACTGGCCAGTGGCGCCAGCCTCAGTGAAGCAGCCCGCTACGGTGTGGCTGCCGGCAGTGCGGCGATAACGGTCAGTGGCAGCGGACTATGCACACTGGAGGACACGCAGCGCCTGTACAGCTGGCTGCAGCAACAGCCACCGCAAAACGCCTGAGCAGGCTTGCCCTATTGCGACGGCAGGCTCTGCTGCGCTTCCATCTGCAGCCACAGCGGCTGGCTTCCGGACGCCTTCTCGATGGCAGCCATGCGTTCTGCGTGGGCCTGGAGATCCGCCGCGCCAGCCTTGATGACCGGGGTCGGCTGGCGTTCGGCCGGCAGGCGGCGAATCGGGCTGGCCTGCTGCCGCCCGCTACCGTTGCCGTCACCGATTTCACCGGCCAGTGACAGATTGGTCTGCCCGCCGGTCATGGCCAGATAGACGTCTGCGAGAATCTCGGCATCCAGCAATGCGCCGTGCAGTTCGCGACCAGAGTTGTCAACGCCATAACGCTTGCACAGCGCATCCAGGCTGTTGCGCTGGCCCGGATGGCGCTCGCGGGCCATTGCCAGGGTATCCAGCACCGTGCAGTAGTCGTTGACTTCACTGCGCTCGTCCTGCGCCAGCAGGGCAAATTCGTTGTTGATAAAGCCGATATCGAACGCGGCGTTATGAATGATCAACTCGGCGCCGCGAATAAACTCGTAAAACTCGTCGGCTACCTCGCGAAAGCGCGGCTTGTCCTGCAGGAACTCGTCGGTGATGCCATGCACCGCAATCGCGCCTTCGTCGATCTCGCGTTCGGGCTGCAGATAGACATGAAAGTGCCGACCGGTCAGCCGCCGGCCTTCCATCTCGACACAGCCAATCTCGATGATGCGGTGGCCATCGGTGACCGGCATCCCGGTGGTTTCTGTATCCAGCACGACGTAGCGCATGTTTGATCCTTTAATTGTCTAGCGACTGCCCAGTTCACTGACACCGCGATTGGCCAGCTGGTCGGCACGCTCGTTGCCCGGATGCCCGGTGTGCCCGCGCACCCACTGCCACTCGACCTGATGGCGGTTGACCTGCTCATCCAGCTGCTGCCAGAGATCGGCGTTCTTTACCGGCTGTCTGGCTGCGGTTTTCCAGCCGCGTTTCTTCCAGTTCGGCAGCCATTCCTGCATGCCGCGCATGACGTATTCGGAGTCGGTAACCAGCTTGACCCGGCAGCTGCGGGTAAGGCTGGCCAGTGACTGGATCGCCGCACTGAGCTCCATGCGGTTATTCGTGGTATCCGCTTCCCCTCCCCACAGCTCACGTTCCACGCCCTTGTAAACCAGCAAGGCTCCCCAGCCGCCAGGGCCGGGATTGCCCTTGCAGGCACCATCGGTGTAGATCACCACTTCTTCACTCATGCTCTGATTCTGAACCTTGGATGACTGTAAACGGGCTATCGACTCTCAGGGCTCTGCGTCACGCCGGCTGACCTTGGCCACCGGCATGGGTAGCAGCTTGCCCATCATCTCCCGCCGCTGTGGCCGCAACGGCCGCAGACCGGCCACGACTTTGCGCGCCACCAGCAGGTAACAGCCGGCTCCCGGGGCATTGAAACGGTTGCCCCAGCGTTCCAGCGGCTGCAGACGCGTTTGCCAGGCCGGCGAGGAAAGCGGCGGACGATAACACCCGGATTGGCGTTTCTCCAGCGAGAAACCGAGCAGACGCAACCAGTCACTGACACGTCCGGCCGTAATGCAGTGCGCCTCGGCCAGAGCATCGCGGGCAAACAGATGGCGTAATCCCCAGGCGCTCCAGGGGTTGATCCCGACAATCAGCAGATGACCACCCGGACGCACGCTACGCGCAGCCTCGCGCAGCAGATCGTGGGGCGAAAGGCTGAAATCCAGACCATGTTCCAGCACCACGGCATCTGCCGCATGCTCGCTGAGCGGCCAGGCCTGCTCGTCACAGGCAATATGCACGCCGGGCAAGGGTGCGCCGAGGGCAACACTGCACTTGATCTGTTTCGCCCCCGCTGGTGGCAGCGCATTGGGGCCGTAATGCACCAGATAGCCACCAAAATAACGGGCCAGCTCAGCATTCAACAGGCGCTGTCCTTCTGCCTGCAGCAGGCCGCCGAGCGGCCCTTTAAGCCATAGCCGCGCAGCACCGGTGAGCTTCAGCCAGTCAGCATCGGCCCGCGCGAATGCATCCTCATTCATGGCGTTCTCCCTGCAGTTGGCCCTACTATGAAAGGGTCTTTGGCGAATACTAGCGAATTGTCATCATGATACAGATCGAAGCTCTCCCCGCCTTCACAGACAATTATCTCTGGCTGTTACAGGATCCACAGCGCCAGCATTGCGCGATCGTCGATCCTGGCGATGCCCAGCCGGTGCTGCAATGGCTGGCCGCCAACCCCGACTGGCAACTGACCGACATTCTGGTCACCCACCACCATGCGGATCATGTCGGCGGCGTCGCCAGCCTCAAGGCTGCCACCGGAGCCCGGGTCTGGGGCCCGGCACTGGAAAACATTCCGCAGCGAGATGTGGCGCTGGAGGACAACCAGCATATCCGCATACTTGGCCTCGACTGGCAGGTAATGCACGTGCCGGGGCATACCCTGGGACACATCGCCTACTACCACGCCGATGCCCAACAGCCGCTGCTGCTCTGCGGCGATACGCTGTTTGCTGCCGGTTGTGGCCGCCTGTTCGAGGGCACTGCGGAGCAGATGCATCATTCACTGTCACGTCTGGCGGCACTGCCCGACCAGACGCTGGTGTATTGCACCCACGAGTACACCCTGAGCAACCTGCGCTTCGCCTGTGCCGTCGAGCCGCAGAATCAGGCGATCAGCCAGCGCTTTGCCGAGGTCAGCCAGCTGCGTGAAAAAAACCTGATCAGCCTGCCCACCACCATCGCCAGGGAAAAAGCCACCAACCCGTTCCTGCGCAGCGATATCCCGGCGGTACAGGCAGTTGCGGCGCAACGCAGTGGCGAAAAAAATCTTTCAGCAGTAGCCGTTTTTGCTGCTATCAGGGGCTGGAAAGACCAGTTCTGAGCCGGCGCCGGGGCGGTCAGGGTTGACCCTCCGGCAGTCGATTCCTAGAATCGCCGCACATTTCGTCTGGAATCAGCCCCCGCCAATGTCGTCTTTGCCTTGCACGCACACCTATCTGGACGCACTGGCCCGCTTGTTTCGAGCGACGACAATCGGCTGTTTTCTGGTTCTGGCAATGGCCGGCTGCCAGTCCATGCACAGCCCCGACGACAACGACAACGGCAGCACCACCGATCGCGCCATTGGTCTGGAAACCCCACCATCGCCACTGCTGGTCGAGCAGGCGCCGGATGATATCTGGGAGCGGATTCGCCTGGGCTACAAGCTGCAGGACCAGATCGGCACCAACCCGCGGATCAGCCGCCAGCGTCTGTGGTTCGCCAGTCGTCCCAGCATCATCACCACATCGGCCCAGCGCAGCAGCCCCTATATCCACTATGTGGTCGAACAGCTGGACCAGAAGAACATGCCACTGGAGCTCGCGCTGCTGCCGGTGATCGAAAGTTCCTACAACCCCATGGCCTATTCGCGCAGCAGTGCCGCCGGCATCTGGCAGTTCATTCCCTCCACCGGGCGCCACTTCAACCTGCAGCAGACCAGCTGGTATGACGGCCGGCGTGACATTGCCGCCTCGACCAATGCCGCGATCATCTATCTGGATCGCCTGCACTCGATGTTCAACGGCGACTGGCTGCTCGCCCTGGCCGCCTACAATGCCGGTGAAGGCACTGTCAGCCGGGCTATCGAGCGCAACCAGAAACTCGGCCTGCCGACCGACTACTGGAACCTGCAGCTGCCCAAGGAAACCACCGAGTACGTACCCAAGCTGCTGGCCGTTTCGCAGATCGTGCTCAGCCCCGAGGCTTACGGAGTCAACCTGCCCGACGTGGCCAACCAGCCCTACTTTGAAATAGTCGAGTTTCGCGAACGCATGCAACTGTCCAGCGTGGCGAAAATTACCGAGATCGACGAAGACGAACTGCTGGTACTCAACCCCGCCTACAAGAAGGGCCTGACCATGGACGGCCCGCAGCATCTGCTGGTACCGGTGGCCATGGCCGAGCAGTTTGAAGCCAACCTGGCCCTGCACAAGCCGGAAGAAACCCTCGACTGGCAGGAGTACCAGGTGCGTCCCGGTGACAGCCTGCACAGCATTGCCAATCGTTACTACCTGACGGTCAACACCCTGAAGGACATCAACCAGCTGAAAAGCAACCATCTGCGCGTCGGTCAGCGCCTCAGCATTCCGGTGGACCCCAAGCAGAAATATGCCACGCCGGTGTATGAAGTCCCGGCCAGAAAAGCTCCCGTCAACCGCCAGTATGTTGTTCGCGCCGGTGACAATCTCGGTCTGATCGCGAAGAACAACGGCGTTGCGGTGGCGGATATCAAGCGCTGGAACCAGCTGCGCAACAACCATCTGAAAATCGGCCAGAAACTGCAGCTACGCGGCGGGACCGCCGCAACAGGCAGCAAAAGCACAAAGGCCACCACCCATAAAGTACGTTCCGGGGACACGCTGTACCGCATCGCCCAGCTTTACAAGGTCGATCTCAAGCAGCTGCAGAAATGGAACCCGGGGGTCGGCAAGCACCTGAAGGTTGGTCAGAAGCTGGCCATCAACAGTTACTGATTGCTGAAGGGTGAGCATCCGGGTCTTGTCCCCGGATACCGGCAGCACCTCAGCGCGACGTACGCCGGACCGGGCGTGGCGTCGGCCTGGCAGGCGCGGGACTGCAGTTACCAGCCTTTTTCCTGCGGATACAAGCTGTTACTGTACCGCCTCGTATTTTTTCATGTCTGTTACGGTCCGGATATCCGCCCGATGCGTTCACTTTACCTGCTCATGGCCTGCTTGCTGGCAATCTTTCCGGTGGAGGCAAAGGTCAGCAAAAGCCATGGCTATGCGCAGTTTGGCGAACTCAAGTACCCGGCCAATTTCAAACACTTCGACTGGACCAACCCTGACGCGCCAAAAGGCGGCACCGTGCGGTTGATGGCTTCCGGCACCTTTGACAGCCTCAACCCCTACACTCTCAAGGGCTCCAGCCCTTCGGCTACCTCCAACTTCCTGCAATACGGCGTGTTCGAACTGAACGAGCCCTTGATGGTCGGCACCGGCATCTACGACCCCTCCGGCGACGAGCCGGCCTCCAGTTATGGCCTGATCGCCAAATCCGTGGAGTACTCGGAAGACCGCAGCTGGGTTGTCTTCAACCTGCGCGAGGAAGCCCGCTTCCACGACGGCACGCCGATCACCGCCTTCGACGTGGCCTTTTCCTACCGCACCCTGCTGCGCGACGGGCATCCGTCCTATCGCACCAGCCTGCAGGATGTCGAACGTGTCGACATCCTCAACCGCCATCGCATCCGCTTTGTGTTCAAACGCAGCGGCAATCCGCTGCAGATCCTGCGTCTGGGCGAGTTGCCGGTGCTGCCGCAGCACTACTGGAAAGATCGCGATTTCACCGCAACCACCTACGATCCCCCGCTGGGTAGCGGACCCTACCGCATTACCTCGGTAGCACCGGGCCGTCGCCTGGTATTCGAACGGGTCAAGGACTGGTGGGGCAAGGATCTCGCCGTCAATGCGGGCAAATACAATTTCGACCGAGTGGAAGTGGACTTCTACCGTGACAGCAATATTGCCTTCGAGGCCTTCAAGTCCGGACTGTTCGACTTTTACATTGATAACCAGGCGAAGAACTGGACCTCGGGCTACAACTTCCCGGCGCTGCTCAATGGCGAAATCAAGCGCGAAGAAATAAGCCACGAAATTCCCACTCAAACCCAGGCCCTGTTCATGAATACCCGGCGCGAGGTCTTCCAGGACCGTCGCGTTCGCGAAGCCATGGGCATGATGTTCGACTTCGAATGGACCAACCGCACGCTGTTCAGCAATTCCTACAAGCGCTCACGCAGCTACTACCCGAACAGCGTGTTTGCCGCTCTGGAAAAGCCCAAGGGCCAGGAGTGGCTGTTACTTTCGCCTTACCGCAAACAACTGCCATCCCGGATGTTTCTCGAACCGTTCGAGTTGCCCCAGACCAATGGCAACGGCATACCCCGTGACACACTGCGCAAGGCACTCGGCCTGCTCAAGGAAGCCGGCTGGAAGCCTACCGGGCAAGGTCTGTTCAATGCGCGCGGCGAGAAGCTGAGTTTCGAGATCATGCTGGTCAACCCCAATCTGGAACGAATCCTTCAGCCCTACGTGAGCAATCTGGCCACTATCGGCATCGAGGTTCGCTTGCGCACCGTTGACCGTGCGCAGTACAAGCAGCGCCTTGACCAGTTCGACTACGACATGATTCTGATGACCCTGCAGCAGAGCCTCAGCCCCGGCCTGGAACAATGGCTGTATTTCCATTCCAGCCAGGTCAACGTCAAGGGCAGCAAGAACTACGCCGGCGTCGCCCATCCGGTGGTCGATGCCATGCTGGAAAAACTGCTGGCTGCGCAGACCCGTGCCGAGCAGGTCAGCGCTACGAAAGCGCTGGATCGTGTGCTTTTATGGCAGCACTACGTGATACCCAACTGGTATATCAGCCAGCATCGGCTGGCCTATCGCAACCGCTTCGAACACCTGCCGACACCCCCCTACACACTGGGCCTGCGTGCGTGGTGGCTGAAACCCGTGGAGACCGCCAAATGATTCGCCTGTTTTCCCGCTGCAGCCTGCTTCTGCTGCTACTCGGCAGTGGCCTGCAGGCTGCACCGCAACATGCCATTACCCTCTACGACGAACCGCCCAAGTACCCTGCCGACTTCCAGCACTTCGACTATGTGAACCCGCAAGCGCCCAAGGGTGGTGTGCTGCGCCAGGCCGGCTTTGGCAGCTTCGACAGTCTCAACCCGTTCATCAACAAGGGCGTGCCCGCCGATGATATCGGCCTGATTTACGAGACGCTGACCCGTCACAGCCTGGATGAACCCTTCACCGAGTACGGCCTGATTGCCAGCCAGATCGAGCGCGCCCCGGACAACAGCTGGGTGCGTTTCTACCTGCGCCCGGAAGCCCGCTTCAATGACGGCAAGCAAGTGACCGCCGATGACGTGGTGTTCACCTTCGAGACCCTGATGCGTGACGGTGCTCCGCAGTACAAGTCCTATTACGCAGACGTCAGCAAGGCCACGGCGGAAAGCCCGACCAGAGTACGTTTCGATTTCAAACACAAGGGCAATCGCGAGTTGCCGCTGATTCTCGGCCAGTTGCCGGTACTGCCCAGACACTGGTGGGCCGGGCGTGAATTCAATAGTGGCAATCTGGACATTCCGCTGGGTAGCGGACCCTACCGGGTCGCCGACGTGCAGGCCGGACGCAGCATCAGCTTCGAGCGGGTCACTGACTGGTGGGGCAAGGATCTGCCGGTCAATCGCGGTTTCTACAACTTCGACAAGCTGGTGACCGACTACTACCGCGACAACACGGTGGCACTGGAAGCCTTCAAGGCCCATCAATTCGATTTCTGGCTGGAAACCAGTGCCAAGAACTGGGCCACCGCCTATGACATTCCGGCTGTCAGCGAGGGCAAACTGCGCAAGGAAGAATTGCTCAACAGCAACCCGACCGGCATGCAGGGCTTCATCTTCAATACGCGGCGCCATAACCTGCAGGATCCCCGGGTACGCGAGGCATTGTCGTTACTGTTTGATTTCGAATGGGCCAACAAACAACTGTTCAACGGCGCCTATACACGCACCAGCAGTTACTTTGAGAACTCTGAAATGGCCGCACGCGGCCTGCCATCGGCAGCCGAACTGGAAATTCTCGAACCGCTGCGCGGCAGCATCCCCGAAGAGGTGTTCAGCCAGCCGTTCACCCTGCCCGTCACCGATGGCAGCGGGATCATCCGCGACCAGCAACGCCGCGCCTATGACCTGCTGACCGCAGCCGGCTGGAAAATCGAGGGCGATCGCATGCTCGATGCCGATGGCAAACCGGTAAAGATCGAATTCCTGCTGGCACAAACCGAATTCGAGCGCGTGTTGCTGCCCTACAAGCGCAACCTGAACGATCTGGGTATCGAACTGGAAATCCGCCGGGTGGATATCTCGCAGTACATCAACCGCCTGCGCTCGCGTGATTTCGACATGCTGGTCGGCGGCTTTGGTCAATCCAGCTCACCGGGCAATGAACAGCGGGAATACTGGCATTCCTCCAGTGCAGACAATCCCGGCAGCCGCAACCTGATCGGCTTGCGCGATCCGGCCATCGACACCTTGGTAGACGGCCTGATCAAGGCCGACTCGCGGGAAAGCCTGATCAACCATGCCCGCGCCCTCGACCGGGTGCTGCTGGCAGGTCACTATGTGGTGCCCAACTGGCATATCAAGACCTGGCGCCTGGCCTACTGGAACAGCATCGAACACCCTGCCGTGACGCCGCTCTACGATTTTGCCCTGATGAGCTGGTGGAGTACCGCTGCCGCCGAGGCCCAGGCAGAGCACACCGACCCGATACCGAACCAGGCTGGAAACAACTAGATGCTGGCCTATATCCTGCGGCGCCTGCTGCTGATCATCCCGACCCTGTTCGGCATTCTGCTGATCAATTTCATCATTATCCAGGCGGCTCCCGGCGGCCCGGTCGAGCAGATGATTGCCAAGCTCGAAGGCTTTGATGCCGCCACCGGCGGTGCCACCGGCAGGATTTCCGGAGGCGGTGCCGAAGTAGCAACCGGCAGCCTCAACTACCGCGGAGCCCAGGGCCTGGATCCGGATCTGGTGGCGGAAATCGAACGCATGTACGGCTTTGACAAGCCGCCGGCAGAACGCTTCTGGATCATGCTGAAAAACTATGCGCACCTGGACTTCGGCCAGAGCTTCTTTCGCGATGCCTCGGTGACCGAGCTGATAGTCGAGAAGATGCCGGTCTCGATTTCGCTGGGGTTGTGGAGCACCCTGATCATGTATCTGGTGTCGATCCCGCTGGGCATCGCCAAGGCCGTGCGGCATGGCAGCGCCTTTGATATCTGGACCAGCTCGGCAATTATCGTCGGTTACGCCATTCCGGCCTTCCTGTTCGCCATCCTGCTGATCGTGCTGTTTGCCGGCGGCAGTTACTGGGACTGGTTTCCCTTGCGCGGACTGACTTCCAACAATTTTGCCGAGATGACCCTGCACGAACAGATCATCGACTATTTCTGGCACCTGGCGCTGCCGGTAACGGCCTTGGTCATCGGCAACTTCGCCACCCTGACGCTGCTGACCAAGAACAGCTTCCTCGATGAAATCAACAAACAGTACGTGGTCACCGCCAAGGCCAAGGGCCTGTCAAAAAACCGCGTGCTCTATGGCCATGTGTTCCGCAACGCCATGCTGCTGGTGATTGCCGGTTTCCCATCGGCCTTGATCGGCATCTTTTTCACCGGCTCGCTGCTGATCGAGGTGATCTTCTCCCTTGACGGCCTGGGACTACTGAGCTTTGAAGCCGCGATCAACCGTGACTATCCGGTAGTCTTCGGCACGCTGTTTCTGTTCACCCTGCTCGGACTGGTACTGAAACTGATCGGTGATCTGACCTATACGCTGGTCGACCCGCGCATCGACTTCGAAAACAGGGCTAACTGACATGCAGCTATCCCCGATCAACCGGCGTCGCTTCGATCGCTTCAAGGCCCACAAACGTGGCTGGTGGTCACTCTGGCTGTTCCTTGGCCTGTTTGTGCTGAGCCTGGGTGCCGAATTCATCGCCAACGACAAGCCGCTGGTGGTGCATTACGACGGCGGCTGGTACTTCCCGGTGCTCAAGCGCTATCCGGAAACCACCTTTGGCGGCGAGTTCCCGCTGCAGGCCAACTACAAAAGCCCCTATGTGCGCGAGCTGATTGCCGACAAGGGTGGCTGGATGATCTGGCCGGTGATTCCGTTCAGCTACTCGAGCATCAACTACGACCTGCAGGTCCCGGCGCCCGCCCCGCCCTCTGCGCAGAACTGGCTGGGCACCGATGACCAGGGCCGTGACGTGCTGGCGCGGGTGATCTACGGCTTCCGCATTTCCGTGCTGTTCGCCCTGACCCTGACCCTGTTCAGCTCGCTGATCGGTGTACTTGCCGGCGCCCTGCAGGGCTTTTACGGCGGCTGGGTGGATCTGGTCGGCCAGCGTTTTCTGGAGGTCTGGTCGGGGCTGCCGGTGCTCTATCTGCTGATCATTCTGGCCAGCTTCGTGCAGCCGAATTTCTGGTGGTTGCTCGGCATCATGCTGCTGTTCTCCTGGATGAGTCTGGTCGACGTGGTGCGCGCCGAATTCCTCCGCGGGCGCAATCTGGAGTACGTCCGCGCGGCACGGGCGCTGGGCATGGAAAACGGCGGCATCATGATCCATCACATCCTGCCCAACGCCATGGTGTCGACCATGACCTTTGTCCCGTTCATTCTCACCGGCGCCATCGGCACCCTGACCGCGCTGGACTTCCTCGGCTTCGGACTACCGCCGGGCTCCCCTTCCCTCGGCGAACTGGTGGCCCAGGCCAAAGCCAACCTGCAGGCACCCTGGCTGGGCATCAGTGCCTTTGCCGTCCTGGCCATCATGCTTGCCCTGCTGGTATTCATCGGCGAAGCCGCCCGTGACGCTTTTGATCCACGGAGCAAAATATGAGCGCGCCAAACAATCCGCAGAACCTGATCGAGGTGCGCGACCTGTCGGTGGAGTTCGTTACCGGCAAGCAGGTGCAGCGCGTTGTGCATAACGTGTCTTTTGATATCCGCCACGGTGAAACCCTCGCCCTGGTCGGCGAGAGCGGCTCCGGCAAATCCGTCACTGCCCACTCGATCCTGCGCCTGCTGCCATACCCGACTGCCAGCCATCCCAGCGGCAGCATTCACTTCGGCGACCAGGATCTGCTGCAACTGCCCGAGAACAAGCTGCGCAACATTCGCGGCAACCGAGTGGCCATGGTGTTTCAGGAACCAATGACGGCCCTCAATCCGCTGCACTGCATCGAAAAACAGATCAGCGAAATCCTGCAACTGCACAAGGGCCTGCGCGGCAACGCGGCGCGTGAGCGCGTGCTGGAGCTACTGGATATGGTCGGCATTCCGGAGCCGGCCAAACGCCTGAAAGCCTATCCCCACGAACTCTCGGGCGGCCAAAGACAACGGGTGATGATTGCCATGGCGCTGGCCAACGAGCCTGAATTGCTGATTGCCGACGAGCCGACCACGGCACTGGATGTGACTGTCCAGTTGAAAATTCTCGAACTGCTCAAGGATCTGCAGGCCAGACTGGGCATGGCCTTGCTGCTGATCAGCCACGATCTGAACCTGGTCAGAAGAATTGCCCAGCGCGTATGTGTCATGCAGCAGGGTCGGATCGTCGAAGAATCCGACTGCGCGACACTGTTCAGCAATCCGCAACATCCCTATACCCGGGAGTTGCTCGATGCCGAACCCAGTGGCGAGCCGGCAGCCACGACTGCGGGGCAGTCATTGTTGAAGGTGGATGACCTGAAGGTCTGGTTTCCGATCAAGAAAGGTTTCCTGCGGCATACGGTTGATCATGTCAAAGCCGTGGATGGCATCGATTTCAATCTGCTGCAGGGACAAACGCTGGGCATTGTCGGCGAAAGTGGCTCGGGCAAGTCTACACTGGGTCTGGCGATACTCCGTTTGATCGCCAGTCAGGGTTCGATCCGTTTCAAGGAGCAGGCGCTGGATGGCATCAGCCAGCATGCCGTACGACCGTTGCGGCGACAGATGCAGGTGGTGTTTCAGGACCCTTATGGCAGCCTGAGCCCGCGCATGTCGGTAGGCCAGATCATTGGCGAGGGATTGCGGATTCACCGTATTGGCAACGAAAAGGAACAGCAGCAGGCGATCATTGATGCGTTGATCGAGGTAGATCTTGATCCGCACACCCGCCACCGTTACCCCCACGAGTTTTCCGGAGGACAGCGACAAAGAATTGCCATAGCCCGGGCGCTGGTTCTGAAGCCCGAGTTGATACTGCTGGACGAACCTACCTCGGCACTTGATCGTACCGTACAGAAACAGGTGGTCGAACTGCTCAGGGCATTGCAGGAAAAGTACAACCTGACCTACCTGTTCATCAGCCATGATCTGGCGGTGGTCAGGGCGCTGAGTCATCAACTGATGGTGATCAAGCAGGGTCAGGTGGTTGAACAGGGGCCGGCACCAGAGATTTTTGCCGCACCACAGCACATTTACACTCAGCAGTTGCTGGAAGCCGCCTTCATGGCACCGCACACTGCTGTCGACTAAGCAGAAAGAGGAAAAATAACAATGGGATTTCTCACCGGAAAGCGTGTCCTGATCGTTGGCGTAGCCAGCAAACTTTCAATTGCTTCGGGTATTGCCGCAGCCATGCACCGTGAAGGCGCTGAACTCGCCTTCACCTACCAGAACGAAAAGCTCAAGGGGCGCGTCGAGGAGTTTGCTACAGGTTGGGGCTCGGGCCCCGAACTGTGCTTTCCCTGTGATGTGGCCAGTGACGATGAAATTGCCAGCGCCTTTGCCGCGCTGGCAAAGAAGTGGGACAGCCTGGATGTGATTGTGCACTCGGTGGGCTTTGCTCCGGGTGATCAGCTGGATGGCGACTTCACTGCGGTCACCACCCGTGAAGGCTTCAAAATCGCCCACGATATCAGCGCCTACAGCCTGGTCGCGCTGGCCCGTGCAGGGCGTGAGCTGATGCAGGGACGCAATGGCAGCATCCTTACCCTGTCGTATCTGGGCGCCGTGCGCACCATGCCCAACTACAATGTCATGGGCATGGCCAAGGCCAGCCTTGAGGCCGGCGTACGCTATCTCGCAGGCAGTCTCGGCCCTGAAGGCACACGGGTGAACGCCATCTCTGCCGGACCGATCCGCACACTGGCAGCATCGGGCATCAAGAGCTTCCGCAAGATGCTGGCGGCGAACGAGAAGCAGACCCCGATGCGGCGCAATGTAACCATTGAAGAAGTCGGCAACGCTGGCGCCTTCCTTTGCTCCGATCTGGCTTCCGGCATCAGCGGCGAAATCCTCTACGTGGATGGCGGCTTCAACACCACCGCCATGGGCGCCATCGAAGACTAGATGTGATCTCTCAGTAGGTTGTTCATCCGGGGCTTTCCCGGAATTCTGGAAGTGCGACCCACCATGCCTTCCAGGAGCCCCGAATGAACTTGCATAAACATGCCCGTCTTACTCCCCGCGGTCGAGCCCTTTTGGTTCAGCGCATTCAACATGGTTTGAGAGTCGAGGAAGCCGCTCAGGCTGCCGGGGTGAGCGTGCGAACCGCCTACAAATGGCTCAAGCGCTTTCGCGAGGAAGGCGAGACCGGTCTACAAGACCGCTCGTCACGACCTCGGCACTGCCCGCATGCAACCGCCGATACGCTGATAGCGCGCGCGATTGAGCTACGCCGTGCACGCAAAACCTACCGCCAGATCGCCGGGGAAGTGGCCGTGGCCGTCAGCACCATTGCACGCCGCCTGCGACAAGCCGGCTTTCATCGTCTGGCGGAACTGGAGCCCGCGCCACCGGTAGTGCGCTACGAGTATCCGATCCCCGGTGATCTACTGCATCTGGATATCAAGAAACTGGGGCGTTTCTGGCGACCAGGCCATAGGGCCACGGGCGATCGCCAGCAGAACTCCAACGGCGCGGGCTGGGAGTACGTCCATGTCGCCATCGATGATGCCAGCCGCATCGCTTTCAGCAGTCTGCACCCCGATGAACGGGGACCCAGTGCTTGCCAAGCCTTGCTCCGAGCGCTGCGCTACTATCGCGCGCTGGGTATTCGCTTCACCCGCATCATGACCGACAACGGCAGCTGCTATGGCTCACGCAAGTTCCGCCGTCTGGTCAAGCGATTGGGGTTACGCCATCTGCGCACCAAGCCTTATACGCCAAGGACCAACGGCAAGGCTGAGCGCTTCATCCAGACCAGTCTGCGCGAGTGGGCCTATGCCCGTAGCTACGAAAGTTCAGCGCAACGCGCACAGCACCTGATGCCCTGGCTACATCAATATAATTGGCACCGGCCGCACGCCAGCCTCGGTTACCATCCGCCCATCAGTCGCGCACCACTTTCACTGAACAACGTACTGGGTTTACACAACTAGATGCGACTGCCCTGCAAACAAAAACGCCCCGACAGTTCGGGGCGTTTTTGTTTCAGCGGAGCGGCAATGTGTCTGCCGCCCGCTGGCCGGTGAGCCTTCAGAAGCGCTCGATATCGGCCTTATCCTGCAACTGCCGGCGATAAGCAGCAAAATCCAGCTCGCCCTGGCGGGAAGAAAGGAACTTGCGGTATTCCGCCTTCTCTTCGTTGCTCAGGTCATTCTGCGGCTCATTGACGCCATTGAGTCGAATCAGGATGTAGTCACCGTTGCGCGTGGCTATGCCATCGTAACTCGGTTTGCCTGACGCCCCGGGTCTGGGCATGCGGAACAACTCCTGCAGTACCTCGGGAGCCACGCCTTCCTGATTTCGCGCTGCAGCCTCGACAACGGTCCAGGTTTGATCAGCCAGCTTCTCGTCCGCCAGTGTCTTGCCGTCGCGCAAGGCCGCCAGCAGCTGTTCGCCCTTCTCTCTGGCCGCCTTGGCAGCCCGCTGCATCAGCAGTTCTTCACGGATAGCCGAAGAGACGGTTGCCAGAGGCAACTGCTCGGGCTTGTCATGCGTCTTGACCCGCACCACTACAACGGTATCCGGATCCAGCTCGATCAACTGGCTGTTTGCGGCATTTTCCAGCAAGTCTTCGCTGAAGGCTGCCTGCAGTACCTGACGATTGGCAGCAAGACCTTCTTTACCGCCTTCGCGGCCAAACACTTCGCTGAGCTTGATTTCCAGCCCCTGCTCCTGTGCCGGCTGAACCAGATCGGCAGACTCGAATGAGGAGTTTTCCAGCTCCTTGCTGGCCTCGACAAAACGCTGCTCGACCTTTTCGGTCTTGAGGTCCTTGGTCAGCTTTTCCTTGAGGCTGTCAAAGGGCGGTACGTCAGCCCCCTGCACTCCCAGCAGCTTGATCAGATGCCAGCCATAGGCACTGCGCACCGGCGCAGAAATCTCATTCTGCTTGAGCGCGTAGAGCGCCTGTTCGAACGCCGGGTCATACACACCCGGACCGGCATAGCCCAGATCACCGCCATTGCCGGCGGAACCCGGATCTGCCGAGAACTCCTTGGCCAGTACGGCAAAGTCTTCACCTGCAGCCAGTCGCTGCTGAAGCTCAACCAGCTTCTGTTTGGCCTGCTCATCGCTGACCTGGTCATTTACTTCAATCAGGATATGCGCTGCCTGGCGCTGCTCGGCCAGACCGGCAATTTCCTTCTGGTACTGGCTCTGCAATTCGTCAGCGGTCACTTCAACCTGATCGAAGAAGCCATCCTTTTTCAGCTCGACATATTCAAGCTGAACCTGCTCGGGGCTGAGAAACTCGGCAGCATGTTCATCGTAAAAAGCCTGGATATCGGCTTCCGTCACATCAATACCCTGTGTCGTGGCTTTCAGGGTAAGTGTGGCGAAATCCCGGCGCTGCTTCTCCAGCCGGGCAAAATTGTTGATTTCAGCATCGGTGACAAAACTGCTGCCGCCCAGACCGGCGCGCAGCTGCACGATCAGCATCTCTTCACGCAGCATTTGCCTGAATTGCGGACGGCTGTAACCCATCTGGCGGATGACCATGTCAAAGCGGTCAGGGTTGAACTTGCCATCAATCTGGAATTGCGGTTCCTGCAGCATCACCTGATCAAGCGCTGCATCGGAAAGTGCAAAATCGGCGGAAGCGGTACCCTGTAGCAGCAACTGGCGCTCGATCAGCCCCTTCAGGGCAGCATCACGCAGCAGCTTTTCGTCGATGAGCGACTCATCGAAGTTACTGCCCAACTGTTGTTGCAAACGACGACGCTGCAGATCCTCGGCTTTGGCCAGCTCATTCAGACTGATGGCTTCGCCATTTACCTCGGCAGCATCCTGTGCATTGCTGGTCGATTGAAAAATTTGGTCTACGCCGAAGAGTGCCATCAAGACCACCATCAGACCGATGATGGTTTTGGCAATCCAGCCTTGGGAGTTATCCCTGATATTTTGCAGCATGCTTCCCCCAGAAATGGCTGTATGCATTCAACAGCCGTGCAGCATGGGTAGTGTCAGAAAGAAGAAAGGCGCATCCGGGGATGCGCCTTCTCGTGACTTGCGGAACGTACAGGTCGATAAACCTTGTTGTGTAACACCGGGATCACCGGTTTTGCTACCGCTCCACAATCAGCCCGAAGCAACTCCGGACTGATCGGCAATTATCAAAAGAAGCTTAGTTAACAGCGTCTTTCAGTGCCTTGCCAGCTTTGAAGCCTGGAATCTTGGCAGCAGCAATGCTGATAGCCTTACCAGTTTGGGGATTACGACCAGTACGTGCGGCGCGATCTTTCACAGAGAAAGTACCAAAGCCAACCAGCACTACCGAATCACCAGCCTTGAGAGCACCAGTTACGGATTCGATAACTGCATCCAAAGCGC
The DNA here is from genome assembly GCF_900105995.1 of Pseudomonas pohangensis. Lineage (NCBI taxonomy): Bacteria > Pseudomonadati > Pseudomonadota > Gammaproteobacteria > Pseudomonadales > Pseudomonadaceae > Pseudomonas > Pseudomonas pohangensis. The sequence goes on along the minus strand of NZ_LT629785.1, from coordinate 1,398,901 downwards.
GGCCAGCGGCAGCTTTTGGAATATCGGCAGAGGCGGCAATTGCATCAATCAGTTCCGACTTGTTCACTCTAAGTCCCCTTATTTTTCAGTTGTATTCTTAGTGTTGGTGGTAAAGCGAGAATCCGGTGAGAGTGGCCCTTAGCCGACTAGTGCCGTTTTATAGCAAGCAGACCAAAATTGTGTCAAGGATGACACACTCTCTAATGGGTGCTGATTCTGTCCTTGGCGTCTGACTCACGCTTCTCATCTTTTGCCGGTATTTCAGCAACAGATACGGACAAAGGCTCCGGCATGTATTGCAACGCAATTTGCAGGACTTCGTCAATCCATTTGACCGCCTTAATCTGCAGGTCCTGCTTAATATTTTCAGGAATCTCCTTCAAATCGCGCACATTCTCCTCCGGAATGATAACCGTCTTGATTCCGCCCCGATGCGCGGCCAGCAGTTTCTCCTTCAGTCCGCCGATCGCCAGAACCTGACCGCGCAACGTAATTTCACCGGTCATTGCCACATCGGCGCGCACTGGAATCTGGGTCAGGGCCGAGACAATCGCCGTACACATGCCAACACCGGCACTCGGCCCGTCCTTGGGTGTCGCACCTTCGGGCATGTGGATATGGATATCCTGCTTCTCATGGAAATCAGGCGCGATGCCGAGGCTTTTCGCCCTGCTGCGGACGACCGTCTGTGCCGCGGTAATCGACTCAAGCATCACATCGCCCAGCGAGCCGGTCTTGATCAACTGCCCCTTGCCTGGCACCACGGCAGATTCGATGGTGAGCAACTCCCCGCCCACCTGCGTCCACGCCAGCCCGGTCACCTGACCGACCTGATCCTGCAGTCCGGCAAGACCATAGCGGAACTTGCGTACACCCAGATAATGCTCGAGCAAGTCACTGGTCACCTGTACCTGGAAACGCTTCTCCCGGGTATTTTCCTTGACGGCCTTGCGGCAGACCTTGGCAATCTGCCGCTCCAGACCACGCACACCCGCTTCGCGAGTGTAATAACGGATGATGTCGCGGATAGCTGCCTCATCAAACGCCAGTTCGCCTTTCTTCACGCCATTGGACTGGACCTGCTTGGGAACCAGGTAATTGATGGCGATATTGACCTTCTCGTCTTCCGTGTAGCCCGGCAGGCGAATTATCTCCATCCGGTCCAGCAACGGTGCAGGGATGTCCATCGAGTTGGCTGTACAGAGAAACATCACATCCGAGAGGTCGTAATCAACCTCCAGGTAGTGATCATTGAAATTGTGGTTCTGCTCCGGATCGAGCACCTCGAGCAATGCCGATGCGGGGTCGCCGCGCATGTCATTGCCCATCTTGTCGATCTCGTCGAGCAGGAACAACGGATTGCGCACGCCGACCTTGGTCATTTTCTGGATCAGGCGACCCGGCATCGAGCCGATATAGGTACGCCGGTGACCGCGAATTTCCGCCTCGTCCCTGACACCGCCCAACGCCATGCGTACAAATTTGCGATTGGTGGCCCTGGCAATCGACTCAGCCAGTGAGGTCTTGCCGACACCGGGCGGACCAACCAGACAGAGCACCGGACCCTTGAGCTTCTTCACCCGCTTTTGCACGGCGAGAAACTCCAGAATACGATCCTTGACCTCTTCCAGACCGTAGTGGTCGGCATCAAGGATTTCTTCTGCCTTGCTCAGATCCAGACGCACCTTGCTCGCTGCCGTCCACGGTACATTGACCAGCCAGTCGATGTACGAACGGACCACGGTAGCTTCAGCCGACATCGGCGACATCTGCTTGAGCTTGTTGAGCTCGACAGTGGCCTTGGCCAGGGCTTCCTTGCTCAGGCCCGCATTGTCGATGCGCTTCTTCAGGTCATCCAGTTCATTGTGACCTTCCTCTATATCACCCAGCTCTTTCTGAATCGCCTTCATCTGCTCATTCAGGTAGTACTCGCGCTGGCTCTTTTCCATCTGCTTCTTGACCCGGCCACGGATGCGCTTCTCCACCTGTAGCAGATCCAGCTCGGCATCCAGCAAGGCCAGTACGTGCTCGACCCTGGGCGCAAGCTCGACGATCTCCAGCACCGCCTGCTTCTGCTCGATCTTCAGCACCATATGCGCCGCCATGGTATCGACCAGCCGTGAAGGCTCATCAATGCCGGAAAGCGAAGCCAGTACCTCGGCGGGTACTTTCTTGCTCAGCTGGACGTATTGTTCGAACTGGCTCATCAAAGTGCGGTTAAACACTTCGGAATCCCGGGCAGCAGAATCCTGCTCCTCGATCAATTCGATTTCAGCCCGACAATGTCCGTCCACCTCGGTAAAGCGCTGGATGATCCCGCGCTGCTCACCCTCGACCAGCACCTTGACCGTGCCATCGGGCAGTTTGAGCATCTGCAGTACGGTCGCTACGGTACCCATGCGGTACAGCGCATCCTCAGCCGGATCGTCATCCGCCGAGTTCTTCTGCGCTACCAGGAGTATCTGCTTATCCCCTTTCATGGCGGCCTCAAGGGCCTCTATGGACTTTTCTCGTCCAACGAACAGGGGAATGACCATGTGCGGGAAAACCACCACGTCACGCAATGGAAGCAGCGGCAGTTCAACGATTGTTTTCATGATTCAACCCCACGATGGCTTGCTAGCCAAATTCAGAATTTGCAAATAAGTGCTGTTTTCAAGATGGGGTTCAGGCAAGCAAAAAACAAGCTGTAACTCCGGAAAAGCAAAGGGGCCGTCAGGCCCCTTTGTTACATCAAGCTTCAGGCGATGCCTTGGCCGGCTTTTCCGGGTTCTCGTAGATCAACAAGGGTTTCGAGGTACCGAGAATCACATTCTCGTCCACCACGACCTTGCTCACCTCTTCCTGGGAAGGAATTTCGTACATGGTATCCAGCAAAACTCCCTCGAGAATCGAACGCAAACCACGCGCACCGGTCTTGCGTTCCAGCGCCTTGTGGGCAATCGCCTTCAACGCATCCGCACGAAACTCCAGACCAACCCCTTCCATCTCGAACAAGCGGGCGTACTGCTTGGTCAAGGCGTTCTTGGGTTCGATCAGAATCTGCATCAATGCAGCTTCATCCAGCTCATCCAGTGTTGCGATAACCGGAAGACGTCCGACGAATTCCGGAATCAGGCCAAACTTGACCAGATCATCCGGCTCGATATCACGCAAGGTTTCCCCAACCTTCTTGCCCAGATCCTGACTGCGTACTTCAGCACTGAAACCTATGCCGCCCTTGGTGGAACGGCCATGAATGACCTTTTCCAGACCGGAAAACGCACCGCCGCAAATGAACAGGATATTGCGCGTATCAACCTGCAGGAACTCCTGCTGCGGATGTTTGCGGCCGCCCTGGGGTGGCACTGATGCAACCGTACCCTCAATCAGCTTGAGCAGCGCCTGCTGCACACCCTCACCGGATACATCGCGGGTGATCGACGGGTTGTCCGACTTGCGCGAAATCTTGTCGATTTCGTCGATGTAGACAATGCCCATCTGGGCCTTTTCCACATCGTAATCGCACTTCTGCAGCAACTTCTGGATGATGTTCTCGACGTCCTCGCCAACGTAGCCGGCTTCGGTCAGGGTCGTCGCATCGGCGATGGTAAATGGCACATTCAACAGACGGGCAAGGGTTTCAGCCAGCAGGGTCTTGCCTGAGCCCGTAGGACCGATGAGCAGGATATTGCTCTTGCCCAACTCGACATCATCTTTCTTGTCGCGTTGATTCAGTCGCTTGTAGTGGTTGTAAACAGCCACGGCAAGCACCTTCTTGGCGCGTTCCTGGCCGATTACATACTGATCAAGAATGCCGCTGATTTCTTTCGGCGCAGGCAACTTGGTCGCGCTGCTTTCTGCCTGTGCTTCCTGCACTTCCTCGCGGATGATGTCGTTGCAAAGATCGACACACTCGTCGCAAATAAATACGGAAGGCCCGGCAATCAGCTTGCGCACTTCATGCTGGCTCTTGCCACAGAAGGAGCAATACAAAAGCTTGCCAGTATCTTCGCCGTTGCGGATGTCAGTCATTCGTTCAATCCAATCCGATATGCGCTCATCACAAGATGGAGCCAAATGCAGCTATTTTCAAGCCGGAAACGTGACCGCGTAGCCAGTGGTCACACTTCAGGCACAGTTCTTCAGCCTGCCATTTCACGCTTACTGATGACTTTGTCGATAAGACCATAAGCCACAGCCTCATCGCCGCTCATGAAATTATCGCGGTCAGTATCGCGGGCAATAACGTCCATTGGCTGGCCGGTATGTTGCGCCATGATGCGGTTCAGCCGGTCACGAATGGTCAGGATTTCCTTGGCATGGATCTCGAAATCCGATGCCTGGCCCTGAAATCCGCCCAATGGCTGATGGATCATCATGCGCGAATGCGGCAGACAGTAACGTTTGCCGGCAGCCCCGCCGACCAGCAGCAAAGCACCCATGCTGCAAGCCTGACCAACACAGATGGTGGAAACATCCGGCTTGATGAATTGCATGGTGTCATAGATCGACATGCCTGCAGTAACCGAACCACCGGGGGAGTTGATGTAGAGGTGAATATCCTTGTCCGGGTTCTCCGCCTCAAGGAACAGCAACTGGGCAACCACCAGGTTGGCCATGTAATCCTCAACCGGACCAACCAGAAAGATCACCCGCTCCTTGAGCAGGCGCGAGTAGATATCGTATGCACGCTCACCGCGGGCAGACTGTTCGACAACCATTGGAACCAGGCCGCCAGCAGCCTGGATTTCAGTCGTTTGTTGCATCAAAGAAGTACGAGACATCTCCAGCAATCGCTCCCAAGTCAAATTAGTCATGCCTTATAGACACATAAGCCAGCAATGCGCTGGCTTATGTTGTACTTCCTGTCCGGAGGACGATCACTCTGCCTTGGGTGCCTCGGCAGGCTTGATCGCTTCCTCGTAGGAGACGGTCTTGTCAGTCACTTTGGCCTTCTGCAGAACAGTATCTACAACTTGTTCTTCCAGCACAACCGAACGAACCTCGTTCATTTGCTGGTCATTCTTGTAGTACCAGGCCACCACCTGCTCAGGCTCCTGATAGGCCGAAGCCATCTCCTCGATCATGCTCCGAACACGGGCATCATCGGGCTTGAGCTCGTTTTGCTTGACCACTTCGGCGACCACCAGACCCAGTACCACGCGGCGTTTGGCTTGTTCTTCAAACAACTCGGCAGGCAGCTGGTCAGGATTGATGTTGCCACCGAACTGCTGGACCGCCTGCACACGCAAACGACCAATTTCGCTGGTTACCAGAGACTTGGGCACTTCGATCGGGTTGGAGGTCAGCAGACCGTCCATAACCTGGTTCTTGATCTTGGACTTGATGGCCTGACCCAGTTCGCGCTGCATGTTCTTGCGCACTTCGGCACGGAAATCCTCCAGACCGCCTTCCTTGACACCGAACAAGGCAAAGAACTCCTCATTCAGCTCGGGCAGGGTTGGTGCTTCGACGCTGTTCACAGTGACGGTGAACTCTGCGGTCTTGCCTGCCAGATCGAGGTTCTGGTAATCCGCCGGGAAAACCGGGTTGATAACCCGCTCCTCGCCCTTGGTTGCACCAACCAGCGCATCTTCAAAGCCAGGAATCATCCGGCCGGAACCCAGCACCAGCAGGGTGCCCTTGGCCGAACCACCGGCAAAGGCTTCGCCATCAATCTTGCCGACAAAATCGATGTTCAGCTGATCGCCATTTTCGGCCGCACGGTCTACGGCTTCGAAACGGGTATTCTGCTTGCGCAGGATTTCCAGCATGTTGTCGAGGTCTGCATCCGAAACTTCTGCCTGCAGGCGCTCAACCTCGATGCTGTCGAAATCGGCAACCTTGAACTCGGGGAACACTTCGAAGGTGGCAACGTACTCGAGATCCTTGCCCTTTTCGAAGACTTTCGGCTCTACCGCTGGCGAGCCTGCCGGATTGAGCTTCTCCTGCATCACGGCTTCATAAAAGGTGGCCTGAATCAAATCACCCAGTGCTTCCTGGCGAGCCGAGCTCTCGTAACGCTGGCGGATCACGCTCATCGGTACCTTGCCGGGACGAAACCCCGGAACCTTGGCACGGCGGGCAGTCTGTTGCAGACGCTTGTTGATTTCGCTCTCGATACGCTCGACAGGCACGCCAATGGTCATACGGCGCTCAAGGGCTGAGGTGTTTTCGACAGAAACTTGCATGGATATTCCTCGTTGCACAGACATGGCCGTTGAACCGGCCCCAGAATCAAGGGCATGCATTCTAGTAGCTCAAATGACAGAAGTCACTCGGCAGGATAAGTCTGCATGAACAGAAGAGATAAACAGATGGTGCGGACGGAGAGACTCGAACTCTCACACCTTGCGGCGCTGGAACCTAAATCCAGTGTGTCTACCAATTCCACCACGTCCGCGGCAACGCTTGGAACAAAAACGCCAGACCTGAGCCTGGCGTTTCCGAAATATGGGGTGGACGAAGGGGATCGAACCCTCGACACCAGGAGCCACAATCCTGTGCTCTACCAACTGAGCTACGCCCACCATATCAACCACTTGTACCAGAACCGCCAGATGGCGCGCCCGGCAGGACTCGAACCTGCGACCACCCGCTTAGAAGGCGGGTGCTCTATCCAGCTGAGCTACGGGCGCTTATCAATCTGCATCAACGATGCCGATCCAAGCCTTGGCTGCAGCAGAACCAACCGGTTCGCAGTGCCTTCGCACCCAGCTGACGCTGTGCTCGACAAGCGGGCGAATCTTACAGAGGCGCTTCAACCCAAGTCAACGACAAATATAAAAAAATCAGACAGATAAAGGGCTTGGATGAAACAGATGCGTGAGTGCTTTTGTCCAACGGGCCCTGCATGCCAGAATAAGCGACTTTCTATATAGCTGATGATGGTTTGTAAATCGCGATGACTGCACAACTGATCGATGGCAAGGCAATTGCTGCCCAACTGCGCCTGCAGATAGCCCAACGTGTCGCCGAGCGCAACGACAAAGGGCTACGCACACCCGGCCTGGCAGTGATTCTGGTTGGTACCGACCCTGCCTCGCAGGTCTATGTTGCACACAAGCGCAAGGATTGCGAGGAGGTCGGCATTCTGTCAAAAGCCTATGACCTGCCAGCGCAGACCCGGCAGATCGAGCTTGAACAGCTGATCGACCAGCTGAATGACGATCCCGCGATTGACGGCATTCTGCTGCAACTGCCCCTGCCCTCGCACCTGCAGGCGTCCGGGTTGCTCGAGCGTATCCGACCGGACAAGGATGTGGACGGCTTTCATCCGTTCAACATAGGCCGCCTGGCCCAGCGCATGCCGCTGCTGCGCCCGTGCACGCCCAAGGGCATCATGACCCTGCTGGAGTCCACCGGTGTTGACCTGCACGGCCAGCATGCGGTGATAGTCGGCGCCTCCAATATCGTCGGACGTCCGATGGCAATGGAGCTATTACTGGCGGGCAGCACGGTTACCGTCACTCACCGTTTTACCAGGGACCTGGCAAACCTGGTGGCACAGGCCGACATCGTGGTGGTCGCAGTCGGCAAGCCCGGCCTGGTGAAAGGGGAATGGATCAAGCCTGGAGCCATCGTGATCGACGTCGGCATCAACCGTCAGGGTGACGGCAAGCTGATCGGCGATGTGGGCTACGCCGAAGCACTGCCCCGTGCCGGCTGGATTACGCCAGTACCGGGCGGTGTCGGCCCGATGACCCGCGCCTGCCTGCTGGAAAACACCCTGTACGCAGCAGAGAACCTGCACGCCTGACCCCATCCGGCTTCAGCTTTGTTGCATCAAGCCTGTTCCGGGCAGACAGCGCACCCTGGCAACCAATTTCCGGGCACACCACCGGACTGCGCCAAATCATCCGGCCATCTGACCGGCAAGGAACCCATGAATCTGCGCATAGTGCTGTTGCTCGGAGCCCTTAGCGCTTTCGGTCCGCTGGCAATCGACTTTTACCTGCCCGCTTTTCCGACGCTGGCGCTGGCATTTGCCACCGACATCGAACATGTCCAGCTGACACTGTCCGCCTACTTTATCGGACTGGCCGGCGGCCAGTTGATCTACGGCCCACTGGCAGACCGCTTTGGCCGGCGCAAGCCACTGCTGTTTGGCGTACTGCTGTTCAGCCTTGCTTCGGCAATTTGCACCCTGGCCGGTAGTCTGGAATGGCTGATTGCCGCACGCTTCCTGCAGGCACTGGGCGGCTGCGCAGGAATGGTGATTTCCCGCGCCGTGGTGCGCGACCTTTGCGATCCGCTGGCTTCGGCAAAGGTCTTCTCGCAATTGATGCTGGTGATGGGTGTTGCGCCGATTCTGGCTCCCCTGCTCGGCGGCCTGCTGCTGGCAGAGTTTGGCTGGCAATCGATCTTTCTCTGCCTGACCCTGTTCAGCGCAGCCTGCGCACTGGCCATAGCCCTGTGGCTACCGGAAACCCTGACGCAGGAAACACCACCTCATTCCTTACGGCAGGCACCGGGCAAATATCTGGCACTACTCAAGGATCGCCAGTTTGTAGGCCACGCGCTGACCGGCGGACTGGTAATGGCCGGCATGTTCTCCTACATCGCCGGTTCGCCGTTTGTCTTTATCGAGCTGTACAAAGTACCGACACAGCACTATGGCTGGCTGTTCGGCATGAATGCCGCAGGCTTCATTCTGTTCGCCCAGGTCAATGCCCGACTGCTCGGCCGGCATGGTCCGGGGTACTGGTTGCAGCACCTGATCTGGGTATTTCTGCTCGGCGCAGTCTGCCTGCTGGCTGTGAGCTGGCTGCAGCCCGACGCGTTATGGTGTTTGCTGCTGCCCTTGTTCGTGATCATTGCCAGCCTTGGCTGTCTGCTGCCCAATGCCTCCGCGTGCGCCATGGCCGGGCACGGAAACCAGGCCGGCAGTGCTTCGGCGATGCTCGGCTTTATCCAGTTCACGCTGGCGGCCTCAGCTTCGGCGCTGGTCGGGCTGCTGCATAACGGCACAGCGCAACCCATGGCTACGGTCATTTGCCTGTGCGCCTTCCTGGCGACTATCTGCACCCTGCTGACAGCCCGCCTGCCGGCAACCAGTCAGCTCAAACTGCAGTGACAGCGCACAGGCAAAGCAGATTTTATTGCGCCAGCCGCCAGCTGGTACCGCCCTTGCCATCTTCCAGCACTATGCCCATGGCCGTCAGCTGATCGCGGATGCGGTCAGACTCGGCCCAGTCCTTGTCTGCCCGCGCCTGCAGGCGGGCAGCTATCAGTGCTTCCACAGCATCCGCATCCACCCGCTCCCGGGCACCGGCCTGCAGAAAGTCATCCGGCTCAAGCTGCAGCACCCCCAGCACTTCGGCCAGGCTCTTCAGCCGCGCCGCCAGCCCGGCTGCTGCCGGCGCGTCGAGTTCACGCAAACGGTTGCTCTCGCGGGCCATCTCGAACAGCACGGCACAGGCTTCGGGTGTATTGAAATCATCATCCATGGCGGCATTGAAGCGCTCGACAAAGGCTTCACCACCGGCCGGCGCTACGGGCGGCAGACCTTTAAGGGCGTGGTAAAAGCGCTCCAGTGCACCGCGGGCTTCCTTCAGGCTGTCTTCCGAATAGTTGATCGGGCTGCGGTAATGGCTGGATACCAGCAGATAGCGCACCACTTCCGGATGGTACTTTTCCAGCACCTCGCGGATGGTGAAGAAGTTGCCCAGTGACTTGGACATCTTCTCGCCATCCACCCGCACCGCTCCGGCGTGCATCCAGGTCAGCGCATAGGGCTTGCCGTTGGCCGCTTCACTCTGGGCGATCTCGTTTTCGTGGTGCGGGAACACCAGGTCGGGGCCACCACCATGAATATCGAACGTCTCGCCCAGACAGCAGTTGGACATCACCGAACACTCGATGTGCCAGCCCGGCCGGCCTGCACCCCAGGGTGACTGCCAGCTCGGCTCGCCCGGTTTGACACCTTTCCACAGCACGAAGTCCAGCGGATCGTCCTTGGCTTCATCGACCTCGATACGCGCGCCCGACTGCAGGTCCTCGATCTTCTTGCGCGACAGCTTGCCGTAGCCGGCAAACTTGCCGACCCGGTAATACACGTCGCCATTGCCCGGTGCGTAGGCGTAGCCCTTGTCCATCAGGGTCTGGATCATCGTGTGCATGCCTGGCACATGCTCTGTGGCACGCGGCTCAAGATCCGGACGCAACACGTTCAGGCGCGCTTCGTCATCATGCATGGCGCTGATCATGCGCTGGGTCAGCGCCTCGAACGGTTCGCCGTTTTCCCGGGCACGACGAATGATCTTGTCGTCGATGTCGGTGATGTTGCGCACATAGGTCAGGTCGTAACCACTCTTGCGCAACCAGCGCGAAATCACGTCGAACGCCACCATTACCCGCGCATGGCCGATATGGCAGTAGTCGTAGACGGTCATGCCGCACACATACATGCGTACCTGGTTACCCACCAGCGGCTTGAATACGTCCTTGGCCTTGCTCAGCGTGCTGTAGATCGAAAGCGTCATTACTGCCCCCAGGAGTCCCGCAGTGTCACGGTGCGGTTGAAGACCGGCGCTCCGGGCTGGCTGTCCTTCAGGTCGGCACAGAAGTAACCCTCGCGCTCGAACTGAAAGCGCTCTTCCGGCTGCGCCAGTGCCAGCGACGGTTCGGCGCGGCAACCCTTGAGTACCACCAGCGACTGCGGATTGATGTTATCCAGGAAGCTGCCACCTTCCTCGTCGGCTTTTTCCGGACTTGCCGAACGGAACAGGCGATCGTAGAGGCGCACTTCGCACTCGACGCTTTCAGCCGCCGGCACCCAGTGAATCACCCCCTTGACCTTGCGCCCTTCAGGATTCTTGCCCAGGGTCAGCGGATCGTAGGAACAGCGCAATTCGATCACCTTGCCTGCGGCATCCTTGATCGCCTCGTCGGCACGGATCACGTAACTGCCGCGCAGGCGTACTTCACTGCCCGGCTCCAGGCGCTTGTAACCCTTGGGCGGGTTTTCTTCGTAATCGCCGGCATCGATATAGATCTCGCGGGAAAACGGCAACACCCGCACACCCATGTCTTCCTTCGGGTGACGCGGCAGTTCGAGGTTTTCCACCTGCCCTTGCGGATAGTTGGTAATCACCACCTTGAGTGGCTGCAGTACGCACATGGCCCGCGGTGCGCTGGCATCGAGGTCTTCACGGATGCTGAATTCGAGCATGCCGATATCCACTACACCACCGGCACGGTTGACGCCGATCATGTCGCAGAAATTGCGGATCGAACCCGGGGTGTAACCGCGACGACGGAAACCCACCAGCGTTGACATGCGCGGATCATCCCAACCCGCCACGTGCTTCTCGTCAACCAGCTGCTTGAGCTTGCGCTTGCTGGTCACCGTGTAGTTCAGGTTGAGCCGGGCAAATTCGTACTGGCGCGGCTGTGCCGGCACCGGCAACCTGGCGAGGAACCATTCGTACAACGGCCGGTGATCCTCGAACTCCAGGGTGCAGATCGAATGGGTGATGCCCTCGATGGCGTCTGACTGGCCGTGGGTGAAGTCATAGCTGGGGTAAATGCACCATTTATCTCCGGTCTGGTGGTGATGGGCATGGCGAATACGGTAGAGCACCGGGTCGCGCAGGTTCATGTTCGGCGCAGCCATGTCGATTCTGGCGCGCAGGGACATGGCTCCGTCGGCAAATTCGCCAGCCTTCATCCGCGCAAACAGCTCGAGATTCTCCTCGATACCGCGCTCACGCCCCGGGCTGTTGCGGCCGGGCTCGGTCAGATTGCCGCGGTACTCGCGCGCCTGCTCCGGCGACAGGTCGCAGACATAGGCATCACCGGCCTTGATCAGGAACACCGCCCAGTCGTGCAGCTGCTCGAAATAGCTGGAGGCATAGCGCTCCTGCCCGGCCCACTGGAAGCCCAGCCATTGCACATCGGCCTTGATCGCGTCGATGTACTCCTGGTCTTCCTTGGCCGGATTGGTGTCATCGAAGCGCAGGTTGCATTCGCCACCGAACTCTTTGGCCAGACCGAAGTTCAGGCAGATCGCCTTGGCATGGCCGATATGCAGATAGCCATTGGGCTCTGGCGGGAAGCGCGTGACGATTTTCGAGTGTTTGCCGCTGTCCAGATCGGACTGCACGATCGGACGGAGGAAGTTTGCAACAACGGGCGTTTCAGGCGTGCTCATGATGACCTTAGGCTTGGATGACAGCCGGCTCAGGGTAGGCCGGCCAAAACAAAGCGCTTATGATAGCGAACCCGTCCAAGCCCTGTCAGTCGCAAAGCAGCTGGCATAGCTGATTCATGACCATTTTCCTCGATCAGCCGGCCATACGGACACTTTCAGTCATCCAGGAGCGATTAATTCATGATCAAACTACATACCAACCACGGCGTGATTACCCTCGAACTGTTTGAAGAACAGGCTCCGCAAACGGCTGCCAACTTCAAGAAATACGTGAAGGAGGGTCACTACGACGGCACCATCTTCCACCGGGTGATCAGCAACTTCATGATCCAGGGCGGCGGTTTCAAACCTGGCATGCAGCAGAAAGAAGTTGGCACGCCGATCAAGAACGAAGCCAAGAAAGAACTTTCCAACAAGATCGGCACCGTTGCCATGGCGCGCACCAATGATCCGCACTCGGCAACCGCGCAGTTCTTCATCAACGTCAAGGACAATGATTTCCTCGATCACAGCTCGCCAACTCCGCAGGGCTGGGGTTATGCCGTGTTCGGTCAGGTGACTGACGGCATGGATGTGGTGGAAAAGATCAAGGGCGTGGCCACCGGCTCCCGTGGCGGCCATCAGGACGTGCCGCAGGAAGACGTGATCATCGAAAAGGCCGAGATCGTCGAGTAAGCCGATGACTGTACTGCTGATATCCGATCTGCATCTGCAAGAGGAACGTCCGGATGTGACCCGGACGTTTTTCGACTTCCTGCACAACCGCGCCCGCGGTGCCGAAGCGCTGTACATCCTCGGCGACTTCTTTGAAGTGTGGATCGGTGACGACGGCATGACGCCCTACCACGACGGCATAGCCAGCGCCCTGCGCCAGCTGGCCGACAGTGGTACGCGGATCTACCTGATGCACGGCAACCGCGATTTCATGATCGGCAAGGACTTCTGCCGCAAGGCCGGCTGCACCTTCCTGCCGGACCCGAGCCTGGTGCAACTGGGCGGCGAAACGGTATTGCTGATGCACGGCGACACCCTGTGTACCCGTGACGTGCAGTACCTGCGCAAACGCGCACGCATCCGCAGCCCGCTGGGATTGTTTATCCTGCGGCACATCATGCCGCTGTCCAAGCGTCAGGCTCTGGCGCGCAAGCTGCGCAACGAGAGCCTGGAAAGAACCGCAATGAAGGCCGCCGACATCATCGATGTCACCCCGGAAGAAATCCCGCGGATCATGCACAAGTACGGCGTGCAGACGCTGATCCACGGCCACACCCACCGCCCTGCGGTACACGAACTGCAAGTGGCGGGCAAACCGGCGCGGCGGATTGTCCTCGGCGACTGGGACAAGCAGGGCTGGGCCCTGCAGGTGGATGGCAACGACTTTGTGCAGGCGCCCTTCCCGATCAGCGCCTGACAGCCGGTAGAAAACTACCGGTCAAAAGCTGGCGGGGTCAGGCTGCTGCACCGCTGTGAAAACGAAATTCGCTGTCCGGCGTGAGAATCGCCTCGCGTTCTACTTGCGCAAAAAACGCCACCCGGTCGGCAATATCCACACCGGAAAATTTCTCGGCCATGGCCAGATAGTCCTGGTAATGCCGTGACTCGGACTTGAGCAACGAGCGGTAGAACTTGGCCAGCTCCTCATCCAGATACGGCGCCAGGCGGTAAAAGCGCTCACAGGAGCGCGCCTCGATATAAGCGCCCACCACCAGCGTATCGATCAGCTTGCCCGGCTCGCTGCTGCGTACATGGGCACGCAAACGCCCGGCATAGAGTGATGCACTCACCGGCCGGTAAGGAATGCCGCGCTTCTTCATGATTGCCGCAACCTGCTCGAAATGCCGCAATTCCTCGCGCGCCAGACGCGACAGCTTGTGCTGCAGGTCCGGCCGCTCGATGTAGCGGAACATCAGGTTCAGCGCGGTTGCGGCGGCCTTTTTCTCGCAATTGGCATGATCGATCAGCAACACATCCTGTTGCTGCAGGGCTTGCTCGATCCAGGCTTGCGGTGTCGGACAGAGCAGGAAGCTTTCAATTTCGGCTGGCAACATGATCGGCTGTTTTGCGGAATGGGCGCCCATTATAAATGGCAAGTCGGTATCTGGCTGATTTGAGTTAGTGCTAAAGCAGCTTTAGCCATTCCCAATCGGTCTAGCCCGGCAGTGAATCTTGCAGGATTCAACGGGTCCACTGTTAGCAGGCTCATTCATCGACAGCTGCACTGCTATAGCGGCTGAAGGCAGGTGAAATGGCACCCAACCGATTATCCACAAGCATCCGTTTGAACTGATCTGGCAATGACTTACCCCGACCTCCATTCTGTCGGCCCGGCGCTGCAGAGCAGTGTTTCAGGTCCGCAGCGCAAGCTGGTGTTACTGATCCGACGATAAGCGCTTCACCTCAGCGCTGCAGGCAACCCGGCGAGTCAAGCCAGTCAATCTGACCAGTACGACTGATTAATTTGCAGTAGTCAGTCTTGAACAGACTCAATTTGGCGAGGACCAAACAATGTACGCACCCAAAGAACTCCACATTCTGGCGAGCAGTGCCGGCCTGAATGACGAGACGGTTCACCAGTTCTGGCAGGAAGCACGCCAAGCCGCACTGGAACTGCTCGGCACAGACGATCACCCCAGGTATGACCATGAGACCCATGCGCACATGCTGTGGCTGATAGAAACCAAACTCTCGCAGGAAATACCTGCGAATTTGTTACCTTGGGTCAAATTCGACCTGCATGTAGCCGACATAGTCATAGAGGCCCGGCATGCGGCCAGGACTGTCGGTGATTACATCAAGGAGCATCTCCCCGGCAACCGTGCAGCCTGAGATATGCAATAAACAGCAGAATGAACAAGGGCCCGCAAACGGGCCCTTGTCTTTGTTGCACGCGCTCAGACCTCAGACAGACAGTTCGACCAGCAGCTTGTTCAGACGCCGGACGTAAGTGGCCGGATCCTTCAGGCTGTCGCCGGCAGCCAGCGCGGCCTGATCGAACAGAATGTGCGAGAGATCGACGAAACGCTCCTCGTCCGGCTCTGCATCGAGTTTCTCGATCAGCGGATGGGACGGATTGAACTCGAAGATCGGCTTGGACTCCGGCACTTTCTGTCCGCTGGCTTCGAGGATCTGCCGCATCTGCAAGCCAAGATCCTGCTCGCCAATGGCCAGAATCGCCGGCGAATCGGTCAGCCGATGGGATACCCGCACCTCGGCGACCTGCGCGCCCAGCGCACCCTTGAGGCGTTCGATCAAGCCTTCCTTGTCCTTGGCCACTGCTTCCTGGGCCTTCTTGTCCTCTTCCGAATCGAGCTTGCCCAGATCCAGATCACCCCGCGCCACATCGACGAACTGCTTGCCGTCGAAGTCGGTCAGGTAGCTCATCAGCCACTCGTCGATGCGGTCGGTGAGCAGCAACACCTCGATGCCTTTCTTGCGGAACACTTCCAGGTGCGGACTGCTCTTGACCTGGGCATGGGATTCGCCGGTGAGGAAGTAGACCTTGTCCTGACCTTCCTTCATGCGCCCCACATACTCGGCCAGGCTGACGGACTGTTCGCCGGAGTCGTCGGCAGTCGAAGCAAAACGCAACAGACCGGCAATCTTTTCCTTGTTGGCGAAGTCTTCCGCCGGGCCTTCCTTGAGCACCTGGCCAAAGGATTTCCAGAACGCCTGGTAGTCTTCCGGCTTGTCCTTGGCCAGTTTCTCCAGCATGTCCAGTACACGCTTGGTCAGTGCCGACTTCATCGAGTCGATCACCGGGTCCTTCTGCAGGATTTCGCGGGAGACGTTCAGCGACAGGTCATTGGAATCGACCACGCCCTTGATGAAGCGCAGGTACAGCGGCAGGAATTCGTCGGCCTGATCCATGATGAATACGCGCTGCACATAGAGCTTCAGGCCCTTGGGCGCTTCACGCTGGTACAGATCGAACGGTGCCTTGCCCGGCACATAGAGCAGCGAGGTGTACTCCAGCTTGCCCTCGACCTTGTTGTGGCTCCAGCTCAGCGGGTTCTCGAAGTCATGGGCGACATGCTTGTAGAACTCCTGATACTCCTCATCCTTGACCTCGCTGCGCGGCCGCGTCCACAGCGCACTGGCGCGGTTGACGGTTTCCCACTCGGGTTCGGCCGGCCGGTCTTTTTCCTCACCGTGGAATTCCTTCGGCAGTTCGATCGGCAAGGCGATGTGGTCGGAGTATTTCTTGACGATGTTGCGCAGACGCCAGCCATCGGCGAACTCTTCCTCGCCGGCTTTCAGGTGCAGAACGATACGCGTACCGCGCTCGGCCTTTTCGACGTTGGCCACCTCGAAATCACCCTCGCCCTTGCTCGACCAGTGCACGCCTTCGCTGGCGGCGTCGCCGGCACGGCGGCTGAACACGTCGACCTTGTCGGCCACGATGAAAGCCGAATAGAAGCCCACGCCGAACTGGCCGATCAGGTGCGAATCCTTCTTCTGGTCACCGCTCAGGTGCTTCATGAAGTCGGCAGTGCCGGACTTGGCAATGGTGCCCAGATGCGCGATGACCTCGGCGCGGTTCATGCCGATACCGTTATCTTCGAGCGTGACCGTTTTCGCATCCTTGTCGAAGGACAGGCGAATCTTCAGTTCGGCGCCACCTTCGAGCAGCTCGGGCTTGGCCAGCGCTTCGTAGCGCAGCTTGTCGGCGGCATCCGAGGCGTTGGAAATCAGTTCGCGAAGGAAGATTTCCTTGTTCGAATACATCGAATGGATCATGAGGTGCAGCAGCTGCTTTACCTCGGTCTGGAAGCCCAGGGTTTCTTTTTGAGTTTCCACACTCATCGTCAGTTAACTCCATCTGCAGGTAAAAGCCGCAACAGCGGCGGATGCTAAGCAGATGGGGGCTATGCCGGTAATTTCAAGTAGCCGGCCGGTTATCGGCAGCTCAGGGCTCGAGCAACTCGATATTCACCACTTCAGCCGCATGCAGGTTGAAGGTGGCTTCGCCGGCGCCACTGATCTGGCTACGAATGATCAGGTCACCTTCTTTGCTGATGCCGGCAAAGCGCCCTTGTGCAGTGACGCCGCCGTCCGTCTCCACCCGCATCATCAGGTGCTGGTAGTTATCCGGGTTGAGCAGAAGGCGCTGGAGGGAAAAACGCACCCGGCGGTCGAGCATATTGCGCGGTTCAGCCTGTTCCGGTGCATCCGGCTGTTCCAGCCTGGCGGGCTCGGCAACTTTCTGCGCCCTGGGTAACGCCGGATAACGGTCATTGGCTACCCGCCAGCCATGCCAGTCATCTTTTTCAAGCTCCAGGGGCAGCTGGACCTTTTGCCCATTGACCTGCGTAGCGACCTCCAGAGCCAGTTTCTTGCTGGGGAAGCGGATTGGCGGCAGTTCGCCCATTACGACATTGGTCGACCGGAAGCGTCGCTGCAGATAGTCCTCGATAACCCGGCCCAGGGTTTCCCGGGAGTCGTAGCCGGTATCCAGTTTGCCGTCCCGATAGCGCAAGCGGTCGGTATACAGCTCCAGTTCACCGCTCAGGGAGGTTTTGAAGCGCGCGGGCAACACCAGATGAAACTCGCCGGCCAGCTTGTTCGGGGCCACCGGCTGCAGATTCAGGCGCAGGCTGTAACCACGGGTAATGCGTCTGGCTTCGGGGAGATCCTGCTCGGGCAACAACCAGTTCAACTCGATGACAGGCACCCGCTGCCGGTCCTGCGGCAGGACGTCCAGCTTCAGTGCGCCAGCTGGCTGCGCAGGCAGGCGGATAGTCAATTCACGCCGCGCGTAAAAATCCTGGCCCTCGCGCAAGGTCAGTACGCCGTCAATCAATTCGGCAGTTTGCGGATTGAACGACTGACCATTCAATTCTCCGGCCAGACGGATCTGCGGATTGCCGCCAGCCGGCTCTGCGTGCATCCAGCGCAGGCTGAAGATATCGGAAACCCGCTCGGGACTGCTGGCGGCCATCTGCGCAAGGCCAACAATCATCGTCCCCAACGCCAGCCCGCCGAGAATCACCGGCGTGCGCGCCTTCGACCATTTGCGGAAGATAAACAACAGGGTTATCGGTGGAATCAGGCTGCCCCAGCCCCACAACAGGCTGGTATCGAAGGCACGCATCACCAGCCAGACAAAAGCGCTGAGAAAAAGTAGCAATCCGGCCAGTATCAGCAGTGCATCCATCAGTTGCTCTCTAAAGTCATTACGGTGGGACGGCCAGCGCTGCAATCAAGCAGCGAAAAAGCATGCAGGCTGTACTGCCTAACCGCCGGCGCTCTGGCTGCCGGCCCGGCGAGGCTGGCTCACTGCGCTGGTTGCTCATTATAAGCAGCTAAACAGCTCGCGCTTGGTCTTCACCCGACTGAAAGCGTGTAACGCATCGCCTTTGGCGCAATCTGTTGCGCCGAAGCAACCCGGTTGCAGACGCATTCTTGCAAGACACGCAGGCGTTTGGACACTGCCTGGCGATAGCCAAAGCGGCCACGCTGCATGCCGAAGCAGCAGCAACTTTACGTTTATTTACCACAGCCTAACCCGGGTTTACCTTGGCAAAACCTAGACTGAGTCCTGATCCAGCCCTGTCCACCACTGATTGAGGATTCCGCATGAAACACGCCAAACTGATCATCACCGCAATGCTTCTGGTCCTGGCGACCCCCGTCCTGGCAGCCCCGCCTCCGGGCAGTAGCGGTAATGCCGAACTCGATGCAGCACGCAAAGAGTGTGCAGAAAGTGCCGGCAAGGACAGTAACGGCCGCCCCGATCGCGCAGCCATGGATAGCTGCATGCTAGACAAAGGTTTTGCCAAGCCCGAAGGTCGCGGTCCGAACCGTGGCGGCCCGGAGGGAGCCAGTAGTGGTGATGCCGAACTCGACGCTGCACGCAAGGAATGTGCGGAAAATGCCGGCGAGGACAGCAACGGTCGCCCCGATCGCGCAGCCATGGATAGCTGCATGCAAGCCAAGGGCTATGCCAAGCCGGCAGGAAAATAGTACAGCCGCACCTTTAGCATCCACCCCGAAGCCGCTCACGCTGTTCTGTGAGCGGCTTCTTTCATTTCAATTCCCTCGCCAAACCGCTTCTGGCTTGCTGGTACGGGCAGCCCCTGGCTGGTAAAACACTTTCCTGGCAGTAATTGTGATCTGCGCGGCCAACATCCATAGCCCATCTCACGCAAACGCCATACCCGGAAGCTGATTCTGCCCTGACACCTGTAACAGGAAGCTGACTCGATGCAGCACAAACCCCTGAGGCTGGTCTGCCTGACCCTGATCACCCTGTTGCTCGGTGCCTGCCCGGCAGACAATGGCGCCGACCTGATCATCCATGGCGGCCCGATACTGACGGTCAACGCGACGGATCAGGTGGTTGAAGCCATTGCCGTGCGCGACGGGCTGATCCTGGCCGCCGGCAGCGTTGCCAAGATCATGCCGCTGAAAAGTCCATCGACGACCGTGATTGATTTGCACGGAAAAACCCTGATGCCGGGTTTTATTGCCGCCCACGAGCATCCCGCCCTGAGCGCGGTGTTCCAGGGTGCCATTGACCTGTCCGGATTTACCTACAAGAGTAATGACGAGGTCTGGGCAGCCCTGCGCCAGGCGGTGAGCGAGGCAGCCAAGGGCCAATGGATCTATGCCGGCGGGCTCGACCCGATTCTCACCAGCGATCTGACAGTACCGATGCGCCAGGCGCTGGATGAAATCGCCCCGGACAATCCGCTGGTTCTGGTATCCCAGACCATGCACTCCTACTGGGCCAACTCGCTGGCCTTTGCCGAAGCCGGCATCACCAGGGACACACCGGATCCGGGACCCGGCGCCTACTACGAACACGACCGCAACGGCGAGCTGAGCGGCTTCATCGCGGAAGGCCGGGCCGCCATGCCGCTGCTCAAGGAACTCAAGTCACCCTGGGGCCTGCTGGGTCGCTATGCCGACGTTCTCAACGGGTTGCAGGCCAACGGCTTCACTTCGGTCGCCTCACTGGGCTACAACGTACCGCCGCTGATGGCGCGCTTTGTCGCATCGAAGAACTTTCAGCCACGCATCCGCCAGTTTTTCTATCTGGTGGAAGATGAAGTTGGCTATTTGCCGGCCAAACCCGACACTGACAATGACTACTTCCGGATTCTCGGCATAAAGCTCTGGCATGACGGCTCGCCCTATACCGGCAGCATGTTCACCAGCTCGCCCTATCTGGACAGCCCGTTGGCGAAAACCCTGGGTATCCCGCCCGGCAGCCGCGGCGAGGCGATGCTCAGTGAGCAGGACTTGCAGTCGAAGATTCGCCAGTACACGGCCGATGGCTGGCAGGTGGCCATCCATAGCCAGGGTGATGCGTCGATGCGCGCCGTGGTACATGCGATTTCTGCCGCCGGGCCGCTAAGCGGCCAGTTACCGGTCCTGCGTATCGAGCACGCCGTCGAACTGCCGCTGGACCGGCTGCCGGCACTGGCCAGGCTGCAGGTGCCCGTCTCCTTTCATATCAACCACATCCTGTATTACGGCGATGCCCTGCAGAACTCGATTATCGGCAGACACATGGCACAACAGGTGCTGCCGGTCAGCAGCGCCTTGGCCAGCGGGTTGCGCCCTACCCTGCATGCCGACAGCCCGATGTTTCCGCCCGAGCCATTCAGCCTGATGCAGACCGCCATGACCCGCCAGACCAGTTCGGGCCAGCAACTCAATCCGCGTGAAGCCATCAACATCCAGCAGGCACTGCGCGCCATGACCATCAATGGCGCCTACCAGCTGCGCATCGAAGACCGCGCCGGCAGTCTGGAACCGGGAAAGTGGGCGGATCTGCTGGTCGTCGATCGCAACCCCTACGCAACACCTGCAGCTGAACTCGATCAGCTGCAGGTAGAGGCGGTGTATCTGGCCGGCAAGCAACAGTTCAGCCGCGCCGGAAACAACTAGTCCGCGGCCTTCGATTCGGTAACTGCGGGTGGATTTGGCTTGGCCGGCGGTAGCGACTGCTGCAGGAATCCATCGATTTCCTCGAAGGCCTGCCTGGCCTCGGTCAGCTCGGGATAGAACATCTGCCAGACATGCACCGCATGCCGCCAGGTCTGCAAGCGTACCGGCGAACCCGCTGCCAGCGCCTTGTTCAGGTAGCGCTGGGCATCATCCTGCAGCATTTCGTCTTCACTGCCCTGGATCAGCAGCGGTGGCAGATTGCCCAGGTAGCCATGCACCGGCGAAATATCCGGATTGCACGGGCGCATGCGGTTGATCAGCAAGCCAAGCCAGAGCAGTGCTGAATGGGGCATACGGACTACCACGCCGAACAGCGGACCGAGCATCGCATCGGTAGCCAGGTTGGTTTTCAGCGTCCTGCCGCTGAGGGTGCCATCGGTGGCCGGTGACATTGCCACTGCCGCATCGGCAGGCCTGAGGCCCTGGTCACGCGCCCAGGCGATGGTGGTCAGCGTCATGTTGCCGCCTGCCGAATCACCCGCCACCACCAATGCAGAAACCGGCTCCGGACCATCGGGGCCGTTGTCGAGTATCCAGCGATAGGCTGCGCGGCAATCTTCAATACCCGCTTTACGCTGGTTTTCCGGCATCAGCCGGTAATCGATGGCCAGCACCGCGCCGCCAGTCAACTCGGCAAACTTGTTGGTGATCACCCGGTGACTGCGCGGACTACCCATCATCCAGGCGCCGCCATGGATATACAGCGTACGCCGACTGCTGTCGGCACCGGGCGCCACCACCCACTCGGCCTTGACGCCACCGGCATCCACCGGAGTGAAGCTGGCGGTGAATTCATGGCCGTCACTCATGCTGTCCATGAAGCGCCGCAGGTGGCCCAGGTGCTGCGAAAACGGAATTTTCTTCAAGTCCGTGTCCAGGTCAGCCAGTCGCTTGAGCACCTGCCGATGCTCGGCATTCAGATAGTCGCCGGTAGAAAAGCTTTGCCGGCGAGCTTTGGCAGCCTGATCCGGGGCATCCAGTGCGCGCAGATCAGCACCTCCCAGATAGCGTGCAACGGCGAACCAGATAATCAGCAGGATGATAAGTGTCAGCAGAATGGATCCGATCAAGAGACAACCCTCGGTGTGTGGCCTGAGCCAGGTGGTTGGTGCCACGTTGTGCCGGGCCGGATGAACAGCATCCTTGCGGCATAACGGGGGCTCGGTGTCGACTTACTTGCTCTGGGTTACGGGCTTCTTCGCTGCAGCCGGTTTGCGCACTGCAGCCTTGGCCGCAGGTTTCGCTGTTGCTGTTTTCGTGGCAGCTGTTTTAGCCGTAGCGGGTTTCGCCGCAGCTGTTTTCTTCGCAGCGGCAACTCTGGCTGTCGGTTTACGCGTGCTTGCTGCCTTTGCCGCCGGTTTGGCCTTGGCTGGCGGGATCACTGGCAGGGCATCTGCAGCGGCCAACAACTCATCCCAGGCTTCCTGCATGCAGGCGATAAAGAACGCCGGATCCGGAACCATCTCGCGACAGGAAACCATACTCAGCCACATGACCCGGTTATAGCTGACCCCCGTAAGATTCAGCCCTGCACCATTGGTCGGGATACTCACCGGATACAGGCACATGGCCTTGGCCCCGGCCAGATACATAGCTACATCCGGCCCGCGCACGTTGGACACGGTCATGTTGAGCGATTGCAGGAGCATTTTTCTCGTCAGGAAATCGCCGACAAAACTGGGAACGGTATCCAGCAGCTTGCTGAACAGATCCAGACCGAGCTTTTCCGCCTGGAACTTGCCCGCCTTGGCTGCGTGGTGGGCCGCCTGCAGGCGCTCCAGCGGGTCCTCGATATCCGAGCAGACCCGTACAGTTGCCGCGCCAATAGAGTTGCCGCCGGCCGAGGCATCCGTGCGTAGTGTCATCGGCATCAGCGCCAGCAATGACTCTTCGGGCAATTCTTTCTTGGCCTTCAGATACTTGCGTACGGCACCGCCAGCAACAGCTAGAAAGATGTCGTTGAGAGTGGCGCCAGGAACCTTTTCACGCACGCGCTTGATTCGCGACAACGGCATACCGAAGCCGTCGAAAACCCGGTGTGCGGACACCTCGGTATCGAACCGTGTAGGAGGTGCTTTGGGGAAGCTGAGCTGCTCGTCCGGATTGCTGCTGCCTTTTTGCGACATCAATTGCTCGCTGCCAATCTCGACAACCTTGCTTGCCAGTCGGGCCGACAGCTTGCCGGCTTGCAGAACCCGGCTGATACCGTTGGACACTGCCCGCGAAACAAACTCGACCGAAGACGGATCCCGATCGACGTAGACGGTTCTCTGCTCCGAACTGGGCGCAGCCGTGGTCGGCGACAGGGAAAGCAGCTGGCTGGCCAGATGCAGGCCGGCCATGCCGTCAACCGAGGCATGGTGAAACTTCATGAACATGGCAAAGGAGCCCTTGGGCAGCTTCGGGATATTGTCCAGGCCTTCGATGATATAGGCCTCCCACAACGGACGACTGCGATCCAGTGGCCGCGAATGCAGGCGGGCCACCTGGATCATCAACTGGCGCCAGTCACCCGGCTCGGGCAATGCAATGTGGCGAATGTGGTATTCGACATCGATATCCTTGTCAGCTACCCAGTACGGCCGGTCAATCCCGAAAGGTGCATTGGCCAGGCGCTGGCGGAAAATCGGATGCAGGTACATGCGGTCATCGAAGTGCTTGAGAATGTCCTTGAAGCGCACCCTTCCCTCTGGTGCAGTGCTGACGTCAAAAATCATCAGACTGGCAACATGGTTGAAGACGTTCTTCTGCTCCTGAAACAGGAAAATATTGTCGCTGCCGCTGAGTTGCTTCATGGTCGTACCCTGACTTGTTGTTATGGAAGGCAGTTGCCCCATTGATCTTAGCTGTATATGCGAAACCAGTGCTAGCGGATTGCCAGCCAGACAGACTGGCACCGGCATTTGAAACTGAAGCCAGAAGCGAAACTGCCTGAGCGATTGATACGTAACCGCTCCCATGGCCTAAGCTGAAAGTTCTCTTCAAGCATCGACGGAGCAAGCAGCGCTTATGAGCGAAGAACAGAAAGAACCGGCACCAGCGGACAAAGAGCTTGGGCTCAAGGAAATGGCGCAAAGCGTTGCAGCTGCCGCATTCGGTGTGCAGAGCGGCAAGAATCGCGAACGTGATTTCAGCAAGGGCAAACCCAGCCATTTCATCTTCCTCGGCCTGGCGTTTACCCTGGTGTTTATTCTGGTGATTTTTGGCGTGGTCAAACTGGTTCTGCATCTGGCTGGTGTGTGAAACGGCTTTCGGCATTTGCACACCCTGTGCTGTGCCACTAGCCCCAGCAGACCGCCTCCGGGCGGTCTGCTGCATTTGGCCCCGGTATGGCGCCACAAAAGTGCTGGCTGCCCTCGCCGGCACCAATCTGGTGCAAACATTCACCACTGCCCGGCCACCCGACATGCACGCCCGATCCTTGCAGTGCCTGTTCTGCCGCACCTGAATCACCGGAGAACCCCGGGCTTGCAGGCCGCTGCGGAGTTTGCACCGCCCGGCCGAAACCGACAAAACATGAAAACATCGACCAAACGGTAAAGCTGGCACGCTCTTCGCTATACCAAGGGTATGCAGGAGCAACCCTTCGGGGCTGCGGCACAACAATTTGCAATAGCTGACTAGGGTTCCGGCTCGCCTATCTCCAACAGGATGCGCGAGTGACTGGTCCGAGAGTTGGCGACCTCCTTCGAGGTTACACGGCGGGATAAAAGCCCGGGAGAACACACCTTGATATCCAGGGTGATGCCGCTCCGCTCCTGCCCGTATTCATCGAACCGGAGGAACACCCATGTACAAGAACCTGCTCTCCTCGCTGATCGTTGCCGGCCTGTCTGCCGCCCTGAGCCTGCCCGCCCACGCCGAACAGAAAGACCACTTCAACGTCTGCTGGACCATCTATGCAGGCTGGATGCCATGGCAATACGGCGAAGCCTCCGGCATCGTCGACAAGTGGGCGAAGAAATACGACATCAGTATCGATGTCACCCAGATCAACGACTATGTCGAATCGATCAACCAGTACACCGTTGGCCAGTTTGACGGCTGCACCATGACCAACATGGATGCCCTGACCATTCCTGCTGCCGGCGGTGTGGACAGTACCGCGCTGATCATCGGGGACTTCTCCAACGGCAACGACGGCGTCGTGGTCAAAGGCGACAACAAGACCCTGCAAGACCTCAAAGGCATGGACGTCAATCTGGTCGAACTGTCCGTCTCCCACTACCTGCTGGCTCGCGGTCTGGAATCAGTCGGTCTGGCCGAGAAGGACCTGCGTGTGGTCAACACCTCCGACGCCGACATGGTCGCCGCCTTCGCCACGCCAGACGTCAAGGCAGTAACCACCTGGAACCCGTTGCTGGCCGAGATCGAAGCCACACCGAACGTGAGCAAGGTATTCGACTCCAGCCAGATCCCCGGTGAAATCATCGACCTGATGGTGGTCAACAGCGACACCCTCAGGGACAACCCGAAGCTGGGCAAGGCGCTGACCGGCGCCTGGTACGAAATCATGGCCACCATGAGTGCCGACACCCCGGCCGGCAAGGCTGCTCGCGAGGCAATGGCTAAAGCCTCCGGTACTGACTTGGCCGGTTACGACGCCCAGCTGGCCGCGACCAAGATGTTCTACACAGCCAAAGATGCCGTGGCCTTTGCCAACAGCGCGAAACTGCCGGCGACCATGAGCAAGGTGGCGGAGTTCTCCTTTGCCCACGGCCTGCTCGGCGAGGGTGCACCCAGCGCCGAAGCCATTGGCATGAGCTTCGCCAAGGGCGTGACCACCGGCGACCAGAACAACCTCAAACTGCGCTTCGACCCGGCCTACATGCAGATGGCGGCTGACGGCACGCTCTAACCGGCAGGATATGTGTTTGATCGTTCCCACGCACTGCCTGGGAATGCAGCCCGAGACGCTCCGCGTCTCAGCCTGTGGACGCAGAGCGTCCGATTCCGGGTTCCCACGCTGAGCGTGGGAACCATCCTTAACCGTGAGAAGCACTATGCGCCTGATCAACCGACACCCCGATCGCGGTGGCCGTTTGCTGCTGATCCTGTTGCCCTTTGCCTTGCTGTTGTTTGCCTACTTTGCCGGCTCTGTTTCCAGACTGGCAGAGAACCCCAACGACAAACTGTTGCCCAGCGCCAGCCAGATGGCAGCAGCGGTGGATCGCCTGGCGTTTACCGAAGACAAGCGCAGCGGCAACTACCTGTTCTGGGAAGACACCGGCTCCAGCCTGGCGCGGCTGGGCATGGGTATCGGCATCGCCGCCCTGCTGGGGTTGTGCCTGGGCATCGCTGCCGGCGTGTTGCCGCTGTTCGGCGCACCGCTGTCGCCACTGCTAACGGTGCTGTCGATGGTGCCGCCGCTGGCGATACTGCCGATTCTGTTTATCGTGTTTGGTCTGGGCGAACTGTCCAAGGTGATGCTGATCGTGATCGGCATCACCCCGGTGCTGGCCCGTGATCTGGAACAGCGTGCCCGCGAGATTCCCACGGAAATCCTGATCAAGGCGCAGACCCTCGGTGCCAGCACCTGGACCCTGATCCTGCGGGTGGTGTTGCCGCAACTGCTGCCGCGCCTGCTGATCGCCCTGCGTCTGGTGCTCGGCTCGGCCTGGCTGTTCCTGATTGCCGCCGAAGCCATCGCCAGTACCGACGGCCTCGGCTACCGCATCTTCCTCGTGCGCCGCTATATGGCCATGGATGTGATCCTGCCCTACGTGCTGTGGATCACCCTGCTGGCCTGGCTGATGGACCTGGGCCTGCGCCGCCTGACCCGGCTGGCCTTTCCCTGGTTCGAGGGAGTCAAGGCATGAAGCCCTTTATCGAAGTCCGCAATGTATGGCAGAGCTACAGTGACCAGGTGGTACTTGAGCGCTTGAACCTGTCGGTCAACGAAGGCGAGTTCTGCACCCTGGTCGGTGCTTCCGGCTGTGGCAAGTCGACCTTCCTGCGCCTGCTGCTGGGGCAGGAACGACCGAGCAAGGGCGAAATCCTCCTCGGCGGCGAACCCCTGGCCGGCGAGCCGGACGCCAGCCGTGGTGTGGTGTTCCAGCGCTACTCGGTATTCCCTCATCTATCCGTACTGGACAACGTTGCCATCGGTCTGGAGCTGCCCAAAGCACCCTTCCTCGGCCGGCTGTTCGGCGCCGCCAAGCGTGCAGCCCGTGATCAGGCGGCGGTAATTTTGCACAAGGTCGGCCTCGGCCATGCCCTGGACAAATACCCCAGCCAGCTGTCCGGCGGCATGCAGCAACGCCTGGCGATTGCCCAGGCACTGATCATGCAGCCACGGGTGTTGCTGCTCGACGAGCCGTTCGGCGCCCTCGACCCGGGTATCCGCAAGGACATGCACGCCCTGCTGCTGGAACTCTGGCAGGAAACCCGCCTCACCGTGTTCATGGTCACCCATGATCTGAGTGAAGGTTTCAGCCTGGGCACTCGCCTGCTGGTGTTCGACAAGGTGCGCCTCGACCCCCATGAGCCCGGCGCCTATGGCGCACGCATCACCTACGACATCCCCCTCAACAGCGACCGCCGCGCCCGCCGTGAGGCCGTCGCCCACCTGCCGCCGCAACTCGGCGCGCAATTGCAAGGAGCCTCGCAATGACAGCTGCCCTGAGCCTGCGTCCCACCCTCTATGAAGAACTGCTGCCCGGCGGTGGCCACACCTCCTTTGTGCTCAAGCGCGGCCAATTGCTGCGCATCAGCGACCTTGAAGGCGGTGCCAATGTCAGCCTGCTGCTGCTCTCGGCCAGCGAGAAAAGCGAGCGGCTGAACCTGCCCGACAGCCTCAAGTGCCAGCACACCGCCAAACTCACGGCCGGCCACTGCCTGTATTCGGACATGGGCCGGGTGCTGGCGGCGATCACTGCCGACACCTGTGGCTGGCACGACAGTTTCGGCGGTGTACTCAACGCCGAAGAAGTCGCCGAGAAATACGGCCAGGGCCGCTATCAGGAATTGCGCAACGGTTTCTTCCGCAACGGCGTGGACAACCTGCTGGTGGAAATGGGCAAGTGGAACCTCAACCTGCAAGACCTGCTGATGAACCTCAACCTGTTCAGCAAGGTCACGGTGGATGGCGACGGCCGCTTCCAGTTTGTGCCGGATAACTCCAGGGCCGGCGACTACATCGAGCTGTATGCGCCGATGGATACCCTGGTGGTACTCACCGCCCTGCAACACCCGATGGACCCCGACCCGATCTATGCGCCCAGGCCGGTGCAACTGAGCTGGCACAAGGTCAAGAGCGATGGCATCAGCGTGCTCTGCCGCACCTCGCGAGCGGAAAACGCGCGCGGCTTTCACAACACCGAACGTCAATACCTCTGAGGGCGCCCCGATGAGCCTTACTGCAAGCGATAAACATGCCGCCAGCGCGGTCTACCGCCACGAAATCCCGGCCGGCGAGCCCTTCCTCTGCGAAGTCAAAGCCGGGCAGACCGTGCGCCTGCTCGACCTGGAAGGCAACCAGGCGGTGGACACGCTGTTCTTCAGCGCGAAAAATCCGCGCGAGCGCTACGACCCGCAACGCACCCTGCGCAAACAAAACAGCGTGTACCTGACCACCGGCACCGTGCTGTATTCCAACCTGGGCAACCCGCTGCTGACCATAGTGGCCGACACCTGCGGCCGCCACGACACCCTCGGCGGCGCCTGCGCCCAGGAAAGCAACACCGTGCGTTACGCCCTGGACAAGCGCCACATGCACAGCTGCCGCGACAACTTCCTGCGCGCCAGCCTGCACGACGGCCGCCTGGAGAAGCGCGACATCGGCGCCAACATCAACTTCTTCATGAACGTGCCGGTCACTCCCGAAGGCGGCCTGACCTTCGAGGACGGCATCTCCGGCGCCGGCAAGTATGTGGAACTCAAGGCAGAAATGGACGTAATCGTGCTGATCTCCAATTGCCCGCAATTGAACAACCCGTGCAACGCCTACAACCCGACCCCGGCCGAGGTGCTGGTGTGGGATTGAAATGCCAATTTGTAGGGTGGGCTTCAGCCCACCAATCTGCCCCGCCGGCGGGCTGAAGCCCACCCTGCCGGGTTAGCGCGCGAGCAACTAATTATTCCACCACGGACGACCGTGGTGCAGACCGAATACTGCGGGACGGCCCGCCTTGCCTTTCGAGGGCAAATCCATGTTCGACAAACTGCTGATCGCCAACCGTGGCGCCATTGCCTGCCGCATCCTGCGCACCCTGCGCGAGCTCAAGGTGCAAGGCGTGGCCGTCTATTCCGAAGCCGACGCCGCCAGCCTGCATATCCAGCAGGCCGACGAGGCCCACAGTCTGGGCGAAGGCCCGGCGGCCGGCACCTATCTGGTGGTGGAGAAAATCCTCGCCGTGGCCCGGCAGACCGGCGCCAAGGCCATTCACCCCGGCTATGGCTTTCTCTCGGAGAACGCCGCCTTTGCCGAAGCCTGCGAGGCCGCCGGTATCGCCTTTGTCGGCCCGACGCCCGAGCAGCTACGGGTATTCGGCCTCAAGCACACCGCCCGCGCGCTGGCCAAACAGCACGGCGTACCCATGCTGGAAGGCACCGAACTGCTGGAAAACCTCGACGCCGCGCTGGTTGCCGGTGAACAGGTCGGCTACCCGGTAATGCTGAAAAGCACCGCCGGTGGTGGCGGGATTGGCATGCGCGTGTGCCACAGCGCTGCCGAGCTGAGCGATGCCTTTGAGGCGGTCAAGCGCCTGGGGCAGAACAACTTCAGCGACAGCGGCGTGTTTATCGAAAAATACATCCAGCGCGCCCGCCATCTGGAAGTGCAGGTGTTCGGCGACGGCCAAGGTGACGTGCTGGCCCTCGGCGTGCGTGATTGCTCGGTGCAGCGGCGCAACCAGAAAGTGCTGGAAGAAACCCCGGCACCCAACCTGCCGGCCGGCATGGCGGATGAGCTGTGCGCGGCGGCGATCAAGCTGGCCAAGGCGGTCAATTACCGCAGCGCCGGCACCGTGGAATTCGTCTACGACAGCGAAGCCGCGCGCTTCTACTTCCTCGAAGTGAACACCCGCCTGCAAGTGGAACACGGCGTCACCGAACAGGTGTGGGGCGTCGACCTGGTGCGCTGGATGATCGAGCTGGCGGCCGGCGATCTGCCGCCGCTGAGTGAGCTGGGCAAAGGCCTGAAAGCCAGCGGTCATGCGATTCAGGCACGCTTGTATGCCGAAGACCCGGGCCGCGATTTCCAGCCCAGCCCCGGTCTGCTCACCGCCGTGCAGTTCCCGGCGGCCGACGGCAAGCACCTGCGTATCGACACCTGGGTCGAAGCCGGCTGCGAGATTCCGCCCTACTTCGATCCGATGATCGCCAAGCTGATCACCTGGCAGCCGACCCGCGAAGAAGCCAGCGCCGCGCTGAACCAGGTTCTGGCCGACACCCTGCTGTATGGCGTGGAAACCAACAGCCAGTACCTGCGGCAGATTCTGTGCGACAAGCCCTTCGCCAGCGGCGAACCCTGGACGCGCTGCCTCGAAGGCCTGGTCTATCAGGCTCACACCTTTGAGGTGCTTTCCGCCGGCACCCAGACCACGGTGCAGGACTTCCCCGGCCGACTCGGTTACTGGGCGGTCGGCGTGCCACCGTCCGGGCCGATGGACGACCGCGCCCTGCGTTTGGGCAACCGCCTGCTGGGTAACGCCGAAGGTGCCGCCGGCCTGGAAATCACCATGAGCGGCCCATTGCTGCGCTTTAACACCGACGCGGTGGTGGCGGTCACCGGCGCGGCGATTCCCCTGAGTGTGGACGGCGTCGAACAACCGATGAACAGCGCCCTGCTGATCAAGGCCGGTAGCACCGTCAGCCTCGGCACCATCGCCGGCAGCGGCGCACGTGCGTATCTCACCCTGCGCGGCGGCCTGCAAGTGCCGGACTATCTGGGCAGCAAAAGCACCTTCACCCTCGGCCAGTTCGGCGGCCACGGCGGCCGCGCCCTGCGCGCCGGCGACGTGCTGCATATTCCAGCCCTAAGCGACCTCACCGCCGGCGCAACCCTGCCGAGCGAACTGTGCGCAGCCCTGCCAGCGGTGCGGGAAATCCGTGTGATCTACGGCCCCCATGGCGCACCGGAATACTTCACTCCGGCCTACATCGACACCTTCTTCAACACCGCCTGGGAAGTGCACTTCAACTCCAGCCGCACCGGCGTGCGCCTGATCGGGCCCAAGCCGGAATGGGTACGCGACAGCGGCGGCGAAGCCGGTCTGCACCCCTCCAACATCCACGACAACCCCTATGCCATCGGCGCGGTGGACTTCACCGGCGACATGCCGGTAATCCTCGGCCCTGACGGCCCGAGCCTAGGCGGTTTCGTCTGCCCGGTGACGGTGATCGAGGCCGACCTCTGGCAGCTCGGCCAGCTCAAGGCCGGCGACAAGCTCAAGTTTGTACCGGTGGCTATCGCCACGGCGCGGCAGCTGGCCAAAGCGAAAAACAACGAATGCGCTGACCTCTGTAGGCGCCAGCTTGCTGGCGATCCTGCGGCACCCCTGATCGCGAGCAAGCTCGCTCCTACGCAAGCGAATGTGTTGGCCTCGCCCATCGTGCTCGACATCGGCGACGCCGACAAACGCCTGGTGGCACGCCTGTCCGGCGACACCCACCTGCTGCTGGAAATCGGCGCGCCGGAGCTGGACCTGGTGCTGCGTTTCCGTGGCCATGCGCTGATGCAGGCGCTGGAGCGCAAATTCGGACTGCGTCAGGGCGTCGCGAGTGCGGCCGAGGCTAGGCAAAATTCGGCGAAGAAGCGCAGTTTGCATGGAGCAAATGAGTATTCTGAGCCGGGTTTTAACAACCCATCGGCAAACGCAGCAGCTCTGACTCAGTTCGCCAAGGGCGTGATTGATCTCACGCCCGGCATCCGCTCACTGCAAGTGCACTATCAACCCGAAACGCTGGCGCTAAATGAGTTGCTCGAGATAGTCGCCGGCGAGTGGGACGCGGTGTGCAATGCGCAGGACTTGAAAGTACCCTCGCGCATCGTCCATCTGCCGCTGTCCTGGGATGACCCGGCCTGCCAGCTGGCCATCAACAAGTACATGACCACGGTGCGCAAGGACGCGCCCTGGTGCCCGAGCAACCTGGAATTTATCCGCCGCATCAACGACCTGCCCAATCTGGATGAGGTCTACAAAACCGTGTTCGACGCCAGCTACCTGGTGATGGGCCTGGGGGATGTGTATCTCGGCGCACCGGTGGCCACGCCGCTGGACCCGCGCCACCGGCTGGTCACCACCAAGTACAACCCGGCGCGCACCTGGACCGCGGAAAACTCGGTGGGTATCGGCGGCGCCTACATGTGCGTGTACGGCATGGAAGGCCCCGGTGGTTATCAGTTCGTCGGCCGCACCTTACAGATGTGGAACCGCTACCGCGAAGTCGCCGCCTTCGATGGCAAGCCGTGGCTGCTGCGCTTCTTCGACCAGATTCGTTTCTATCCAGTTAGTGCCGATGAGCTGCTGAAAATTCGCCGTGATTTCCCGCTCGGTCGTTATGACTTGCGCATCGAACACAGCGAACTGGCGCTGGCCGACTACCAGGATTTTCTCGACAAGGAAGCGCAAGGCATCGACGCCTTCCGCCAGCAGCAGCGCGGGGCTTTTGCTGCCGAGCGGCAACGCTGGATCGACTCCGGTCAGGCCCATTTCGACAGCGAGGAAGTGGCCGTGGACATCGGCGAGGACAGCCCGCTCGGCGCCGGCCAGCACGGCATCGACAGCCATATTGCCGGCAACCTGTGGCAGGTGCAGGTCGAGGAAGGCGCGACGGTGAAAGCCGGTGATGTGCTGGTGATTCTGGAGTCGATGAAAATGGAAATTCCCCTGCTCGCCCCGCGCGACGGCGTGGTGCGCGAGGTACGGGTGCAACCCGGCTCGCCGGTACGCGCCGGCCAGCGCGTGGTGGTGCTGGAAGAAGCCTGAAACAGGTACAGCCGCTGCTCGTTGCCACGCTCCCGCGTGGCAACGCCGCCCGGACGCTCCAACCTCCCGAAGTGGGCTCTCACGCGGGAGCATGGGAGCCATCAAACACGGTGGGCTGAAGCCCACCCTACACCTGCCAAACCGCAGGTAAGGAAGCCGAACATGCTACATCCATTCGACCTGCGCCTCGACGCGCTGCAAGCCGCTTACCGCGATGGCACTCTGACTCCGCGTACCTTGTTGCTCGCGCTGGGTAAACGCGCGGCCGCGCTGAATCCCGAATTCAATTTGTTTATCCATCTCTGCAACGAAGCCGAGCTGGAACCTTACCTGGCCGCGCTGGACGGTAAATCCCCGGCCGAGTTGCCACTGTTCGGCGTGCCCTTCGCCATCAAGGACAATATCGACTTGGCCGGTATCCCTACCACCGCCGCCTGCCCGGCCTTTGCCTACACCCCGGAGCGCAGCGCGACCATCGTCGAGCAGCTGATTGCTCTGGGCGCGGTGCCGCTGGGCAAGACCAACCTCGACCAGTTCGCCACCGGCCTCAACGGCACCCGCTCGCCCTATGGCGAATGCCGCAACAGCCTGCACCCGGACTACCCGTCCGGCGGCTCCAGCGCCGGCTCCTCGCTGGCCGTGGCCCTGGGTGTGGCCAGCTTTGCCCTGGGCACCGATACCGCAGGCTCAGGCCGGGTACCGGCGGCGCTGAATAATCTGGTCGGATTAAAAGCCAGCAAGGGCCTGCTCTCCACCGCCGGCGTGGTGCCGGCCTGTCGCAGTCTGGATTGCGTTACCTACTTCACCGCTACGGCGCGCGAAGCCAGTCAATTGTTGGCCCTGACCGCCAAGCTGGACCCGCGGGATGAATACAGCCGCAGCAACCCATTGTGGAACGACGCCAGCGCCTTCGGTGCGCCACGCAAAAGCTTCCGTTTTGGCGTACCCAAACAGTTGGAGTTTCTCGGCTGCGCGGAAAGCCCGGCGCTGTTTGCGCAGACCATCGCACAGCTCAAAGCCATGGGCGGCGAAGCGGTGGAAATCGACTTCGCGCCTTTCCTCGAAGCCGCGCGCCTGCTGTATGCCGGGCCCTGGGTGGCGGAACGCTACAGCGTGGCCGGCGCCCTGATCGAACAGCAGCCGGATGCCGTGTTGCCGGTGATCAAGGATGTGCTGGCCAAAGCACCCGGCGTGACCGGCGTCGCCACCTTCCAGGCGCAATACCGCCTGCAGGCGCTGAAAACCCAGTGCGACCTGATCCTGACGGAGCTCGATTGCGTACTGACCCCGGCCTACCCGCGCCCGGTGACGCTGGCCGAACTGCACGCCGAACCGGTGCTGCGCAATTCCGACCTGGGCTACTACACCAACTTTATGAACATGCTGGATTACGCCGCCGTCGCGGTGCCGGCCGGCTTTATGGCCAACGGTTTGCCCTGGGGCATCACCCTGTTCGGCCGGGTGTTTACCGATCAGTACCTGCTCGGTCTGGCCGATGCCCTGCAACGCCAGCACAACTTGCCGCTGGCCGGTGAACGCCAGTCGGATCTACCCGCACCTACCAACCCGGCACGCAACGACAGGGCCCGGGTGGTGGTGTGTGGCGCCCATCTCGACGGCCTGCCACTGAACTGGCAGCTCAAGCAGCGCGGCGGCCGCCTGCTGCAGGCCACCCACAGCTCGCCGGATTACCAGCTGTACGCCCTGGCCGGTGGCCCGCCCTTTCGCCCGGGCATGCTGCGGGTGGCCGAAGGCGGCGTGGCCATCGAAGTCGAGGTCTGGGAGCTGCCCAGCAGCGAGCTGGGTTCCTTCCTCGGCGGCATCCCGGCGCCGCTGGGTCTGGGCAAGGTGCAGCTGGCCGACGGGCGCTGGGAAAGTGGCTTTATCTGCGAGCCCTATGGCCTGGAGGGAGCGCTGGACATCAGCCACTTCGGCGGCTGGCGCGCCTATATGCACAGCAAAGCCTGAAGCGGATTGCAGTTTCAGCGGGGCCGGTACATGTCCGGATAATCGACAGGCGCTGCCGGCTGCTGCTGATACTCGAGCGCCGGCTTAGCCGGGGCGGCAATACCTGCTGGCGGCAGTTCCATT
Source organism: Pseudomonas pohangensis (assembly GCF_900105995.1). Lineage (NCBI taxonomy): Bacteria > Pseudomonadati > Pseudomonadota > Gammaproteobacteria > Pseudomonadales > Pseudomonadaceae > Pseudomonas > Pseudomonas pohangensis. The sequence continues at coordinate 1,363,789 of NZ_LT629785.1, read as the reverse complement.
TGTAGCGGCCGGGTCAGCAGCTTGAGACGATTGCCCTCGATTTCGGCGGACAGGTAATACACCCCGGCCAGCACCCCGGCTTCCCGGTCATCCAGCAACGCCTGCCAGTCCTCCTCAAAAGCCTGATTGAGGACAGTCCCGAGTTGCGCCTCCATTTCCGCCTTGCCGGCCTGATGGGCGACCACCCCATAGGCGGCGGAACCGACAGATATGATCAGGCTGGCGGCCTTGCCCACCACGGCCGAAAGCGAACTGGCCGCACCCCTGGTCGCCAGTTCCGACTCCAGCTTTTCACCGGCGCGCTGCGCCACTGCAGAAATTCCTTTGCCGGAAGCATTTTCCGCCGCGTTGTCCGCTGCCGCATTGATCCTGCCCGACAGGGCTTTATAGGCTGGCAGCTTGCCCAGCGGGACAGTATTCACCAGCTGGTAGAGCGAGGCCCTGCGGGCTGGCGGAGCACCGAGGCTGATTGCCGGTATTTCCTGCAGGCGTTGCTCGAACTGCTCTTCCGGCACGGCATAGCGCTCGGGAATCTGCTGCAGCTGCTTGCCCAGGTGATAGACGTAGAAGTGGGTTGTTTGTTCTCGAATCAACTCTGGCGAAATCTGCCTGGCAACCGGATCGAGCACCTGATCCTGATACTCCTCCTGCAGATAGCCGGCCAGCCGGGCCGCCGTAGCTTCGGACTCGCCACCTTCGCGCACCTGGTACCAGGCGACTTTCATGCCCAGCCATTGCTGGGTCCAGTAGCCGCTGTACCAGGGAATGAATTCTTTTTCCGTACGCTGGCGGACCAGTGTCTTCCACTGCTCCATGTTGCTGCGCGCGTATGCCTGCGCACCATCCGCCGCGGTTTGTGAGGCTGCGACAATGTCCCAGTCAACCCATTCCCAGGTGCTTTGCGGGACCACTACCGGGGGCGGCTCAGGGCTCCTGGATGCACACCCGCCGAGCAGCAGCAATACCGTCAATGTGCGCAAATTCAAGGCTGCACCCCTCCAGCAAAGCCGGCCGCGGCACGGCTTCGATTGCTTGTTTTGCAACAGCGGAAGGCGTTACCGATATTCTGAGCATAGGCGCTGAGGAAGGATCAGCCCCGGCGCAGGTGTACCCGGGCGGCGCAGAAAACCGCTGGCGCCCGACTAGGGCAGCCGGTTGCCGAGCATCGGCGTGATGAAATAGCCGAAACTGGCGATCAGCCCGCCGAAGAACAGACCTACCCCGACAGCCATCAGCCACCACTCCTGAAGCTCCGGGTCGCCCGGATAGATGAAGGCGGAAAACAGGATGGCCAGGGGCATGAGCAAGGCCGCCAGCGGAATGATCACCAGCCCGAGCTGGCTGCGCTGCCGCAGATAGATGGTCAGGATCAGGGTGGCGGCCAGCGCTAGCATCATCATGGTGAGGGGTTCCCTGGTTGCGAACGGACTGGCTGCAGATTAAAGCATCAGGCCGCAACAGACCCCAATGCTTTTCCCGGCAGGCTGCCCGCCCGGCTACTTCAGGCCGGCCTGCATGCGCTGCTGCATGTCCTCGGGCAGCCCGAACGGACATTCGCGCTCAAAGCGCAAGGCTTGCTGGTAAGTCTGCTCCTGCGCAGCCAGCAGCAACGCCTTGACGATGCGATTGGTGCCCGGTGAGTTGGCGACGATCTCGGCGGCCAGCTTGCCCACAGCGGCATCCAGCTGGTCATCGGCCACACAGTGATCGACCAGCCCGATCTGCAAGGCATCCGCCGCGCTGATGCGGCGGCTGGTGAACATCAGCTCCTTGGCCATCGAGCGACCGACCCGCAGCGGCAGGCGCACCGACATGCCCCACACCGGCACCAGACCCCATTGCCCATGGGTATCCCCGAGCCGGGCCGACTCGGCTGCAATCAGGATGTCGCAGCCCAGTGCCAGCTCCAGACCGCCGGTAAAACAGTGGCCCTGCAGGCGGGCGATGGTCGGTTGCGGCAAGGCTTCCAGCGCATCGATGGTTTCTGCCGCAAACAGTTCGCCCTCCAGCGCACCCTTCTCTTCGCTGATGGTGGACAGGTCGTGTCCGGCGCAGAACGAACGCCCGGCGCCGGCCAGCACCACGCAAGCAATGCTTTTGTCCGTCGCCAATACCGTCAGGTGGGCTCGCAACTCGACAAAACTCTGCGGGCACAGCGCATTGAGCTTGTCCGGACGATTCAGGGTCAGGGTGCAGACACCCTGATGATCATGACGGCTAACCAGTTGCTCGCTCATGGCGGTTTGCCCCTCGTTGCATGGCGTGGCGGCGCTGATTTACAGCCCCATTTGCTTGCTGATGATTTCGTTCATCACTTCGCGGGTACCGCCGCCGATCGACAGGATGCGGTTATCCCGATACAGCCGCTCGACCAGGCTTTCGCGCATGAAGCCCATGCCGCCGAGAATCTGCGTGGCGTCATAGGTGATGCGGTCGGAGACATCCGTGGCGAAATTCTTGGCCATGGAGATTTCCTTGATCACGCTCTTGCCGGCAGCCATCTGCGCGGCCTGGCGATAGGTGAACTCGCGGGACACTTCCAGCTGGGTAGCCATCTCGGCCAGGCGGTGCTTGAGCACCTGGAACTTGCCGATCGGCTTGCCGAAGGCCGCGCGCTCTTTAGCCCATTTCAACGCCTCTTCCAGCGCCAGTTGCGAAGTCATGTTGGCCATGATCGCCAGCGACAACCGCTCGCTCTGGAAGTTGGCCATGATGCAGGCAAAACCCATGTTCTCCATGCCGATCAGGTTCTCCACCGGCACCTTGCAATCGTCGAAAAACAGCTCGGCGGTGTCCGAGGCCCACCAGCCCATCTTCTTCAATGAACGGCCGACGGTGAACCCCGGCGTGCCCTTCTCGATCAGCAGCAGACTGACGCCGCCGAAACCGTCACCGCCGGTACGCACCGCCACCGTGTAGTAATCGGCACGCACACCGCTGGTGATAAAGGTCTTGCTACCGCTCACGCGATAAAAATCCCCGTCGCGCACGGCGCGGGTTTTCAGGCTGGCCACGTCGGAACCGCCGGACGGCTCGGTGATGGCCAGCGCCATGATCTTTTCGCCAGTCAGCACCTGTGGCACCACCCGCTCACGCAGCGCCGGCTTGCCCCACTTGAGCAGCGGCGGCATGCCGATATCCAGCGAGCCGATACCGGCCACCAGACCGCCGGAGCCGCAACGCATCAGCTCCTCACTGGCCGCCACCTTGGCAAACAGGTCACCTTCATAGCTGCCGCCATATTGTTCCGGATAGCCGATACCGAGAATCCCGGCGGCGCCGGCCTTGAGGTACAACTCGCGGGGAAATTCTTCAGCCTCCTCCCACTCATCGATGAACGGCAGGATTTCACGCTCGACAAAACGGCTGACCGAGTCGCGGACCAACTGGTGTTCCTGATTGAAGTATTGCTGTGCTGCGGACATGACCGACTCCTGTAATTGCTGCAGAGACCATACCAAGCGCTTGCTTGGCAAACAAAGGGGAGTCTGGCCATGCAACAGGTCATTTATGCCTGTTACGCGCCGGGACGGGCTACCCGCAGCAACTCCCTGGTCATCATCAGCGACAGGCCCCACAGCCGCGCCCCGTCCAGATCGATACAGGGCGCCGGAACGCGCAGACCGGCAACACGCCAGATCAGGGTCTGCCGGCGCAGCGGATCACTCAGCCAGGACAAGGGTACCCAGTGCAGCTCGGCAGCTTCGATACCCGGCTTGAGCCGGAGCGCCTGCGGCGTGCGGTAGACATAGGGCGAAACCACCATGGGCAGCGGTCGCGCATGCTCTTTGGTCAAGACATCGGAAAGCCGACCAATGGCTTCGACCCGCCCGGCAGGATCAAACCCGGTTTCCTCCTGCAATTCGCGCAAGGCCGCGGCACGGGTGCTGGCATCCTCCCGCGCCACCCTGCCACCGGGGAAGGAGACATGGCCCGACCAGGGATCGCCAGCGCGTTCGGCGCGTTTCATCAGCAACACCACGGGTTCATCCGGGTTGCCATCCAGGCCGCAATCGGCGAGCAACAGCACCACGCCGCAACGCCTGACCCAGCGCCGGCCGGGAATCCGTCGGGCAGCGTGAGCCTGCAAGCGCGCAGCGATAAGGTCGATAGGTGTCGGCATGCCGGGTTTTCTGATCCGCAGTGTTGTCGCGATGGGCAAAACGCCTCATCCGCCCATGCTGCAGCATTGCGCCCTGCAGATGCAAAGGCTAGCGCTGCGCAGCAGCCAATCGCTCAGGCACCCATCGGCCGGCGGCCGGCCAGTGCGTGGGCCAGGGTGCCGCCATCGACCATCTCCAGCTCTCCACCCAGCGGCACACCGTGGGCGATGCGCGTCATGCTCAGGCCTTTGCCGGCGAGCATCTGCGCGATGTAGTGGGCGGTGGCTTCGCCTTCGACGGTCGGGTTGGTGGCCAGGATGATCTCGCTGAAACTGCCGGCCTCGACCCGCGCCAGCAACTCGGGGATACCGATGGCTTCCGGGCCCAGCCCGTCCAGCGGTGACAGATGGCCCTTGAGCACGAAGAAGCGCCCGCGAAAGCCGGTCTGCTCCACGGCAAACACCTCCAGCGGACCTTCCACCACACACAGCAGGCTGTCATCCCGGCGCGGATCGGCACACAGCGGACACAAGGCGTCCTCGCTGAGGGTGCGACAGCGCTGGCAATGCCCTACCCCTTCCATCGCTGCCGTCAGCGCCCGCGCCAGTTGCAGGCCACCGCTGCGATCGCGCTCAAGCATCTGCAACGCCATGCGCTGCGCGGTCTTCTGCCCGACACCGGGGAGGATGCGCAGCGAATCGATCAATTGGCGAATCAGCGGGCTGAAGCTCATGGGGATTACCTGAAATATTCGGATGGTGGAGAACGGCGCAAGGCCTTCTCCAGCGTGGCCAGGTATGTGACTGGCAAAACATGATTGCCTTGCACTGGAGTGAGCCTGCTCGCGGTCCACAGCAAAGCAAAAGCATCGCGAGCAAGCTCGCTCCTACGGAGTCACCTGATCAATAACGCACGAATAACCCGGGGTGCAAGTGCTGATCAGACGCTGTGCAGAGCAAGGCGCAGTCCGGATCGGGCAGCGGCGTTTACTGGCCGTAAATGCGCATGCCCGATCCGGATTGCAACGCAGCTATGTGCAGTGGCGGACGCCTCGTTCAGAAAGGCATTTTGAAGCCTGGGGGAAGCTGCATCCCGGCAGTCATGCCGGCCATCTGCGACTGGCTGTTGGCCTCGATCTTGCGCACCGCGTCGTTCACCGCCGCAGCGATCAGGTCTTCAAGGATTTCCTTGTCTTCCTGCATCAGGCTGTCATCCAGACTGATGCGCTTGACGTCATGCCGACCGGTCATCACCACGCTGACCAGCCCGGCGCCGGATTGACCGGTCACTTCGGCGTTGGCCAGTTCTTCCTGCATCTTCTGCATTTTTTCCTGCATCTGCTGGGCCTGCTTCATCAGACCGGCCATGCCACCTTTCATCATTTTGCTCTTCCTCGGCGTTACAGGGGTTCTATGGATTCGGGGCGAATGCTGGCCCCGAACTGTTCAATCATCTGGCGAATCAGCGGATCGTTACGGATCGCCTCCTCGGCCTGGTGCTGGCGCTCGATTCGCTTGCGCGCATTGGCCTGCGCCGGAGTTTCCTGCGCAGGCTTGATCACCTCGATCTGCAGCTGGATGCTGCGGCCCAGGTGCTGGTTCAGTGCATCGTTCAGGCGCTGCTGCTGGCTGGCATTGAACAACGCGCTTTGCGCCGGGTCCAGATGCAGCGTCCAGGCATCGCCCTCCCTGGCCACCAGCGTACAGTTGGCCGCAATGCTGCCGGTCATGCCGGACAAGCCGATCTGCGGACACAGCAGAAGCCATTCGGCGGCCAGCCCGGTGGCCGGCTGCACGGCCGGCAGGATGTCTACCCCGGCCTCGGCAGCCGGTTGAGCATCGAGCAATACATCCATCTGCAGCAGATCGGCAGCTTCGGAATCGTAGTAGCCCTCATCCGAATTCGGCGGCTCGTCACTTTCACTGTCTGCCGCCTCAACCGCTGCAACAGCAGGGGCAAGTGCTGCTTGCGCCGGCTTGCCCGGTACATCCCATGGCAGATCAATCGCCTCTGCAGGCTGCACTGGCGCAACAGCAGCTGGCGAATCAGCGGCTGTTACGGCCTGGACCACCGCAGCCGCAGGTGCCGGCCTGGTTTCAGCAGCTACGGGGGGCACTGCAGCGGCAACCGGCGCCGTTACTGCAACACCGGCCACTGGGTTGGTAGTGGAATCAGCCGTGGCCTGACTGATCCCCAGCGTCTTTAGTGGTCGTTGCGGCGCGTCCTCGCTGTCTGCCGGACGAAACGCCAGCATGCGCAGCAGCACCATTTCGAAACCGCTGCGCGGATCCGGCGCCAATGACAGGTCGCGCCGGCCGATCAGGCCCATCTGGTAATAGAACTGCACATCTTCAGCCGGCAGGGCTTGGGCCAGTGCCAGCACGCGCTCGCGATCACCCTGGCCGTTGTCGACCGCCTCGGGCAGAGCCTGGGCGATGGCGATGCGGTGCAGCACATTGAGAATCTCCGCCAGCAAGCCGTTCCAGTCCGGCCCGTGCTCGGCCAGATGCCGTACGGCTTCGAGCAAAGCCCGCGCATCGCCCGCCAGTAGCGCATCGAGTACGCCATAGACCTGGCCCTGATCGAGGGTGCCGAGCATCGTCCGCACATCGGCGGCCAGTACCTTGCCATCGCCAAAGGAGATGGACTGATCGGCCAGACTCATGGCATCGCGCATCGAACCGTCGGCAGCACGGCCGAGCAGCCACAGGGCGTCCTCCTCGAAGGGGATGTTTTCCGTAGTCAGTACATGGGTCAGGTGCTCGACCACCCGCTCCGGCGGCATGTTCTTCAAGGCGAACTGCAGGCAGCGCGACAACACGGTGATCGGAAGCTTCTGCGGATCGGTGGTGGCGAGCAGGAATTTGACGTGGGGTGGCGGCTCTTCCAGGGTTTTCAGCAGCGCATTGAACGAGTGCCCGGAGAGCATGTGCACTTCGTCGATCAGGTAGACCTTGTAGCGCCCGCGGGTCGGTGCGTACTGCACGTTATCCAGCAGTTCGCGGGTGTCCTCGACCTTGGTACGGCTGGCCGCATCCACTTCGATCAGGTCCATGAAGCGACCTTCGTCGATTTCCCTGCAGATCGAGCAGGTGCCGCAGGGTGTGGAGCTGACCCCGGTTTCGCAGTTCAGGCACTTGGCGAGAATGCGCGCGATGGTGGTCTTGCCCACCCCGCGGGTGCCGGTGAACAGATAGGCATGGTGCAGGCGCTGGTTATCCAGAGCGTTGATCAGGGCCTTGAGTACGTGGGTCTGCCCGACCATTTCGCTGAACGAGCGCGGACGCCATTTGCGTGCAAGAACCTGATAACTCATTGATATTCATCGCCACGGGTGCAGAAGACGGCAATGCTAACGGAGCAGGCGGCAAATTGCATCCAAAGCTGCGTCTGGCTGCGCGCCGGGAAGGTCGGGAAAGCGGATTTTCATGCCTTGAATGGTGGCAACCCTACCAGCCACACCCCGGCACACAATGTCACCGCTGCGGCTGCTCCCTTCCAGGCCTGACCGGGTTCACGGCTGATCGTTGCGGGGGGACCGATAGGGCCGCCATAACGCTGCTCACCCTTGCGGTAAGCGGCGCCATTGTAACGGCTTAACGGCAACTTTCAACCGCGCCGGCACAATCCGCCACACAAAAAAACGGCCCGACTGCACAGGGCAGCGGGCCGTTGGTATGGCAGATCAGGCCTGGGCGCTGATCAATCCTCGCGGTAGCGACGCAGCTTCAGGGCCTTGCCGGCTACGCGGGTGTCCTTGAGCTTGGCCAGCAGGCGGTCGAGGCCTTCTTCGGGCAACTCCACCAGACTGAAGGCTTCACGGATCTGGATGCGCCCGATGGCCTCACGGCTCAGACCACCCTCGTTAAGGATGGCACCGAGCAGGTTTTTCGCGGCAATGCCGTCGCGGGTACCCAGAGCGGTACGGCAACGTGCGCGGCCTTCGGTCAGCGGCATCGGGGCCCGTGGCGGACGGCTGTCGGAAGAACCGGAGGTGCTGCGACTGCTGCGCTCGTTACGCTCGCGCGGGCCGGAGGCGTTGGGTACCAGCGGCTGTTCACGCTCGACCTCGGCCAGTGTCAGCGATTGCCCGTTGGTGGCCTTGCGCAACAATGCAGCGGCCAACGCACGCGGACTGCAGCCGATGTCGGCAACCAGACGATCGAGCAGATCACCATGGGTACTTTCCGCATCGGCAACCAGTGGTGCCAAGCTGTTAGTAAGCTTCTTGATGCGTGCATCAAGTACCTGCTTGGCATCCGGCAGGCGGATTTCGGCAATTTTCTGCCCGGTCACCCGCTCGACCGACTGCAGCATGCGGCGCTCGCGCGGTGTCACCAGCAGCAAGGCACGCCCTTCCCGGCCGGCACGGCCGGTACGACCGATCCGGTGCACGTAGGATTCCGGGTCGTAAGGCATGTCGACGTTGAGTACGTGGGTGATGCGCGGTACATCCAGACCACGCGCGGCCACATCGGTAGCCACCACGATATCCAGACGCTTGTCTTTCAGCGACTCGATGACCCGCTCGCGCTGGTTCTGCGCAATGTCGCCATTCAGTGCGGCGACCTTGTAGCCCCTGGCTTCCAGTGCTGAAGCCAGATCCAGGGTAGCCTGCTTGGTGCGCACGAAAGCGATCAGTGCATCGAAGTCTTCCACCTCGAGCAGGCGCGATACGGCAGCGATTTTCTGATCGGCATGCACCATCAGGAAGGCCTGCTGGATGGCTTCCACGGTCTGGGTCTTGTTGGCGATCTTGATGTGCTTGGGCTCACGCAGGTGCTTGCCGGCGATACCACGAATGGAAGCCGGCAGGGTGGCGGAGAACAACACGCTCTGGCGCTCGGCCGGCATGGCCTCGAAGATCACTTCCAGGTCATCCATGAAGCCCAGCTTGAGCATTTCATCGGCTTCGTCGAGTACCAGGAAGCGGATGGTCGACAGCACCTGATTGTTGCGGCTCAGGTGATCCACCAGACGGCCCGGGGTCGCCACTATCACTTGCGCGCCCTTGCGGATGGCAGCCAGCTGCGGGCCCATCGGCGCGCCACCGTAAACGGCTACCACATTAAGGCCGGGCATCTGCTTGGCGTAGGTTTCAAAGGCGGTAGCCACCTGCAAAGCCAGTTCGCGGGTCGGCGCGAGAATCAGCGCCTGTGGCTCGCGCCTGGTCGGATCGATCTTCGACAGGATCGGCGTGGCAAAGGCTGCCGTCTTGCCGGTACCGGTCTGTGCCTGGCCGATCATGTCGTGGCCGGCGAGAATCACCGGAATGGCTTGTTCCTGAATCGGGGACGGCTCTTCGTAGCCAACTGCGGACACTGCCGCGAGAACATTGGGGTGAAGTCCGAGCGCGGCGAAGCCGCCGGGTATCTGGGTCATGGGTCTGCCTCATATGCATCCGCAAAGACCCAAGCCCTCTAGGCTGCACTTGCCGTGAAAGACCTTGTGGGTCGCCCTGGCAGCCTGAAATGAAGAGTAATTGCGTGAACGCTGGTGAAATAAGTTGCGTCAAGGAGGTCCGCAAGGCGGACCAGCAGTCGAAGCGCGGCTTCGAGATGTTGAACCTGAACGAGGCCAATCGTTTGGCCGGCGCGAATCATACAGGAAAACCCCGCGCAGCGGTTATCTATTGCGCCTGAACCGAATGAAAGCCGCTCCGCACATGGACAACCCCGGTGCTGGCAGCTATATCCCATCAGGCAAGTACTTAACTGCTGCCCGGATCAAGGAATAAGCCATGACAGCCTCCAGCGCCGGCCGTGTCACGCGTGAGAAGCGCGGCAACATCATGCTCATCGGCCTGGACCGGGTGTCCAGGCGCAATGCCTTTGATCAACCCATGCTCACCGATCTGGTTCTCGCCCTGGGTGAATACGAGCGCGATGCCAGTGCGCGCTGCGTCCTGATCTTCGCCCATGGCGAACACTTCACCGGCGGCCTTGATCAGGCCAGTGTCAGCGAACTGCTGCGCAGTGGCTGGGAACTGCCCAGAGACGCCATTGACCCCTGGGGCACCTTCGGCGGTCCGCGCCTGAGCAAGCCGTTGATCGTTGCGGTACAGGGCGCCTGCTTCACCATCGGCATCGAGCTGATGCTGGCTGCCGATATCAGCCTGTGTGCCAGCAACACCCGTTTTGCACAAAAGGAAGTACAGCGCGGCATCCTGCCCTTTGCCGGCGCCACCCTGCGCCTGCCGCACGTTGCCGGCTGGGGCAATGCCATGCGCTGGCTGCTGACCGGCGACGAATTCGACGCAGCCGAAGCCTACCGCATCGGCCTGACCCAGGAAGTGCTGGCCAGCGAAGACCTGCTGCCACGGGCACTCTGGCTGGCAGAACGGATCGCCGCACAAGCACCGCTGGGGGTGATGGCCACACTGGCCAGTGCCCGTCAGGCCTTCACTCAGGGCCCTGAGGTAGCTGCGCGCAGCCTCAAGCCGCTGGTCGCGCAACTGCTCACCAGCGAAGACGCCCGCGAGGGCCTGCTGGCCATGCAGGAACGCCGGCCGGTGCAGTTCAAGGGCCGCTGACTGCGTTATTGTTGCAGCCTGACTTTGCCGAGACCCGCTCCCCATGTACGTGCCCGCCCATTTCGCTGAACACCGCCCGGAACAACTGCAGCAACTGATCCGCCAATACCCGCTTGGAGTGCTGATCACCCACGGCGATGAAGGCCTGGATGCCAATCACCTGCCCTTCGAGCTGCTGGCCGATCAGGGTCCCTGCGGCACGCTGATCGGTCACGTCGCGCGGGCCAATCCGCTATGGCGCGAAGCGAGTGAAGGCCTGGATGTGCTGGTGGTGTTTCGTGCCGAAGAAGCCTACCTCTCGCCGAACTGGTATCCGAGCAAGCATGAGCAACACAGACAAGTACCGACCTGGAATTACCGCGTGGTACATGCCCACGGCCGCCTGCGGGTGCGCGACGATGAGCAGTTCGTGCGTGGTGTCGTCGCACGTCTGACCCGCACCCATGAAGCCCGGGCAGGCGCCGAGAAGCCCTGGAAGATCACCGACTCCAGCCCCGAATTCATCGCACAGATGCTGGCGGCGATTGTCGGTATCGAGATCGAACTGACGCGGCTGGAAGGCAAGTTCAAGCTCAGCCAGAACAAGGATGCGCGGGATATCGAAGGCGCGGCGCAAGGCCTGCAGGCCCGGGGCAAGCTGCAACTCGCAGAGCAGATGCGCGCAGCCAGACCCGAGTAACCGGCGCAGCTACCAGCCTGACTATGAACCCGAACCAAGGGTTTCGATGTAAGCCACCACCGCCTGGCGTTGCTGCTCATCGTTGATCTGGGTAGCCACCGTGCGCATCCACTTGGCGCGGATATCGGCGTGCGCATCCGCGCCGCGCCAGCCTTGCACGAATGCCTGCAACTGCTGGTCGATATACCAGCCGCCGAGGATGCGCAGGTCAGGTGTCTGTTGTTGCGGGTAGCCCTGGGCGAACTGCCCGTGGCAAGCGGCGCAGGCATCCGCATAGAGCGCGGCGCCGGACTGGCTGGCAGCACTCGCCGGGACAGGCTGCCTGGCCAGCTGCAGGGCAGCGTAGTACCCGGCAAGCCCGGCTATCTGCGTATCGCTCAGGCTGGCTGCCATGCTACGCATTTGCTGGCCGGGCTGATCCTGTTCGGCATAGCCGCGCCGGCCGGCCCTGAAGTTCTGCAGCTGGCGTGTCAGGTACTGCTCGCCCTGCCCGGCCAGACGCGGCGCACCCAGGGCCTGATCGCCCAGCCCTTGGGCGCCGTGGCAGGCCGCACAGCTGGCCAGCAGGGCGGCATCCGGCTGCTGCGCCCGGGCCGTCAGTGCCAGCGGCAACAGCACGGCCAGAATAATCAGCTTATTCATCGGACAAGGCTCCTGTGGGCGGCGTTGGCTGTCGGGCGATCTGCACCAGCAGCTGCACGCGGATCGCCGAGGGATTGGTCAGCGGCTGCTGGCGCAACTGGCCGACTTCGGCTGCGCTGTACGGCAGGAAGCCACCGGGCAGTTCGGCGCCGCTGAAGTTGTGCAGCATCCAGTTCAGCACCCGTGCCAGCCCCTCATCATCCAGGGCCGACTGTGCCGAGCCCGGCACCTGCACCAGATACTCGCGGCCACCGGGTACAGCGAGAAAGCGCCCCATCTGCTGACGCAGGTCGGGGACCTGGCGTTGCGGAAAACCACGGCCGTCAGGCAGGTGACAGCCCTGGCAGTTGAGCATGTAGTCGGCCTGCGCCGGCTCGGTCGCCCAGGCCGGGCCTGCCGCCAGCAGCAACACCAGCGCGATGCGCCGGATCAATGCTCTTTCACCCCGATCACCACCGACAGCGAGCAGTGGTACGGCACATTGGCCTGGCTGCCGGTACACCAGTTGAGATCGTTGGAGCTCTGCGGCCGGTAGATCGGTGTATCGCCCTGGTCACGCTGGCAGATGCAGCGGCCACAGTTACTTTTGCCGCAGCAATCGTTGTAGGAAATGATGTAGTCCTTGCCGTCCACGGGGTTGCGACAGGTGCCGATCCAGGTGATATCCGACTTCACCGTACCCGGCGGGCAAGTGCTGGCCGTGCCACCACAACAACCGCAGAGAAAACCGTCGATGGCGCAATGCCGCCAGTAGTCGCAACTGTTGGGGTCACCCTCTTCCGCCACGCTGGTCGCGGCAAACGCACCCTGGCGATACACCGGCAGCAAGGTAAAGGCGCCGGCGCCAATCAGCAGGGTCCCCAGACTGCCGAGAAAGCCACGGCGCGAGGTGCTGCGCGCGCTCTGCCGGGTCATTTTCTCGGTCAGCCGATCCAGCCAGTTATTCTCCATCTTCATTGCCCCTCAGCCATGGGCCGCGTGAAATTGCTGCACCGATGCATAGCCCAGCCGGTGCGCCTCGAACAGGCTTTCCAGATGTTCACGGGTATTGATCAGACCGTGGGCCGCCACCTTGCCCTGACCGTCAATCAGCACGCCATAGGGCAGCTTGCCGATCTGGTAGGCCATGCCCACCTCAGGCGACAACAGGTAGGGGAAGCCGTCCAGCCCTTCACGGCGGATAAAGGCCTGCTGTTCGCCCTCCTCGCCGTCACTGGCCAGCACCACCCGCAGCCAGTCGCGCTCGCGGCTTTGCATGGACTTGAGCACCGGCAACAGGGTTTTGCATACCGGGCAAGTCGGCGAGAGGAAAAACAGCAAGGTCGCTAACCCGTCAGGCTGCACCCCGCCCAGGCTCACGGCTCCGCCCGTCAGGCCCGGCAGATTGAATAGCGGCGCATCCTCGCCGGCCTTGATTACCTTGCCCAGCGCCAGCGCACCCACCGGACGGATGCGTTCGTGCAGCAGGCCGATCTGCCGCGCCAGCGCCAGCACCGTCAGCAGCAACGCCAGAATCACCAGCCAGGCCAGAATATTCGAGACAACCAGCGCCTGAATCATAGGGACAACTCCCGGGCAGTCTGTTGATTGGCGATCAGGCTGTTCGCCAGTAAATACAGGACACAGCCACACAGCAGCACCGCCGCGATCACCAGCCCGTCGTAAACGCCCAGTTCACGGCTGCGCGGTGCCTGCAGCAGACTCAGCGCCAGCCCGCTCAGCAACAGGTTGCGCCAGACCAGCGCGGCACTGACGGCCTGATGCTGCGCGCCGAAGTGACAGCCGCAGTCGGCAATGCGCCGGCCTTTGAGCAGGCTCAGGGCCATGGCGGCGGCATAGGCCAGCAGCAAAGCGGCGCCCGGCACGGCGGCAAGCGGATAGCCCGATGAAATTAGCAGACCCGCGGCAGCAGCCAGCTCCAGCCAGGGCACTAACAAAGCGGCCGGACGCACCAGTCGCTCAGGCAGCAGGGCATAGCTTTGCAGGATCGCGCTAAAGCCCGCCCGGTTGCGCAGCTTGTGCCAACCCGCCGCGCCGAACAGCAGGGCCAGACCCAGACTGACGGCAGTCAGCCAGACCGGGTCGCGCAACAGTTCCATCACCATGGCAGCACCATATTCAGATAACCGTAAGGCAAACCTTCGACACTGCGCAGGTGTTTGCCGCTGTCGGCGTCATACAGATTGACCGCCTGCTGCAGCCGCCGCAGCACGCCGTCCTGGCCTTCGGTCAGGTAGATCCAGGCACCGGCCAGCAGCGGCATTGGCAACACGAAATCCACGCTGTACAGGCGCGGCTGCGCGCCGGGGCTGACGCCGATGGCGATGCTCTGTTCTTCCAGCTCGATGCTCTGCACTTTCTCGCCGCTGCGCACGTTGTAAACCCAGACCTCGGTGCCCGGCTCCTGGAAGGTCTCCGGCCCGCCCTGGTGCATCAGCACAAACAGCCGGCCGCTTTCGCCGTGCACCGCCGTGTGCTGCACGCCGCTGATGCGCCAGTCGTCATCCCGTTCGCTGGCACTGACCAGCGACCACTGCTTGCTCACCTGCAGCTGTTCGGCGCCCATCTGAATCGCATAGGCCTGACCCTCGCGGGAGACGAAGTACCAGGTATCGCCAATCCGTGAAGCGGCCGTGGACAGCAGGTCCTTGAGCGGATCGAACAGCGGTTTGCTGCGTTCCTTGAGCACCACCTCGCCCTGCTCGCCCAGCCGCAGATGCAGGAAACCGCCGTCACCACAGATGGAATAGAAATCCCGCGCACCGGCCGGATAGATCGAGGCACAACCGGGCGTCTCCACCTCGCCGACAAAGCGGTCGGCATCCAGATCGACAATGCTGATCGACTGCGCCGGGGTGAAATTCAGCACCAGCAGAAAACGCTCGTCATCCGACAGCACACTCAGGCCGGTATTGCCCAGAGCATTGATGCGCTTGGGCGGAATGGCAATTTCGCGCTTGGGGCTGAGGGTCAGCGGGTCATAGACCGTGACCATGTCGCTGCGGGTGCCACGGGTGCCACGGCTGAAATAGGTTTCAACGGCAAACAGTTCGTTGCGTGACGGCGCCGGCAACAGGCTGTTGAACCAGAAACCGGTATCCAGCTGACCGAGCATCTTGCCGTTGTCATCGAACAACAGGGCGCGGCCGTCGATCATGCTTGGCGCACGGTTGCCCCATATCCAGAACCAGTGCTGCCCGTCATGGGCCGGCAGAACCTCGACCCCGGCCTGCTCGGGCTGAATCTCGGCCAGCACGCCGGTCACCGGCCAGGCCAACAGCGCGATACACAGTGTGAAACCCCTGAGCAGGCGTTTGAGCATCTTCGGATTTCCCGTCATTCGGTCAATGGTCAACAGCTTCCAGCATAGCCCAGCAGGACTGCAGCCTGCCGCTATAAGCGACCGGCAATTCCGCCACAATCCGCATTTCAACTGAAGTTGCGCAACAGCACATAAACCCCGGTGCCCAGCAGAATACTCAGCAAGGCGTTTTTGCTGAACCATTGCAGCAGCGCCACCAGCAACACGGCCGTCAGCTCGGGCCAGGGGCTGTGGGGATCGTCGGCCATGGCGCCCAGGGTAGAGCTTGCCAGCAGCAGGGTCATGATCGCCAGCGGCAGAAACTGGCCCAGACGATGCACCAGCGGGTGCTGCTGCAACCACTGCCCGGCGACAAACGGCAAGGCGCGCAAGGCCAGGGTGACCAGCGCCATGGCAACGATCACCCCGAGCACATAGAGGTTGTCGGTCATCGCTTTACCCCGTTGCTGCGCTTGCGCTGCAACTCCAGAAACACCACGGCCAGTACGCTCAGGGCAATCGCGATGACCATGGCGTGGCGGGCCGACAAGGGCCAGGCAATGGCCAAGGCCAGCAGGGCTATCCACAGCGGTGCAGAACTTTTACGCGTGCGCCACTGCTCCACCGTCAACACACAGAACAGGGCGACCAGGGCAAAATCCAGTCCGGCCAGCGTCACCTTGGCCTGTGCGCCGATCAATGCACCGAGCGCCGTACCCAGCACCCACCAGCCCTGATTGAGCAGGGTCACGCGGAACATGGTGCGCTCGTCGCTACCGGCGGGCAGCGTGGTGATCAGCGAATAGGTTTCATCGGTCAGGCCGAAGATCACATACCAGCGCTGCCAGCGACTTGCGGGCAAACGATTCAGCAGCGACAAACCGTAGAACACGTGTCGCGAATTGATGATCAGCGTGGCCAGCGCAATGCTGGCGGTAGACATGCCGGCCGCCAGCAGCGGAATCATCATGTACTGCGCGGCGCCGGCGTAGACCAGCAGACTGCTGCAGATGGCCAGCCACCAGGCACCGCCGGCCTGCACAAACAGAAAGCCGAACACCGTGCCCAGCGGGATATAGCCCATGGCCACCGGGGCGGTCAGCGCCAGCGCGGAAATACTTGTGGAGGGTGGAAGCTGGGTCACTGCCGTGGATCACTCGTGAAATCAGAAAATGGATCGGTACTGTTCGTCCCGCCGGCCACTCAACTGGCCGGACGCAGCGCATCCAGCAGGGGCAACAGCGAATAACCCAGCGCCGGCGCCAGTCGCTCAATCCGTTGCTGCACAGCCGCAACATCCAGGGTCTGCTCCAGACTGGCCGGGATCAGCAGAACCACGTTGCCTTCCTTGACCGGAACTTCCCAGTAATGCCGGTGAAACAGCCCGCGAAACAGCGCCGCGCCGAGGGGCTTGTCATTATCCGTGCCCCACTGGTTGATCACCAGCCAGCCACCGGGGTTGAGTTTCTGCTGGCAGTCCTGCAGGAAGCGCCAGGCCAGATGGCCGGCGCCCGGACCAGTGTCGGTATACAGGTCGAGGAAGATCAGGTCGGCCGTTTCGGCGCTGGCCAGCAGTTCCAGCGCATCACCAATGCGCAGGGTCAACCGCGGATCATCGCCCAGACCGAGAAATTCCATGGCCAGACGTGGCACCTCCGGGCGCAACTCGATGACCTCGACGTCCTCCAGGGGCAGGAACTGCAGGCAACACTGGGTCAGATTGCCCGCTCCCAGGCCGAGAAACAGCGCGGTTTCCGGCGCCTCGTGGAGCAAGGCACCGAGCAGCATGGCCCGTGTGTAGTCGTACTCCAGCCAGGCCGGATCACGGGTGAACACGCAGCTCTGCTCGACCTGCTCGCCGAATTCGAGAAAACGGTAGTCACCGATCTCGACCACGCGGATGCGGCCGAAGGCATCATGCACTTCCGCCAATAGCACCTCTTGATTGAACTCTTTGCTCACCCGCTTCTCCAACTGGCGCACAGCAAGGTGCGCATCATAGCCGTGCAGGCTGCCTGAACGTCGGGGCATTCACAAATTACCCGGGTTATTGGCAACGGATGAGCCTGCTGTTCTAGACTGCGGGCCTGTACGGCTGGGACAGCCATCATCCGCCTCTCAAAGGATCTACTGACATGCCTTCATTGCGTTCTCTTCTGCTTGCCTGGTGCTGCCTGCTGGCTACTGGCGCTGCTGTTGCCGGCAACGTGCTGGACAACAAGGTCATCCGCGTCGGCACCTCCGGCGACTATCCGCCACTAAGTGAAGTGGTCGATGGCAAGGTGGTCGGCATCGATGCGGACTTCGCCAGCATGCTGAGCCTGCGCAGCGGCAAGGACTTCCAGTTCAAGGTGATGCCCTGGAGCAGCCTGATCATGGCGCTGCAACAAGGCGATATCGACGTGATCATGTCCGGCATGAGCATCACCCCCGAGCGTGCCGCAAAAGTCGATTTCACCAAGTCCTACTTCAGCATCGGCCAGATGGCGATCATTCGCGTTGAGGATGTAGCCCGCTACAGCAGCCCGACCAATATCCTGCAGCCGAATGTGCGTATCGGTTATGTCGCCGACACCACCGGTGCCGCCTTTGTACAGAAATTCGCCGGCATGACCACGCTGCGCTCGTTTGCCTCGGTGGAACCGGCCCTCGATGCCCTGCTCAAGGGTGAAATCGACTGTCTGGTGCATGACTCGGTGACCAGCTGGATGGTCGATCAGGACCGCCGCTACTCAAGCCTGATGAGCCTGCGCAACCCTTTGACCGAAGAACATCTGGCCTGGGCCGTCAACAAGGACCAGCCGCAATTGCTCGACATGCTCAACCAGCAGCTGGCCGCGATGCAGCAGGACGGCAGCGTGGACAAAGTGCTCAACCAGTGGATTCCGGTACGCGTCACCGTCGAACAAACCGACTGAGCCAGCTCCCGACCCACCGGCCAATCGGCCACGGGTTGCCGTTCAGGCCATGGCAGGCGTGGCGCCAACCCCGGCACGCACACTGCAAAGCGCCTGCCACCCTTCGCACCCGCCGACACGCACCTGGCGTGTCGGCCTGACGAGCTTGCCAGCCGCGAATCTGGCATAACCGGCCTCACGCCCGGAATCCGCCCCTTCTTGCACGCAAAACCTTGTCCAGATCAATGCATCGCTACGGCAGCAGCAGCAAAATAAGCCGGTATGCATTGCAAGGACTGTCACCATGCAAAAGCCCAATCAATGGACCGTCTGGTACTTTCTGCTGGCCTTCAGCCTGCTGCTGACCGCACAGGGCTGGTGGGCCGAGCGCAGCACCATCGAAGCGCTGCCCTACAGCGAATTCCTGCGCCTGCTCAAGGAAAACAAACTCGGTGATCTGCGCATCGAGCAGCAGGAAATCACCGGCACCCTCAAGGAGCCGATCAACCAGCACAGCCAGTTCCGCACCATACGGGTGGAGCCCGAACTGGCGCAGGCGCTGGAGCAATCCAATGTCACCTTCACCGGCACCCTGCAGGGCGGGCTGCTGAGCAACATACTCGGCTGGCTGCTGCCGTTTATCCTGATCTTCGCCCTCTGGAGCCTGCTGATCCGGCGCATGGTCGACAAACAGGGGCTGGGCGGCATGGTCAGCGTCGGCAAGTCCAGGGCCAAGGTATTCGTGCAGCGTGACACCGGGGTGACCTTCAACGACGTCGCCGGAATCGACGAGGCCAAAAGCGAGCTGATGGAAGTGGTGTCCTTCCTCAAGGACCAGCCCAGGTACAGCCGCCTGGGTGCGCGCATACCCAAGGGCATCCTGCTGGTCGGGCCGCCCGGCACCGGCAAGACGCTGGTGGCCAAGGCGGTGGCTGGCGAAGCCAATGTGCCGTTCTTTTCCATTTCCGGCTCGGAGTTCGTCGAGATGTTTGTCGGTGTCGGTGCGGCGCGGGTGCGTGACCTGTTCGAACAGGCGCGCAAATCCGCGCCCTGCATCATTTTCATCGATGAACTCGACGCGCTGGGCAAGGCCCGTGGCGCCGGCAGCTTCGGTGGCAACGACGAGAAGGAGCAGACCCTCAACCAGTTGCTCGCCGAACTCGACGGTTTCGATACACGCGAAGGCGTGGTGCTGCTGGCGGCCACCAACCGTCCGGAAATACTCGATCCGGCGTTGTTGCGCGCCGGCCGCTTCGACCGCCAGATTGTCATCGACCGCCCCGATCGCCGCGGCCGTATCGAGATTCTCAAGGTCCATGTGAAACGCATCCAGGTAGCCGCAGATCTCGACCTGGAACCGGTTGCCGGCATTACCACCGGCTTTTCCGGCGCCGATCTGGCCAACCTGGTCAACGAAGCGGCCATCCTCGCCACCCGCCGTGGTGCCGAGCAGGTAGGCATGGAAGATTTCACGGCAGCGGTGGAGCGCATCGTGGTCGGCAGTGAACGCCATGGTCGGCTGCTGCTGCCCCATGAGCGGGAAGTGGTGGCCCACCATGAAATGGGCCACGCGCTGGCCGCCGCCAGTCTCGAAGGCATGGACCCGGTACACAAGGTTTCGATCATCCCGCGCTCGGTCGGCGCGCTGGGCTACACCCTGCAGCGGCCCACCGAAGACCGCTTCCTGATTACCCTGCAGGAGCTCAAGAACCGCATGGTGGTGCTGCTGGCCGGGCGTGCGGCGGAACAGCTGGTATTCGCTGAAATATCCACCGGCGCGGCCGATGATCTGGGCAAGGCAACCGATATTGCCCGGCAGATCGTCACCCGCTTCGGCATGAGTGATGTCGGCCAGGCGGTACTGGAACGCCAGAGTGCCAGCTACCTGGGCGAGCATGCGATCAGCCTGCGGGAAAAGGACTACTCGGAACAGACCGCGCGGGAAATCGACCTGTGCGTCAAAGCCCTGCTCGACGAAGCCTATGCCAGAGCCAAAGCCCTGCTGCAGGAACAGCACGACAACCTCCGCCAGGGTGCCCGCCTGCTGCTGGACAAGGAAACCCTGACCCCCGAGGATTTCCCGCCCCTGCGCCAGCCCGGCAGATCTGTCACCACCATAGAGACAAAACAGCCATGAGCCGCGACCGCGCCTGGCGCTTGCTTGCGGCAGCGGCAAACGCCGGTTTGTGCAGCCGCGCAGAGTGGGCCATGCTCACTGCCTGACAGCTCCGGCTTGGCACGACCCAAGGATTGACCCATGGCAGGCATCTTCACCGAACTCGGCGTAGCCGGCAGGCTGGCAGGTCGTTCACTGCTCAGGCGTCTGCGCGCCGAGGTTAGCGCACCGCCGGATCTGCAGGCCTTTACCCGCGGCATGCAGCAACTGCTCGATCAGGCCACCCCGGCCAGCGTGGGCAACTACGCCTGGCTGACCCTGCCGGCCACCCAGGCACCCTGGTTTCCCGGCAACTTTGTGCTGCAGGCAGGCGACGCGGTCAGCTACTTCGTCGAAGGCCGCGTGTATGCCAACCGCTTCCTCGATATCTACCTGAATCCTGCCCTGCAGTTGTGGTGCAAGGTCGGTGCCCAGGGCGAGATCTTTCGTGGTACGCGCAACAGTCACTCGTTTGTCGCGCAAAGCGGCGGCGAGCTGACTTTCGGCAACTACTTTCCCAATGACTGGGCCGATGCCCAGGGTCAGCGCAAGCAGAGTGACGCGGTGTACCAGTCCCTCGGCGGCGAGCTGAAAATTCTGATGATCCGCTGGAACGGCAGCGCAGCTGAAGGCCTGCAACAGCTGCTCGCCCATGGCGACTATCAGGGCCGTATCCAGGCCGAACTGCAACGCATCGAGCAGGGCGACACCACCCCGCCCGGCTGGCACTACCTGTGGCATCTGGGCCCGGGCGAAATCTACCGGCAACAGCAGGACGCGCACGGCCAGGCGTGCATCCACTGCCACACCCACGCCGACGTCGGCATCCTGCAGAAGGATGTCGACCTGCCGCTGACGGCACACAGCGAGATCAGCTGGCGCTGGTGCATCAACCAGTTGCCCTCGACCCTGCGCGAGGATGCCGTGCCCAGCCATGACTACCTGAGCCTGGCGGTAGAGTTCGATAACGGCCGCGACATCACCTACTACTGGAGCAGCACCCTGCCCGAAGGCACCGGCTATGACTGCCCGTTACCGAACTGGAAAGGCATCGAGTACCACGTGGTGGTGCGCAGCGGTCAGGCGGGGCTGGGACAGTGGCTGGACGAACGCCGCAACCTGCACGACGACTACCGCAAGTACATGGGCGAACCACCGGCGCGCATTACCCGCGTCTGGCTGATCGCCAACAGCATCTTCCAGCGCGGTACCGGCGACTGTGCATACGCGCAAATCCGCCTGCACTCGGCGGCTGGCGATACCAGCGTCCTCTAGTTCACCCATCACAGGAAATGGCACCATGGATCACGGTTATCCATCCTCCATTCAACTCCGCAGCAGCGTGCTGCCGGCCATTCGGGCCCTGCACGCCCCGCTGCGCTCAAGGTTTGTCTGATGCAGATCATCGGCCAGTTGCTTGCCATCGTCTTCGTAGTCTCGACCATGCTCGGTGTCGGCATGTTGCTGAGCGTGCGCGAAATCTCCTCGTCACTAACCGATCGTGGCTGGCTGGCGCGGGCGCTGCTGGCCAACTTTGTGGTGTTGCCTGCGCTGGCCTTCGGCGTTGCCCGGCTGTTTCAACTGGACCCGATGCTCACCGCCGGCCTGATGGTACTGGCAACCGCCCCCGGCGGTCCGGTAGTGATCAAGCTGGTCGCCCTGGCCAAAGGTGAACCGGCGATTACCGTCGGCCTGCTGATAATCGTTCTGGTGCTGGCTGTGTTCAGCCAGCCGGTGCTGCTGCCACTGCTGCTCGACGGCGTTCACGTAAGCGCGCAGTCCATCGTACTCACGCTGATTTTCACCGTCCTGCTGCCGCTGCTCATCGGGCTGGTGATGCGCGCGCGCCTGCCTTACTGGGCGACCATGCTGCACAACAGCGTGCAAGGCATCTCGACACTGTGCACCGTACTGATCTGCATTCTGCTGCCGGCCGTGCACTGGCAGGAATTGCTCGGAATTATCGGCAGCCATGCGTTCCTTGCAGCGTTCATGTTCCTGCTGCTTGCCTGTCTGGCCGGCTGGCTGCTCGGCGGCCCGCAGCCTGGCCGGCGCAGAGTGCTTTCAATCAACTGCGCGCAACCCAACCTGGCCGCAGCCCTGGTGATCGTCAGCCAGAACTTCACGGACCCCAGAGTCATCCTGATGCTGCTGGTGATCCTGCTCAGCAGCCTGCCGATCCTGCTGCCGCTGTGCCTGTTTTATGCCCGTCAGGAGCAGGCGGCCAGCCGTACCGCAAACTGAGTTGCACTGGCAGCAGGTCCGGCACAGAACCTGCCAGCGAATAAAGTCTGCGTAGGAGCCGGCTTGCCGGCGATGCATTAGCCCGCCACTGATCGCGGGCAAGCCCGCTCCTACAGGGGGCCGGATCAGCCAGCAACCACACCACTGGCAATACACTCGCCGGCGCGCCACAGGCGCCACTCGCCCGGCGCATACAGTGTCCATGGCTCATTCGCCGTCAGTGCTTCGGTAGCAATCACGCTGACCACATCCGTGGGCGTGGTTTCTGCCTGGAAATCCACGGTCAACTCGGCGTCCTTGAGTTGCGCCGGGCCAAAGGGCGCGCGCCGGGTGATATGCGCCAGCTTGGTCGAGCAGAAGGTGAACAACCAGTCGCCATCACTCAGCAGGCAGTTGAATACCCCCAGCCGGCTGAAACCCGCACAGCTGGCAACCAGCCCGGGCAACAGCAGCTCCAGCGCCACCGGTTCGGGAAAGCTCTGACGCACGCGATTGAGCAGCTCGCAGAAAGCCGCCTCGCTGTCGGTATCGCCCACCGGCCGGTAAAAACCCGCTTGCGGGTGAAAGTCCGCCAGTTGCCCGTTGTGCGCAAAACACCAGTTGCGCCCCCACAGCTCCCGCACGAAGGGATGGGTGTTGGCCAGACAGATGCGCCCGACATTGGCCTGGCGGATATGCCCGATCACCGTCTCGCTCTTGATCGGGTAGCGCTGCACCAGTCGCGCCACTTCCGATTCGCTGCTGGCGGCCGGGTCCTGGAACAGGCGCAGGCCACGCCCCTCGTAGAAGGCAATGCCCCAGCCGTCACGGTGCGGCCCGGTGCGCCCGCCGCGCTGCATCAGGCCGGTGAAGCTGAACACGATATCGGTAGGTACGCTGGCACTCATGCCGAGCAATTCACACATGCTTCACCCGCAGTTGCAGTTGGCATTGGCCGGGGATGCAGCCCGCCGCCGGGCTGTCAGAGGTGCGGATCAACCCGTAGCCGGCGGTCGCCGTTCTGGTCGATCCAGGTATTGCCGTCATCCAGTATCTCGCGCAGGGTCGGTTCCGGCTCAAGGTTGTTTGCCGGAGCGCGCGGCTGACGCAAACGGCGTATGGCACGCTCGATCGGCCAGCGGATGACAACCAGCACCAGATACACGGCAAAAGCTACCAGCATGTAGCTGGAAAGATCGGCCAGGGCCCGCCAGGCGTTATCACCGACCTTGAGCAGCAGATCCATCGCGGCAATGGCGATCGCCGGCGCCATGAAATCCTTGCCCGGATCGACCACGGTCGGGGTAAACAGCAGCACCGCCACCACCAGCCGCAGCGGCTCGCGCAGCCAGCGCCACATCCAGTCAGTCATCAGGCACCACACCAGCAGGCAACCGAGTCCGGCAACGGCGTAGGCGCTCCAGGCAAGCAGATAATCGTTTTCGGTCATGATGGTCGATGGCCGGGCTGGCAAAGGGGCGCTTATGATAACGGCTTTTCGCCGCTCCGGCGCCCCCGTATCCCCCAGAGAATCTCCCATGCCTGCAGTTCCCGTCGCCCGCCTCGCCGATACACCGGATCCCTACGCCTGGCTGGAGCAGCGCGATGATGCCGAGGTGCTGGCCTATCTGCAGCAGGAAAATGCCTGGCTCGAAGCCCGACTGGCCGATCAGGCCGAGCTGCGCGAAAGCCTGTTCCACGAGATCAAGAGCCGCATCCGCGAAACCGACCTGTCGCTGCCCTCGCCCTGGGGCCCGTGGCTGTACTACCAGCGCACCACTGCCGGCGATGAATACCCGCGGCACTACCGTTGCCCACGTCCGGCGGACGGTTCGCTGGAGGTCGATCAAGCCGGCGAGCAACTGCTGCTGGACCCCAACGCACTGGCGGCGGGCGGTTATCTTGCCCTCGGCGCGTTCAGCATCAGCCCCGATCACAACCAGCTGGCCTACAGCCTCGACAGCAGTGGCGACGAGATTTACCAGCTGTTCGTCAAGGACCTCAGCAGCGGCACCATCACCGCCCTGCCCTTTGCCGACTGCGATGGCAGCCTGACCTGGGCCAATGACAACCGCACGCTGTTCTTCGGCGAACTGGACGACACCCACCGCCCGCACAAGCTCTACCGGCATACGCTGGGCAACACAGGCGCCGAGATGGTTTTCGAGGAAAGCGACGGGCGTTTCTTCCTGCACTGCTACCGCAGCAGTTCCGAACGCCAGTTGATCCTGCATCTGGGCAGCAAAACCACCAGCGAGGTGTGGGTGCTGGATGCCGCCACGCCGCAGGACGCCTTCCGCTGCATCGCCGCACGGGAAGAAGAACATGACTACGATGTCGATCACGGCCTGCTCGATGGCCAGTGGCACTGGCTGATCCGCAGCAACCAGAGCGGCATCAACTTCGCCCTGTACGCCGTCGAGGCCAGCGCTGCCGCGCAACAATTCCCCGGTCGCGCACAGTGGCACGAGCTGATCGCCCATGATCCGCAGGTGATGCTCGAAGGCTTCAGCCTGAATGCCGGCGCCTTTGTCCTCAGCCTGCGCGAAGCCGGCCTGCCGGTGATCCAGGTGCATCCCGCCGGCCTGCCCGGCTACCGCGTGCAACTGCCGGATGCCGCCTACAGCCTGTCGATCCAGGACACCCTGGAGTTCGCCAGCCCGCAGATTCGCCTGCGCTACGAAGCCCTCAACCGCCCGGCGCAGATCCGCCAGCTCGACCTCGCCAGCGGCGCCCAGCAGGTGCTCAAGGAAACTGCCGTGCTCGGCCCCTTCGACGCCGATGCCTATGTCAGCCAGCGGGTCTGGGCCAGCGCGCCGGACGGCACCCGCGTACCGATCAGTCTGGTGGCCCGGCGCGAGGTGCTCGGCCAGCCCGCGCCGCTCTATCTCTACGGCTACGGCGCCTACGGCGAATGCCTCGATCCGTGGTTTTCCCATGCCCGCCTGAGCCTGCTGGAGCGCGGCTTCATCTTCGCCATCGCCCATGTGCGCGGCGGTGGCGAGCTGGGTGAAGCCTGGTACCGCGCCGGCAAGCTGGAACACAAGCAGAACAGCTTCAGCGACTTCATCGCCTGCGCCGAACAGCTGATCGCCGATGGCTACACCACCCCCGCGCAACTGGCCATCAGCGGCGGCAGTGCCGGTGGCCTGCTGATCGGCGCGGTGCTCAACCAGCGTCCCGAACTGTTCGGCGCGGCAATAGCCGAAGTGCCCTTCGTCGACGTGCTCAACACCATGCAGAACCCCGATCTGCCGCTGACCGTCACCGAATACGATGAATGGGGCGACCCCCGTGATCCTGCGGTATTCGCGCGCATCCAGAGCTACGCGCCCTACGAGAATGTCAGCAACCAGGCTTATCCGCCGCTGCTGGTGGTCGCCGGCTACAACGACAGCCGCGTGCAGTACTGGGAAGCCGCCAAATGGGTTGCCAAGCTGCGTGCGCACAAGACCGACAACAACCTGCTGCTGCTGAAAACCGACCTCGACGCCGGTCACGGTGGCATGAGCGGCCGCTATCAGGCGCTGCGCGATGTGGCGCTGGAGTACAGCTTTCTGATCAAAGTGCTGGAATGCGACATGGCAGGCAATGGATTGAAGGGTTATTGTTGAAGGCTCGATTACCCCTGCCCCCGGGCATCAAAAGGACCAAAGCATGAGCATCAAAGACAATCTGACCAAGAAGCTGGAAAGCCAGATCGAACTCTGGAACAAACAGCTGGAATCGCTCACTGCAGACGCCGAAAAGGAAAAGGCCGAAGCGGAAAACCAGAAAGCCAGCGCCGAACTCAAACTGAATATTGCCAATGCCCTCGAAAGCCTCAAAAGCAATATCAATGAAGCCAATCAGGCGATTGCCGAACTCAAGGATGCCGGCGAAGGCAAGGTCAACGATATGAAGGCCAAGCTCAGAAAATGGCTTGAATAAACGCCCCGGGCATCAAGCGCAGTAGTTGTTCTGCGGCAGCTAACCTGATCGTCAGGCATTTCACATGACCGAGCCCCTGCATTTTCAGTTGCTGGCCGATGCCGTACTTATCCTGCATACCGCTCTGGTGCTGTTCGTCATCGGTGGGCTGGCTCTGATAGTGATCGGCAATCTGCGCAAATGGCACTGGGTCAACTCGCTCTGGTTCCGGCTGGCCCATCTGGCGACTATCGTCTTTGTAGCGACACAAGCCTGGCTGGGCATCGATTGCCCGCTCACCACGCTGGAGCAGTGGCTACGGCGGCAAGCCAACACCGGCACTTACCAGGGCAGCTTCATCGAGCACTGGCTGCAAGCCCTGTTGTTCTGGGAGGCCTCGCCCTGGGTCTTCACCGCCGCCTACACGCTGTTTGCCCTGGCGGTCGCGGCTTCATGGTGGTGGTTTCCGCCAGGGCACGCACAGTTGCGGCGCCGGAAAGACCAACCATGATTTGCCGAACCCATCAGCACCAGACGTCAACCAGCCGCAGCAAGCCAGCGAGGTCAGGATGATTATCGAAATAGCCGGACATGCGTTTACAGCCGTATTTGAAGAGCGCAAATCCCCGAAAACCTGCGCCATCTTTCGCAAAGCGATGCCCTTTGCCGGCGAGATCGTCCATGTGCGCTGGAGTGGCGAGGGTGTGTGGATTCCGCTGGGTGACAGGGACTTTGCTGTCGAGTACGAAGACGCCACCTCCTACCCCGCCCCCGGCCAGATACTCCTGTATCCCAAGGGCAAAAGCGAAACGGAAATACTGATCGCCTACGGCTGCGTCCGGTTCGCCTCGAAAGCCGGCACCCTGGCCGGCAATCACTTTGCAACCATCACCTCCGACCTCGACAAGCTCAGGGAAATTGGCGTTGCCACACTGTGGGAAGGCAAGAAAAGCATTCTTTTCAAAGCCTGAGTGATTGCATCAGGCTGACCAGTGAGTAGCAGTGGCAGGATATAAACGAACGGCAGAGAAGTGCCAGAAGCAGACAATGACCCAATAAATAAATCTGTCCCCTTTTTCCCAGATCGCCTACGGCTGCGTCCAGTTCGCCTCGAAAGCCGGCACCCTGGCCGGCAATCACTTTGCGACCATCACCTCCGACCTCGACAAGCTCAGGGAAATTGGCGTTGCCACGCTGTGGGAAGGCAAGAAACGCATTCTTTTCAAAGCCTGAGTGATTGCATCAGGCTGACCAGTGAGTTGCAGTGGCAAGATATAAACGAACGGCAGAGAAGTGCCAGAAGCACTCGTGTTGTTCATGGACAAATCCTTAGCTTGCAGGTCGGTTATTAAATGTGAATTTATTCATTTCTTGAGAGAATCTAGAGGGAAGTAATATTTCTTTAAAAAATTTATCACTCAACGTCGCCCTTGTCTTGTCAGGGCCGGATGGATATGCGGATTTAGTCGGAATATAAAGCTCGATACGATCCTCACTTATAATCTTATCGCAGCCGATATCTCGGACTATTGCAATGCCCAGCCCAGGAGCGATTTCTTTATGAACCTCTAAAGCCTCTAGAGAATTTGTAATATTTCTACTCTTATCTGCTGACCTAATGCTTCTGTAAGAGTGAATATTATTAATTTTTTCAATTTTTTCACGACTGAATTTTTTGTCGTCAAATCTTAGACTGCGTACAAGGGAAGATTTCGCAACCAACTCAACTTGAGCCCAATCACTGGATCCGTCTGCTGTATAAACATCCCATTTAGAGGGAAACATTACAATAAACTGGCAGGTATAATGCGATGGCGGGATAGTTGCAGGCTTTTCCGTTATCCATTCCGGCTTAATTTGCAAACGCACCTCAACACCTATTTCTTCTTTTGAATCAATTTCCATACCTTCCGGTACCGGGACTCCAAAACGATCACATAAAGCTTTAGAGCATGCAATCGCACCCCCAAAATCACTTGGAGACTGTCTATATATTAAAGGTGAAACTCTAGCCCTAAGCTCCTTAAGCTTTTCCTGGCTAATTCCCTCTACAGGGCCAGTTGGCTGAATATAATTTTGAGCCTTTAACTCAAAAGAAAATATAAATATTAATAGACCAGCACACACAACCAGTTTAATAGGTGCATATTTAGTTTTCACAAACATTAGTTCATCTCTCAGTTAGACTTTCATCCTGATACTGCTGCAATGGACTCAAGGAAAAAAGGGGACAGATTTATTTTGCAGCAGCATAGTCCGCAATTCAAAAGGGGACAGATTTATTTTGCAGCACTGTCCGCCCTCCCGCTATTGACCAGCCCATGATCTGCAATCACCGGGTCAGTGCGAATGCAAACGACTGAGCACTGACGATTCAATTTGGCGGTAAAGTGAGACGCAATGGCGCAAGGCCGAACTGCTCAAGAATTACCAAGGAATCCGGATGATCACCATTTATGGCATCGATACCCTGCTCAATGCCAACAAGGCAAAGATGTCTGATGTACTGCATGGCTGCATGACCCGGGTGCTCGGCTTGCCCGAAGACAAACGTGCCCAGCGCTTTGTCCCGCTGGATAAAAGCAACTTCTATTACCCGGGCGGCCGATCAGAGCAGTACACCGTGATCGAAATCAGCATGATTGCCGGGCGCAGCGAAGCCAGCAAAAAGCAGCTGATCAAGGAAATTTTTGCGGCCTTCGAGCGTGAACTGGCGATACCGCCGGTTGATGTCGAAATCACGCTGTTCGAGCAACCCGCGCATTGCTGGGGATTTCGCGGCATGACCGGCGATGAAGCTACCCTGAATTACACGATCAACGTTTAGCCAGCGGTCCGGGTGCTGCCCCGCGCAGGCAACGCGACGCGTCTGCCGTTGCAGCGCAGCACCCCGGCGCCATCACCAGCATCCGGGGCATTCAGCAACAGTTTGGTTATTCGGAAAAAACCGCTTTCACCGGCAACAGGTTGTCGAAGGTGGCGGTGGTTTTGCTGGCTTTGGCCTGGAAGGTTTTCAGCATGTCGTTGGGGCGGAACATGCCCGATTGCCAGGTCGCCATGTACTTCAGGCTGTCTGCCACGCTGTGATCACGGCTGTAGTTGAGCATTTCCTTGCAGCCGCTCACCGCCAGCGGTGAATGGGCGGCGATCTGCGCGGCGATGGCCAGCACGCCTTCGAGCAGGGCTTCCTGACTCTCGTACACCTCGTTGACAAAGCCCAGCGCCTTGGCTTCGGCGGCGCTGAATTTGCGGCCGGTGTAGGCCAGCTCGCGCACCAGGCCTTGCGGCAGCAACTTGGGCAAGCGCTGCAGGGTGCCGACATCGGCGGTCATGCCCAGCTCGGTTTCCTTGATGGTGAAATAGGCATCGGCACTGCAATAGCGGCTGTCGGCGGCACACACCATGTCCAGCGCCCCGCCGATGCAGCCGCCATGAATCGCGGCCAGCACCGGCACGCGGATTTCCTCCAGCGAGCTCAGGGTCTCCTGCAATTGCAGCACGGTGCGTCGCAGGTTTTCCGCCATGCGCCCCTGTTCCCCGCCCATGGGCAGGGCTTTGGGATTGGTGAACACGCCCAGATCCATGCCGGCGGAGAAGTGTTTGCCGGTGGAGGAAATAACGATCACCCGCGCCTCGCCACTGGCTTCCAGTTCACGCATGCACTGCGGCAGTTCCTGCCAGAAATCGACGTTCATCGAGTTCATCGCCTCGGGCCGGGACAACTGCACGTGGGCGATCTGGTCTTGCAGGCTGACGTTGAAACTCTTGTAGGACATGGGGGCACCTTGTTTGAAATTGGGCTCTGAAACCGGATGTTGACGGCGTCAAGATAAAGACGCCATCCTGACACTGTCAAGTTCATCAGGACAGCCCATACATGGCCATCAGCACAGCGGATTATCATCACGGCAACCTGCGTCAAAGCCTGCTGGATGCCAGTGTGGCACTGCTGGACAGCGAAGGGCTGGAAGCGCTTTCCCTGCGGAGGCTGGCGGAACAGGTCGGCGTTTCGCGGCAGGCGCCCTACCACCACTTTCGCGACAAGCAGGCATTGCTGGCCGCCATCGGCGAGCAAGGTTTTGCCCTGCTCAACCAGATGCTCGGCAGATTTACCGATGATCCGGCCATCAGCCTGGACGAACGCCTGTACCGCGCGGTTATGGGCTATTTGAACTTCGCCCTGGAGCACCGCGCGCTGTATCGCCTGATGTTTGGCCAGACCCTCTGGCGCAGCGAACAGACGCGCAGCGATACCGACGAGTTCCAGCGCTACGCCAAGGACTGCTTTCGTCAGTACGTGCAGCTGTTTGACTTGCTCAGGGAAGCTGGCGAACTGCCGCCGGAAGAAAACACCTTGCGCCTGGCGCAACTGCTGTGGGCGGCCATGCACGGGCTGGCGCAGCTGGCGGCCGACGGCCTGTTTGTCAAGCGTGATGATCTGGCGGAAATCGCCCGCTATACCCTGCAGCGCTTGCGTTGAACCCGCAGACCTGAAGCTTTGCAGCCGCCGACTGGCATCCTCGAAGGTGCAAAGTTTCTTCTATAGTCAAGCGGTAGCGGCCGGCACAGGAGCAGCCTCATGGCAGAAAATACGGTTCGCCTGCATCGGGTGCTGCGCGCCCCGGCAGAACGGATTTTTCGTGCGTTCATCACCCCGGAGGCGCTGGCCAAGTGGCTGCCGCCCAATGGCTTTACCGCCACCGTGCATGAACTGGACGCCCGCATTGGCGGCCGATTCAGGATGTCGTTCTGCAACTTCAGCAACCAGCACAGTCACAGCTTTGGGGGCGAGTATGTGGAAATACTGCCCAACGAGCTGCTGTGCTACAGCGACGTCTTCGATGACCCTGCCCTGCCAGGCATCATGATCACCACCATCCGGCTCAAGGCCGTTGCCTGCGGCAGCGAACTGAGCATCGTGCAGGAAGGCATCCCGGAGGCGATCCCGCTGGAGATGTGTTACCTCGGCTGGCAGGAATCGCTGGTGCAACTGGCCATGCTGGTTGAAGCGGAGATTCAGGAATAACCCTGCCAAAGCGTGCCGCTGAACAAGCGCGGCATTTGAACTGGAGAACAGCAGATGGACTACATAGACGGCTTCGTTATCGCTGTACCGAATGCAAACAAGCAACAATACATAGCACTCGCCAGGAAGGTGGCGGCCATATTCAAGGAGTATGGCGCTTTGCAACTGGTGGAGTGCTGGGGTGACGATGTGCCGGAGGGCAAGCTGACTTCGTTCCCCATGGCGGTGAAATGTCAGGAGGACGAAACCGTGGTTTTCTCCTGGATCAGCTGGCCGTCCAAAGCAGTCCGCGATGCCGGCATGGAAAAAGCCAGGCAGGATCCGCGTATGGGCAACCCGGACGAGCCGATGCCCTTCGACGGCAAACGCATGATCTTCGGCGGTTTCCAGATGATCGTGAACGAATGAGCGCTGGCGCCTGAAGCAGAACAGCAGACGGCAGAATCCTGCCTGAATTAAGCTGCAGGTCATTTTCGCAGCGATGCTTCGCAGGAAGATTTGCATGTCCTATATCCGCAGCGCCAGCCTGACCTCGCTTGCCATGCTGGCCTTTGCCGGCAACTCGCTGCTGTGCCGGGCCGCGCTCAAAGACACCGCCATTGATGCGGCCAGTTTCACCAGCATCCGCCTGATTTCCGGTGCGCTGATTCTCTGGCTGATCGTCCGTTCCAGGCAGACAAGCGCCAGCGGTGCGGGCAACTGGCCGTCGGCTTTCGCGCTGTTTGCCTACGCCGGCGGGTTTTCCCTGGCCTATGTCAGTCTGCCTGCCGGAACCGGTGCCCTGCTGCTGTTTGGTGCGGTCCAGGCAACGATGATCGGCTATGCCATCCGGGCCGGAGAGCGCCTGCTGAAACTGCAGGTGCTGGGCCTGCTGCTGGCACTGGCCGGACTGGTCGGGCTCCTGCTGCCGGGGCTTTCCGCCCCCCCGTTGACGGGCTCGCTGCTGATGATCGGCGCCGGGGTTGCCTGGGGCATCTATTCCCTGCGCGGCAAGGGCAGCGGCGATCCGACCCGGGTAACTGCAGGCAATTTCCTGCGCACAGTACCCATGGCGGCAGTCCTGAGCCTGCTGCTGTGGCAAAACACGCAACTCGATAGCGCCGGAGTTGCCTACGCCATCGCCTCCGGCGCACTGGCTTCCGGAATCGGTTATGCCATCTGGTACACCGCATTGCCGCTGCTGCAAGCCAGCCATGCAGCAACGGTACAACTGAGTGTGCCGGTGATTGCCGCCGCAGGGGGCGTTGTGCTGCTCGGCGAGCCCCTGACCCTGCGACTGCTGGTGGCGTCCGTGGCGATTCTCGGCGGTATTGCGCTGGTCATTCTGGAAAAGCCACAGCCCGCGCAGGCCCGTTCGCAGTGAGGTCCGGATGGCAGACACAGACAACGTCTTGACCCCGGCCGAGGCGCAGGCTTACTACGACCGCTTCGGCAAGAAGCAGGATAGCCAAGGCTTCTATGAAGACCCGGCGCTGGATGAGCTGATTGCCCATGGCGACTTTGCCAATGCCCGCAGTGTCTTCGAGTTCGGTTGCGGCACCGGCAAGCTGGCGCAACGCCTGCTCGCCGGGCACTTGCCGGCTGAAGCCCGCTATCTGGGCTGCGATATCAGCCCGGTCATGCTTGATCTCACCCGGCAGCGTTTGGCAGCGTACCCCCGGCGTGCACAGGCAGCCCTGACGGATGGCACCATAGAATTTCCGCTCAAAGACCAGTCAGTAGATCGCGTTGTTTGCTGCTATGTACTGGATCTGCTTTCGCAAAAGGACATCCATTGCTTCTTCACAGAAGCCCGGCGCGTGCTGAAGCCGGATGGTCTGCTCTGCCTGGCCAGCCTTGGCAAAGGCAGCAATCGCAGGTCACGCCTGGTAGCCAGCGTCTGGTCTGCGCTATTCCGCCTGAATCCAGCCATCGTTGGCGGGTGCCGCCCCATGCAGCTGATCGCCTTCGCTGACCGGGAGAACTGGCAGATACTGCATCAGGCTGTCGTGACGCCGTTCGGTGTGCCGTCGGAGGTGCTGGTTTTGCAGAATAAAAGCAGCCCTCATCATCCGGTAGCTGCTGTTACATGAAGGCTTGCCCATCTGGACTCAGCCATCGAGAAGCCAAAGGAAGCAGTCACCAAGTTAAGAGCTACCAGATAAATCTCCAGACTGAACCGGAAAGCCGTCATCTGTCATGAAACGTTCAATCACCTGCTGCCACTGCAACAACTACCCTATGCTTGGTCAGCACTCATGAATCAGTAGCCGCGGAGCCCCCATGTCAGACCTGATCCTGCATCACTACCCGATGTCACCCTTCTCGGAAAAGATCCGCGTCATGCTCGGCTACACCGGGCTCGACTGGCAATCGGTGATAACCCGGGAAATGCCGCCACGTCCGCAGCTGGCGATTCTGGCCGGTGGTTACCGCAAGATTCCGGTGGCGCAGATCGGCGCCGACATCTTTTGCGATACGCGCACGATTGCCGCCGAGATTGCCACGTTGTCCGGCAAACCCAGACTGGCGCTGGAAAAGCTCACCACCCAGCAGCAGGGTTTTGCCAGCGAAGTGGATCTGGAAGTGTTCATAGCCTGCGCCATGGCCGCCAGCACCCGTGCCATGGGCCGCAAGTTCCGCCAGTCGCTGTCAGTTGCCGACATGGCACGGTTTATCTGGGATCGCCTCAATTTTGGTTTGCCGGTACTGAGCCTGCGGGCCGCGCGACAGCGTGTGCGCCTGCATCTGGAGAGTCTGGAACGCATGCTGAAACAGCCATTCCTGTTCGGCAAGCAGCCCAATCACGCCGATTTCTCCACCTATCACAGCCTGTGGTTTCTGCGTGATCTGGCGGAGTCCAGCTTGCTCGACGACTATCCGCAGACCCTGGCCTGGATGGATCGCATGCAGGCCTTCGGCCACGGCGGGCGGCGTGAAATCAGCGCGCAGCAGGCACTGGACATCGCCAGAGAAGCGACCCCCCGCGCCATCGCGGCCGTGCATCGCAAAGACCCGCAGATTGGCCAGCAGGTCCGGATCACACCCTCCGACTACGGACAGGTTGCCACCAGCGGCAAGCTGGTCGGTGCCACGCCAACCCGCTGGATTCTGGCCAGAGACGTAGCCGAGGTCGGCAGTATTCATCTGCACTTCCCCAAACAGGGCTTCACCCTGGCGCCGGACTGAGAGCGGCACAACAACTGCGCGTTGGTTACCGGCTTTGGCAAGGCTAACCGCCAGAATTAACCCGGGGCGGGCTTCAGACCGGCAGTCCGGCGACCTGGCGACCAGCAATGGTGGGCTGAAGCCCACCCTACCGAGGGACTGTGACAGGCCGTAGGGAACAGTCCCGGAGAGACTCTGATCAATCCAGAAAAACTATCATTCTTTTGAGTCTGATTAATATCTAGGCTACCCTAACGGCCTGCATTGAAAGTCTTCCGCCCTTGGCGGCCATCCGATCCAAAGGAGAGCTGAATCCATGGAGGCAAAATCGTCTTCGCGCTCAACCATCAATCCGCCGGTGTTTTTCGTAGCCACCGTCCTGATTGCCATCATCATCGTGTTCAGCCTTGCCTTTAAGGAACAGACACAAATTCTGTTCGCCGCAGCGCAGAGCTGGATCGTTACTGACGCCAGCTGGTTCTATGTGCTGACGGTGGCATTGATCCTGATCAGCGTGGTATTTCTCGCCATCAGCCGCTATGGCGACATCAAGCTCGGCCCTGAACACAGTCAACCCGAGTACCGCAACGCCAGCTGGTTTGCCATGCTGTTCAGCGCCGGCATGGGTATCGGCCTGATGTTCTTCGGCGTGGCCGAACCGCTGATGCACTTCGCCAGCCCGCCGGTGGGTGCTGGCGGCACGGTACAGGCCGCCCGTGAGGCGATGCAGCTGACCTTCTTCCACTGGGGCCTGCATGCCTGGGCAATCTACGCCATCGTCGCACTGATTCTGGCCTACTTCTGTTTTCGCCACGGCTTGCCGCTGAGCTTGCGCTCGGCGCTCTACCCGCTGATCGGCGAACGCATCTACGGGCCGATCGGCCATGCGGTGGATATCTTTGCCGTGGTCGGTACGGTGTTCGGCATCGCCACCTCCCTGGGCTTTGGCGTGCTGCAGATCAACAGCGGCTTCCATCATCTGTTCGGCCTGCCCGTCAGTGCACCGATCCAGGTCGGACTGATCGCCGCCACCTGTACCCTGGCCACCATTTCGGTAGCCAGCGGCCTGAACAAAGGGATCCGCATCCTTTCCGAGCTGAACCTCGGGCTGGCCGTGCTGTTGCTGATGTTCGTCCTGCTGGTCGGGCCTACCTCGTTCCTGCTGCAGGCCTTTGTGCAGAACACCGGCGTTTACATGTCGGAGATCGTCAGCAAGACGTTCAACCTCTACGCCTACGAGCCGACCGACTGGATCGGCGGCTGGACCCTGTTTTACTGGGGCTGGTGGCTGTCCTGGTCGCCCTTTGTCGGGCTGTTCATTGCACGGATTTCCCGTGGTCGTACCATCCGCGAATTCATCCTGGGTGTGCTGCTGGTACCCGCAGCCTTCACCCTGCTGTGGATGACCGTCTTTGGTGATACCGGCATTCACATGGTGCTCTACGAGAACCTCGGCAGCCTGGCCGAGACGGTCAAAGCCGACAGCTCGCTGGCACTGTTCGCCATGCTCGAACAACTGCCCTGGTCCACGCTGCTATCGATGATTGCCGTGGTCATGGTCATTGTGTTCTTCGTCACCTCGGCCGACTCCGGTGCACTGGTGCTCGACATGCTCTCCTCGCGCAGCCATAAACTGGGCGATTCACCGCTCTGGCAACGGCTGTTCTGGTCGACCCTGATCGGTGTAGTGGCCGCTACGCTGCTGCTGGCCGATGGACTGAAAGCCCTGCAAACCGCCACCATTGCCAGCGCGCTGCCCTTTGCCATGATCCTGCTTGCGGCCATGTGGGGGCTGTTCAAGGCGCTGCGCCTGGATGCGGCCAAGCGCGAGTTTCACCAGATTCCGAGCAGTAGTGGCGGCACCGCTGCCGGCACGATTGACTGGCAGCTGCGCTTGCACAACATCGCGACGCTACCCGAGCGCAGCGATGTGAAAAGCTTCATCGTCAAAGTGGTACTGCCGGCATGCAAGGATGTCTGCAGCGAGTTGCAGAAGCAGGGTCTGCACGCCGAAGTGACGTTCAAGAACTCTCGCGTATGGCTTGACGTGTCCCATGGCGCCGAAGCCGACTTCCACTATGAAGTACGTCCGCACGGGCTGGAGCAACCCAACTTTGCCCTGCTGGACAGCGACGAAGAGACGGAAGAAACACGCGAATACTTTCGTGCCGAAGTGCATCTGGCCGAAGGCGGGCTGGATTACGACATCATGGGCTGGTCCCGTGATGCCGTGATCGGCGACATCATCGACCAGTACGAACGGCACCTGCAGTACCTGCATAGGATCCGCTGATCCTGTTTGCCGGCTGGGTAACTGCAAAGCGTTACCCGGCTTGCTGGTAAAGCCGCAAGCTGTATATTTCAAAGCTTTTGTGGGAGCGGCGACTCGCCGCGATGTAGCCAACGCCAATCCACACCTATAAACCAATAGCTCGCGCCGGGGCGGCGCTCCCACAGGACTGCACTGCCCTGCAAGCACATAAGACTGATACTGGCCGGACCCATAACGGCACACTTTTTTCGGGCTTGTGGATTACGCCCGCGCTTCGCAGCAGCTGCCCGGCGAATTACACTGACGGGACACGTCACAGGTAGAGCGCCCTCATGAGCAGCCAGAACCCGACCAGCAAACTCGACAAGATCCTTGCCGAGGCCCAGCGCAACCGCGAAACCAGTTATCGCGAGAAGGCGCTGAAGATGTACCCGCATATCTGCGGACGCTGCGGCCGCGAGTTCAGTGGCAAGCGGCTGATGGAACTGACCGTGCACCACCGCGATCACAACCACGACAACAACCCCGAAGACGGCTCCAACTGGGAGCTGCTGTGCCTGTTCTGCCACGACAACGAACACCAGCGCCAGGTTGATGCGCACTACCAGACCAGTGATGCCGGGCGCGGTGCGGCCAGTCAGGCCAAACACAATCCGTTTGCCGATCTGGCGGCGTTACTCAAGAACAAGTCCTGAGCTATCCGCCAGCAGTACGCGGGCCAGACGTTCCAGTGCCGGCAGGCCGATCATCTCGCCGTCCATTTCCGGCACGTTGAGGATCTCGCTGAAGCGCGTATGCAGCGTACGCCGGGCACTGTAGTAGGCCTGCAAACGGGCATGACAGGCTGCCAGCTCATGGTCTTTGCCATCGCGCAATGCCTGCTGCACCGCCGCCTGCCGGCTGTCGTCGGCCTGTGACCACTGTGGCCAGGCGCGGTTCACGATGACCTTGCGCAAGTGATAACCGGCCGCGCTGAGCTGGTCATGGAAGGCCTCGCCTTCCTGGATTTTCGCCGCATCGAAACTGCTGATCAGCACGAAGGCGGTAGTCGGATCGAGCAGCAGTTGCTGGGCCTGCAGGTTGGTCTGGCGGATTTCCGGGGCCAGTGCATCGATGGCGGTGAAGAATTCGGTGAAATTTCGCACGAACTCGGAACCGGTGAGAAAGGTCAGGGTGCCGAGGATCATCTTCATGCCCTGCTTCCAGGCGCTGGCAGCCAGGCCGAAACCACTGGAGCGGCCCATGAACAGGCTGACGATGGTCGAATCAAACACCGCATTGAGCTTTTCCGGCGCCAGCAGGAAGTCCACCGCATGGGCCGCCGGCGGTGTATCCAGAATCACCAGATCGTAATCGCCACTGCTGGCGGCATCTTGCAGACGTGCCAGCGAAGTGAACTCCTGGGAGCCGGACAGGGTGGTCGACAGCTGCTGGTAGAGCACCGAATCGAACAGGCGCTGGGCGGCCTCGCGGTTGCGGCTATGCCGCTGGATGTAATCGACGAAGATGGTCGACGGATCGATCATCCCGGCATACAGCTCACCGGGGAAATTCTGCCCCGGTACGTAGACATCGTCCGAGCAGTTCTCGATGCCCAGACTGGTAGCCAGACGCCGTGCCGGATCGATGGTCAGCACCAGCACGCGCTTGCCCATTTTTGCCGCGGCAATACCCAGCGCAGCCGAAGTGGTGGTCTTGCCTACCCCGCCACTGCCGGTGCAGACGATCACCCGATGATTTTCCAGCAGGCTCTTCATGGCTTTGCGCCCTCCCCGGCATCCAGCACATCGGCCAGCTGTTCGAGCAGGTAAGCGGTTTCCAGACGCGTCACCAGCGGCAGGCGCTGCACCGGGCCGAGAGCCTCGAGCCGCGCCATGCTGGATTTTTGCAGACGCTCAATGCGGCGCATCTGGGTGACGAAATCATGGGCCGGATCATGCCGGTCGGCCGCTGGAATATGCTCCGGCAGGTCAAGCAGGCGATTGCAGTAGAGGCGTGGCGCGATGCCGACCTCGGCCTGTAACTCGACGGCCATCTCGCAGGCCTCGGTCACCGGCATTTCCTCGGCCAGGGTCACCAGCCGGTACTCGCAGACCTGAGGATCGGCAAGCATCTTCGCCATGATCGAACTGTGTTTGTACATCGGTCCGCTCGTGGCGGTCTGCGCCATGCCCCGCGGGGCGCGCAGCAGTGCCATGAACTGGCCGGTGGCGTAGGCATCGACCACCACCACATCGACATCACGCTTGTACCAGGTGTGCCGCATCGGCGCGGTCAGCTTGCCGAGCATGGCCAGTTCAGAGAGGCTCGGCGCCGCCGCCACCAGTGCCTTCATCATGGTGTTGCCGAGAATCCTGTCGGTCAGGCCCTTGATCGGCAGGTAATGGGAAATATATTCGCGCAGGGTCGATTCAACATCCCAGCGCGCAATGCCGATGTTCTGTTGCCAGGCCACCGGCTCGACCCCCACCGGCAAACCCAGCAGCGGTCCGTAGAAGCTGCGGCTGCCCATTTCCGCCAGCAGCACGTTGTGCCCGCGACGGGCAAACTGCAGGGCGGTCGCCGCCGCCACCACCGACTTGCCAACGCCACCCTTGCCGGTAACAAACACAATGCGATGCCCGTGCTGGCCGCCATAGCGCGAGCCTTGGCTGGTTGGACTGGAGGGGCTGGACTGTTTCAATAGGATGATTCCGGAGCACTGAACTGCATTTCACCACAGCCGGTGCGCAGTGCCCAGTGAGCAGAATGTCGCAAGGTGACTTGCTCCCGGGCGCTGCAGACAAGCTGCGGGCAGGATTCAGCTGGTCGGGGAATCCGTTGCGTCTACCTTGAGCTCGGAGCGAATCGCCTTGTCCAGACGCTGGATCACCGAAGGCGATACGCGCTGGCTGCAAATCAGGTAACGAAAATCGCCCTTTGGAATATCCGGCAGCGAAATTGTCTGGAAGTCGTTGATCGGGAAATCCGCTTCAGTGGCATAGAACGCGGCTTCCTCCTTGCTGATGAAGGTCAGATCGGCCCGATCGGCCTGCAGCATCTGCAACAAGGTAGGGATTTCAACCGAGACGCGCTGCACTTTGTCTTCTGGAATCTTGCTGATCAGCCCGTCCAGATATTCCCCGTAGACAAAACTCTGCTTGAGCAACAGGCGCGTTCGCCCATCGGCAAGCAGTGCCCTGGCGGTTTCCCCTTCAGCCACCGGAAAATCCGCGCGGGCAAAGCCCACTTGCGGGCTGTCGTGATAGATGGGCTGGGTGAAGCGGGCGTAAGTTTCCCGTTCGGCAGTCTTGTACCAGCCCACCGAGCAATCTTTGCCCTGGTTTGCCTGGATGCGCATCATGCTGCGATTGAACGGCTCCGACTTCCAGATGACCGGGATACCGGCCTTGGCAAACACGCTCACCGTTGGCCCGATAAGCAGGCCGGCCGGCTGCCCCGTCTGATCGGTGTACTGGAATGGCTTGCGTTCGGAGTAACGGATGGTTATCGGCTCACGGCTTTGCGCAACGGCAACCGCACAGACCATCAGGCCCGCTATCAGGCATGCAAGCTGACGCAGCAAACCTTTGAACATCCTGCCCCCCTGTATGAATGGCAATTTGCCGCAAACGCTGGCGCGCCGGCGGCATGGGCAGGCCTGCCCGGGAAACGCCTGCAGCGGATCACCCCTGCAGAACAGCCAGAACCGACCTCTGTCACCCCGATGCTAACACCCATGGCGGTGATTGTTCCCGCCCGGGGCTGATTAACCGACGAGAGTCACCCTTCACTCACCGAGCGGTGCTGGAGTCACAGTCTGCGGAACTGGATGCAGCTTTTCTTCACATAACGACCGGCAGCTTGCAGCCACCGGCCAGCTTGTGCAGTGCTGAAGGTGACAGACCGGCGAACGAGCTTGCCTGCGCCAGTCTCGACGCAGCGGCGGAATAACCCGCTGCGGGTGTTGCTGTGGATACCTGCAAGCGCAGATGCAGCCAGCTGCAATTTCAGCGATGCAATTGGTTATAGTTAGCCGATGAACAGCCCAAATCGCCCTGCCCTCTGCCTGCCTCTCCCGACTCCCTGCCTGCCGGTGCAACTGCGACCGCAAGGCGGGTACTGATGCTGACCTGGTTGCAGGCGAAATTCGCCAGCGGTGAAGCACTGTGGGTGCGCATGCTCTACTGGCTGCGCGCAAAATTCGCCAGTGGCGAAGTGCTCTGGGTAATGGTTGTGCTTGGCGCCATTGCGGGGCTGGGTACCGGCTTGATCATTGTTGCATTCCGCGGGCTGATTTCTTTCGGCCAGAACTTCCTGCTCAGCGGCGGCGTGGATGATTTCGAGCAGCTACTGCCACTGGAGCGGCTGGGGCTGGCGGTTGCCGGCGGATTGCTGGTCGGGCTGATCTTCCAGCGCCTCGGCAAGGCTGGCTCGGTGGGTGTTACCCACGTCATGGAACGGGTCGCCTACCACTACGGCCGGATGCCGCTGCGCAATGCGCTGGTGCAGTTCTTTGGCGCCGCCCTGTGCATTGTCAGTGGCCAGTCGGTTGGCCGCGAAGGTCCGGCGGTGCATCTGGGCGCGGCCACCTCCAGCGTGATTGGTTATCGCTTCGGGCTGCCCAACAACAGCCTGTTGGTGCTGGTGGCCTGCGGGACGGCTGCGTCCATTTCTGCTTCCTTCGATACGCCACTGGCGGGCGTCATTTTCGCGATGGAAGTGGTGATGATGGAATACAGCATCGCCAGATTCACTCCGGTGCTGGTGGCCTCGGTGTCGGCCGCGCTGGTGTCGCAGTTTGTCTACGGCCACCATGTTGCATTCGCTGTGCCGACGCTGAGCCTTGGCACCAACTGGGAAATCCTCCTGCTGCTCGCCATGGCCTTGCTGCTGGGATCGATCTCGGCGCTGTTCATCGAAATGCTGACGAAGGTGGTACGTTTCAGTCAGCGCATTCCGCTGTGGTTACGCTTCACTCTGGCCGGGCTGGCAACCGGCCTGATTGCCATGCTGGCCCCTGAAGTCATGGGGATTGGCTATGACTCGGTGAATAACGCGCTGCTGGGCAATTACCTGGTTCCGGCGCTGCTGACCCTGCTGGTGGCGAAACTGTTGGCGACGACCTTCGCCATCGGCCTGGGCTTGCCGGGTGGCGTGATCGGCCCGACCCTGGTGGTGGGCGCCGCCATGGGCGGGCTGTTTGGCGTGCTGGCTGCGTGGGTGTTTGGCGACGCTGCGGCATCGCCCGGGTTCTATGTCCTGCTGGGCATGGTCGGCATGATGAGTGCAACGCTACAGGCACCCCTGGCAGCGCTGATTGCGATGCTCGAATTGAGTGGCAACCTGAACATCATTCTGCCCGGCATGCTGGTCGTGGTCGGGGCCAATCTGGTGGTCAGCGAGGTCTTCGGCAAGAAGTCGGTATTCCACATGCTGTTGCGTGAACGCGGCCTGGACTATGAACCCAACGCGATTACCCGGCATTTGCGCAGCATCAGCGTCAATCAGGTAATGGACCGGCGCTTCGCACGCATCCGCGTCGATGCAGCGCTGGACGAGGTTCGCCAGACCTTGCAGGGTCACCCGTTGTGGCTGGTGGTCGAGCATGACGAGGGTCCCAGAGTCTTGCTGTCCGCCGCCGAGGTGGCCCGTGGCATCGTCAACCTGCCGGCCGAAGATAACGCTCCCGCGCCTTTGCAAAGCCTGGAAAAACAGGGCATGCAACTCGGCACGATTGACGCACGGGCCAATCTGCAGGAAGCCATGGTGGTGTTGCGCAAGGCAGAGCTGGGCGCGCTGGCGGTGGTCACCGGGCTACGCAAGTCGATGATAGACGGCGTAATCACCCGGCAGGCAATAGACAAGCAGTATCGCTAGCCGGCTATGCAGTGGGCTGTCTGGTCCTGACTCTGTCCTGTGCCTGTTGCGGCTGCATGGCCGAACATTTCGTCACGCCTGACTTGCCTCTTGCACCACCGCGCCATGCAAGGAATAAAATTCAACGTCCATGAAAAAGGCAGCCCGCAGGCTGCCTGAATGGAACCTTGTAGCCAGTAGATCAGTGCGCTGAAGCAGCAGAGATACCGATACCGGTTTCGCCGCGCATGGCCTGTGCCGGGTAACCGGCCCGGTCGATGCGGGCACGGTCGCTCTTGTCGGTGACGGAGAAGAACCAGATCCCGCCAAAGCCGGCAATCATCGAGAACAGCGCGGGCGAGGTGTAAGGGAAGAGCGCTTCGGCGTTGCCGAAGATATCCACCCAGATCGACTTCGACAGCACGGTCAGCACCACTGCCACGATCAGCCCCATGAAGCCACCAACCATGGCGCCACGGGTGGTGCAGTTTTTCCACATCAGCGACATGAACAGCACCGGGAAGTTGGCCGATGCCGCGATGGCGAAGGCCAGCGAGACCATGAAGGCGATGTTCTGCTTCTCGAAGGCAATCCCCAGAACCACTGCCACCACACCCAGCACCATGGTGGTGCGCCGCGACACTTTCAGCTCGGAAGCCGA
The DNA here is from genome assembly GCF_900105995.1 of Pseudomonas pohangensis. NCBI lineage: Bacteria > Pseudomonadati > Pseudomonadota > Gammaproteobacteria > Pseudomonadales > Pseudomonadaceae > Pseudomonas > Pseudomonas pohangensis. The sequence continues at coordinate 1,320,404 of NZ_LT629785.1, read as the reverse complement.
ATCAGCCTTGCCCTTCTTGATCACGGTGGCGTACAGGTCGTGCGATACCGCCGAAGCACCGGACAGAGTGAGCCCGGCCACCACCGCGAGGATGGTGGCAAAGGCGACCGCCGAGATGAAGCCGAGGAACAGGTTGCCACCCACCGCATCAGCCAGATGGATTGCTGCCATGTTGCCACCACCGCGCAGGGCACCGGCGGCATCAAGGAACTGCGGATTGGTCGAGACCATAACGATGGCACCGAAACCGATGATGAAGGTCAGCAGATAGAAGTAGCCGATCCAGGTAGTTGCCCAGAACACCGACTTGCGCGCTTCCTTGCCATCCGGCACGGTGAAAAAGCGCATCAGGATGTGCGGCAGACCGAGGGTACCGAACATCAGGGCCATGCCGAAGGAGATGGCTGAAATCGGATCCTTGACGAAGCTGCCCGGGCCCATGATCGACAGGCCGGTTTTGGCTGCCTGGGCAGCATCCTGACCGGCAGCCAGCGCACCGGCTTCCTTGACCTGCACTGCGGCAGCAAACATCGCTTCCGGCGAGAAGCCATAGTGTTGCAACACCATGAACGCCATGAAGGAAGCACCCGACAGCAGCAGTCCGGCCTTGATGATCTGCACCCAGGTAGTGGCCGTCATGCCGCCGAACAGTACATAGACCATCATCAGGCCACCGACCAGCACCACGGCAATCCAGTACTCCAGACCGAACAGCAGCTTGATCAACTGACCGGCACCGACCATCTGTGCAATCAGGTAGAAGGCCACCACCACCAGAGTACCGGACGCGGCGAACAGGCGGATCGGCGTCTGCTGGAAGCGATAGGCCGCCACATCGGCGAAGGTGAACTTGCCGAGATTGCGCAGGCGCTCGGCCATCAGGAAGGTCAGGATCGGCCAGCCGACGAGGAAGCCGATCGAGTAGATCAGGCCATCGTAACCGCCCACCATGACCGCAGCGGAAATACCCAGAAAGGAGGCCGCCGACATGTAGTCACCGGCAATCGCCAGACCGTTCTGGAAGCCGGTGATGCCACCACCGGCGGTATAGAAGTCGGAAGCCGATTTGGTTTTCGAGGCCGCCCACTTGGTGATGAACAGGGTCATCACCACAAAAGCGGTGAACATGCCGATGGCCGTCCAGTTGGTGGCCTGCTTTTCCAGCTGGCCAAGATCACCACCGGCCGCCAGCAGCGTGCCGGAGAAGCCGGTAGCCAGCAGTGCCAGCAAAGCCTGAAGGTTATGGCGTTTCATTTACGCGACTCCTCGATGACCTTGCGGGTCAACTCGTCAAACTCGGTGTTGGCCCGGCGCACATAGAAACCGGTTATCAGCACGGTGAAAACAATCACACCGAAACCGACCGGAATGCCCAGCGTCATCACGCCGTCACCAATCGGCTTGGCCAGCCACTCCTTGTCAAAGGCAATCAGCAGGATATAGCCGTAATAGACCACCAGCATGATGAGGGTGAGCATCCAGGCGAAGCGGCTGCGCTTGGCCTTGAGCTCCTGGTAATGCGGATTAGAAGAAATCCGCTGGAACATGTCGTCGTTCATTTTTCGATTTCCCGCGGGTGGTGAAAGGTGGCGGAACTCTATTCCTGCCAATGGCGGAAAACAGACGACTAAAGTCGTAGAAACAGGGCACATACGACCAAAGATTTAACCGGCCAGTTGGCACACCGTTTGCCGGCCAGGCACGCCCCTTTCCGGTTAGCAATCCCGCTGCTTTTTTGTCAGCCACAGCAGTGCAAGCGCAGCTCGGCTGTACTGGTCATTGCGCGGCAGAAACACAAGGTCTGCCGGCCAATCAGAACGCTAACCGCGGCAAACAAACAGCGCGTTTATCCAGCGCTCGATTCCGCTAATATGCGCGCCTGATCACTCACAGCGCGCCCCCTCATGCCCAGCTCTTCGCGTTCCCTCCTGCTGCCATACCTGTTTTCCTGCGCCCTGGCCCTGTTTGCCCTTGGCGGCCTCTGGTACGGCATAGGGCAGCCCGTCACCCTGGCAGACAGCGCGACCCCCTCGCACAAGCTGCAATGTGTCTCCTACAGCCCGTTCGACAAGGACCAGTCGCCCTTCGACCAGCCCTTCGTGCTACGGCCCGAACGCATGGACGCTGACCTGGCGCTGCTGGCCAAACGCTTCCGGTGCATCCGTACCTATTCGATGGACGGCATGCAGGCACTGCCGGCACTGGCGCGCAAACATGGCCTGCAACTGATGCAGGGGGCCTGGGTGAGCCGCGACCCGCTGGCCACGCAACGCGAAGTCGACGCACTGATAGCAAGTGCCAACGCCAACCCGGATGTGGTCCGCAGCGTGATCGTCGGCAACGAGGCGCTGTTGCGCAAGGAAGTCACCGGCGCACAACTGGTCAGCCTGATCGCCCAGGTAAAAAGCCAGGTCAGGCAACCGGTGACCTATGCCGATGTCTGGGAGTTCTGGGAGCAGTACCCGGAAGTCGCGCCTGCCGTGGATTTCATTACCATCCACCTGCTGCCCTACTGGGAAGACCAGCCAACCGGCATCGACGCGGCACTGGCGCAGGTGACCCGGGTGCGTGAGCGTTTCGGCGAGCAGTACGCACCCAAGGACATCCTCATCGGCGAAACCGGTTGGCCCAGCGAGGGTCGCCAGCGGGACACCGCCCTGCCCAGCCGGATCAACCAGGCACGTTTCATTCGCGGATTCGTGCAACTGGCCGAGCAGAACGGCTGGCACTACAACCTGATTGAAGCCTTTGACCAGCCGTGGAAGCGCGAAAGCGAAGGCGCCGTAGGTGGTTACTGGGGCCTGTTTGCTGCCGATCGCGCGGAAAAAAATATCCTCGCCGGCAGCGTCTCCAACCTGCCGGCCTGGCCATGCTGGTTTGGCGCCAGTCTGCTGCTGGGGCTCGCCGCCCTGCTGCTGGCGGGCCGCCCTGCATCGGTACGCTCCGCCCTGTTGCTGCCGCTGCTGACCGGGCTGGGCTCGGCATGCATGCTGCTGTGGGCTGAACTGGCGCTGATTACCAGCCGCTTTGTCGGCGAGTGGCTGTGGGCCGGATCTTTGCTGGGCCTCAACGTGCTGGTCCTGATCTATGCGCTGCTGAGCCTGTCCGCCCGTGGTGGCTGGCGCCAGCCGCTGTTCAACGCCTTGCACCAGCGTGCCGGCTGGTGGCTGCTGGCTTCCGGCTTTGCCGGCGCCGTGCTGATGCTCGGGCTGGTGTTCGATGCCCGCTATCGGAGTTTTCCCAGCGCCGCCCTGCTTCTGCCGGCGCTGTTTTATGCACTACAACCGGTCGTGCTGGCTCGTCGCGAAGCGTTGTTGCTGGCTGCGCTGATCGGACTCGGCGTACCATTGCAACTGTATCAGGAGGGTCCGGGCAATCTGCAGGCAATCGGCTGGGCACTGGTCAGCCTCTTGCTGGGTGCGGCGCTGATTCGCTCGGCGCGGCTTTCCCGCCCGGCTCCGAGCGTCAGGCGCTGACGGCCGGGCGGCGCACCAGACGCAAGGCAGCCAGTACCAGAGCGAAAACCGCCAGGCTGGCGCTGTACAGGATCAGCGCCGCAATGGCGCAGCACAGCGCCAGCACTGCCAGTACCGCGCCACTTTTGCGGGCAATGAAAAAACCCGGCAAGGCCAGGGCCAATGCCAGCCAGGCAATCACCCGAAAATGGATCAGCCAGCCCAGCACTGATCGCAGCTGACACTCCCAGCGCGGCGTCTGCTCCACGCACAGACCGACCCAGCGGGCATCTTCCATCAGGGCAAAACGCAAGCCATAGCTGGCAGCAAGACACAACGCAATCAGTACAACCAACAACAGCAATGAACGGTGTGTCATACAGCCTTCCCGAGAAGTTCATGATTGCGCCGTCAATGCATCGAAAAACACAGGACGGAGCACCGGGCCAATTAAAATCAACAGCCCCTGGTGGCAGATATTGTTACGAGCTATTGCGCATTCGGGTTCAAATCGTTCTACTACATGGCGATTGTCAACCTGAGAGACTGTCCCATGCGCAGTTTGCAACTTCTAGCCGCCTTTCTGGGCGGATTATCCCTGAGCTTCGCGGCCCATGCAGCCGATATCGACCGTGCCACTTACGGTTTTCCGGTGACCAACCCCTTCGAAGCAACCATCGCTTCAACACCACCAGCGCAACAACCCGTACTGCCTGCTGACGACGATATCGATCAGAGCGACTACGCGCTGGATCTGATGCCCGGGCGCGCTGAACAGCTACCGGACGCCTTCTGGGCGGTGAAGCAGCTGAAATACCGGCTGGCCGTGCAAAAAGGCCCGGCCCCGCTGATCTTCATCATCGCCGGCACCGGTGCCAAGTACGATGACAGCAAGCCTGAATTCCTCAAGAAACTGTTCTACGGCGCCGGTTACCACGTAGTGCAGATTTCCTCGCCAACCAGCTTCGACTTCATTGTTTCCGCATCTACCGATGCCACACCGGGCATTTCCACAGCCGACGCCCGGGATCTGTACCGCGTCATGGAAGCCATCAGCAATCAGCACAAGGATCTGCAAGTCACTCATTACGACCTGACCGGCTACAGCCTGGGCGCCACGGATGCCGCCTTTGTCAGCAAGCTCGACGAGGAGCGCAAGCGCTTCAATTTCAACCGGGTACTGCTGATCAACCCTTCGGTCAATCTATATACCTCGGTGAACAATCTCGACAGCCTGGTGAATGTGGTAATTCCCGGGGTAAACAACAAGTACACCTTCCTTGACGAACTGACCGACAAGCTGACGAAGTACTTCAAGGAAGAAGGACGCATCAGTATTTCCGATGCCACCGCCTACAAGTTCCAGGAATCCAAAGAGCGCCTGACCGACGAACAGATGGCCATGCTCATCGGTTCTTCGTTCCGCTCCTCTTCGGCAGACATCATCTTCACCTCGGATTTCATCAACAAGCGTGGCCTGATCACGCCGGTGGCTACCATAGACAAACTGGATACCGAGGAAAGCTTCAAGACCGCACTGGTTCCGCTCTACCGCAAGTCGCTGGACTGCAACTTCGTCTGCTACCTGAACCAGCAGGTGATGCCTCACTGGAAGAAAAGCAATCCGCAGGGCGACCTGCAGCAACTGGTGCATGAAACAGGTCTGGCCAATATCCAGGACTACCTGCAGAGCAGCCCCAAGATTGCGGTCTTCCACAACGCCGATGACATCATTCTCGGGCCGGGTGATCTGGGCTTTCTGCGCACCACCTTCGGCGACCGTCTGACCGTTTATCCGCTCGGCGGGCATTGCGGCAACATCAACTACCGCGTCAATACCGACGCCATGCTGGAGTTCTTCCGTGGCTAAGAAATACCTCCTGCTCGCCCTCATGCTGGGCAGCAATCTGGCATTTGCCGGCAGTACCAACGCACCGGACGCAGACGGCTACACCCGCCCGCTGGAGTCATTGAATTTTGACCCCAGCCTGCATTCGGAGGTCTATGAGCAATCGGCTTATCAGACCATGGATGTCTACGATCCCTTCGAAACCGTGAACCGTGCCATTTACCGTTTCAACTACCAGGCAGACCAGTATGTGCTGCTGCCGGTGGTGCGCGGCTACAAGTACGTCACCCCGGAAGTCGCCCGTACCGGCGTCAGCAACTTCTTCAGCAACCTGGGCGATGTAGGCAACCTGCTCAACAGCGTCCTGCAGCTCAAGGGTGAAAAGTCGATGCGCATCACTGCACGGCTGCTGTTCAACACCACTATCGGCGTGGCCGGCCTGTGGGATCCTGCGACCATGATGGGACTGCCCAAGGAGAAGGAAGACTTCGGTACTACCCTGGGCCACTACGGTGCCGGCGATGGCCCGTATATCGTGCTGCCACTGCTCGGCCCGTCCAACCTGCGTGATACCTCCGGCTTTGTCGTGGATACCGTGGCCAACAGCAGTATCGACTTCCTCAACGTGCCTACGGCAAGTTCGGAAAATCCGGAAATATACGTGCTTCAGGGCATCGACAAGCGCTACACCACGCCCTTTGAATACGGTCAGCTGAACTCGCCGTTCGAGTATCTGAAGGTGCGTTATCTCTACACCGAGATGCGCCAGCTGAAGATCAACGCCGACGATTGATCCGTGCCACGCCTGCCTGACGCAATGTCAGGCAGGCGGCATCCGCTTACACCCGCCCTTTTCTTCCAGATTCTCCTCGCAAGACCTCGTCAGCTGCCTGCCTGGACCAATCCCGGCGCAACTGGGCTGACCGGCATTGCGTGTGGCGTATTCGCTGCGACCACTGCAGGCGCCACAGCCTCCAGGCCGAGAAACTGACTGAGTTTGTCTTTCTGGTTCATCGCATCCTGGTAACCCAGCTCGATCAGCTCGTTGCAGTAACCTGCTTCAAACAGCAGGTAACTCAGCACCCCGGCTCCACTGGAGCGTGTGGCACCGGCGCCGCGCAGGAAGAACCGCAGCGCTCGTGGCAACTCATGCCGATGGCGTGCAGCAATCCGGTCCAGCGGCTGACTGGGCGATACCACCAGCACCTCAACCGACTTGAAGCCAGGCGTTACCGATTCTGCCGACATTGGCAGCATGCCGTTCATGCGATTGATGCGATCCAGCAACTCGATATCGCCCTCCAGACTGTCGATGAACGTGCTGTTGAGCATGTGGCCGCTGATCTGCGCCAGGCTCGGCGGCCGGCCGGTCAGGGGACGCGAATCGGCATTCCGGCCGGAATCGGTACTGCCGCTGACGCCCAGCACCAGTACGCGGGTGGCGCCCAGATGCAGCGCCGGGCTGATCGGTGCCGCCTGACGCAGGGCGCCATCACCGAAATACTCGCGATTGACCTTGACCGGTGGAAAAATCACCGGCATCGCCGCGCTGGCCAGCAGGTGTTCCAGATCCAGCCGGGTCTGCACACCGATCCGGCCGTGCCGAGCCCAGGGCTCGATCGCCGCCCGGCTCTGGTAAAAGGTCACAGCCTGCCCTGACTCATAGCCAAACGCGGTAACAGCCAGCGCCCGCAAGCGCCGCCGCGCCATGGATGCACCAATGCCACTGAGGTCCAGCTCGCGCTCCAGCAGTTCTCGCAGTGGTGAATTGTCCAGCAGTGCCACCGGAACTTCCTTGCCCATTCCCAGCAGGCTATGACCGATAAAACGACCGGCCTGGCGGATCACCCCCGGCCAGTCGCTGCGGTATACCTGATGCGAATGGAAGCCCTGCCAGACCTTGGCCAGCTGGCGAATGGCATCGGTAAAGTGCAACGCACCGCAGCCCAGGGCAACTGCATTGATAGCACCGGCCGAGGTACCGACGATCACCGGAAAAGGGTTATGCGCGGCATCCGGCAGCAAGTCGGCAATCGCGCTCAGGACGCCGACCTGATAGGCAGCGCGCGCACCGCCACCGGAAAGTATCAGCCCGGTAACCGCAGGGGTGCTATCGCTTGCACTCATCAGAAGATTTCCACATTTTCGCCAAACTGGCGTGATCTGAGCCTAATACAGCTTTGCTTCACCTTCGGGGCGGGTCTTGAAGCGCCGATGGGCCCACAGATACTGCTCGGGATTGGCCCGCACTACCGACTCGACCCACTGGTTGATGCGCAGGCAATCGGCTTCTTCACTGTCACCCGGAAAGTCCTCCAGCGGCGGGTGAATCACCAGACGATAACCGGAACCGTCTGCCAGGCGCTCCTGGGTAAAGGGTATCACCCGTGCCCTGCCCAGCTTGGCAAACTTGCTGGTCGCAGTGACCGTCGCCGCCATCACGCCAAACAGCGGGACAAAAATACTCTGCTTGCGTCCGTAATCCTGATCCGGCGCATACCAGATGGCCCGCCCCGCTCGCAGCACCTTGAGCATGCCGCGCACATCGTCACGCTCGATGGCTGTGGCATCCAGGTTATGCCGCTCACGGGAGCGGCGTTGCACATAATCGAACAACGGATTGTCATGCTCGCGGTACATGCCGTCGATGGTATGCAACTGGCCGAGCAGCGAAGCGCCGATTTCCAGCGTGGTGAAATGCACGGCCATCAGAATCACGCCCTGGCCTGCTGCCTGGGCCTGTTGCAGGTGTTCCAGCCCTTCTACATGAGCCAGCTTGCGCAGACGCGCTTTCGGCCACCACCAGCTCATGGCCATCTCGAAGAAGGCAATGGCCGTCGATTCGAAGTTCTTGCGCAGCAGCTGTTCGCGCTCTGCCGGCGAAAGCTGCGGGAAGCACAATTGAAGATTGCGCGCGACGATATGCCGGCGCGATTTGGCGACCAGCAGCATCAATCTTCCCAGCCCGCGCCCGAGCAGCAACAGAACGGCGTAAGGCAACTGTGCCAGCAGCCAGAGCAAGGCAAACCCCAGCCAGAGCAGCCAGTAACGCGGGTGAAGAAATGCACGGCGAAATTGCGGTCGATCCATGAGCCAGGGCTTCCAGACGAGACAGGTCCCACGATTCTACATAACCACGACCATCGCAAGTTAACCAACCATCCAGCAATCTCCAGCCAAGCCGCTTGCGGCAAAACGGGCTAATGGTTATAACTCGTGGCCTTTTACCGCCGCAGGCCAACCATGAGCCAAGCCGATCTCCTAGACCAAGACCCCGTTTTCCAGCTCAAGGGCAGCATGCTGGCCATCACCATTCTGGAGCTGATGCATAACGACCTGCAGCGCCTGAATCTGCAACTGGCAGAAAAAGTCGCGAAAGCCCCCGGATTTTTTCAGAACACACCGCTGATTCTGGCCCTCGACAAGCTTCCCGAAGGTGAAGGTTCGATCGATATCGCCGAACTGATGAGCGTTTGCCGGCGCCACGGATTGCGCACCCTGGCAGTCAGGGCGGTACTCGAATCACACATTGCTGCAACCAATACGCTGGATATTCCACTGCTGCCGCCCTCCGGAGCACGCGAGAAAACCATCGAACCGGCAGCCAACCCGGCCAAAACAGTGGAAAAGCCGGCCGAACCGGTGCTGCGCCCCAGCAAACTGGTCACCTCACCGATTCGTGGCGGCCAGCAAGTCTATGCCCAGGGCGCCGACCTCATCGTGATGGCTCCAGTCAGCGCCGGGGCCGAGTTATTGGCTGACGGCAACATTCACCTCTACGGTGCCATGCGCGGACGCGCTCTGGCCGGTGTGCGGGGCAACACCGATGCACGTATTTTCTGCCAGCAGCTGGGCGCCGAAATGCTCTCCATCGCCGGCAACTACAAGACCGCAGAAGAACTCAGGCGTGACCCGAACTGGGGGCAAGCGGTTCAGGTCTACCTGACCGAAGACGTGTTGAACATCACCCGCCTTTAACGGATACTGCCGCACAAATCAAAGCGTCACCAGTGCAGACAATGCACCAATTAACGCGTCTAACTTACTGTTATTACTGATATTTGGGGTTTGATACCTTGGGCAAGATTCTTGTAGTCACTTCCGGCAAGGGTGGCGTAGGCAAAACTACCACCAGCGCCGCAATCGGTACCGGCCTGGCGCTTCGCGGATACAGAACGGTAATCGTCGATTTCGACGTCGGCCTGCGCAACCTCGACCTGATCATGGGCTGCGAACGCCGTGTGGTGTATGACTTTGTCAACGTCATCAACAATGAAGCCACGCTGACCCAGGCCCTGATCAAGGACAAGCGGCTGGAGAATCTCTACGTACTGGCTGCCAGCCAGACCCGCGACAAGGACGCGCTGAACAAGGAAGGCGTGGAGAAGATCATCACGCAACTGGCCAACGATTTCGATTACGTGGTCTGCGACTCCCCCGCCGGTATCGAAAAAGGCGCGTTCTTCGCCATGTATTTCGCCGACGAAGCGATTGTCGTGACCAACCCGGAAGTATCCTCGGTACGTGACTCCGACCGTATGCTCGGCCTGCTGGCAAGCAAGTCCAAGCGTGCTGAAGAAGGCCGCGAGCCGATCAAGGAATGTCTGCTGCTGACCCGTTACAACCCCGAGCGCGTGCAGAAAGGCGAGATGCTCGGTGTGCAGGACGTCGAGGAAATCCTTTCGATCAAACTGCTCGGCGTAATCCCCGAATCACAAGCGGTACTCAAGGCATCAAACACCGGCCAGCCGGTGATTCTCGATGAAGAGAGCGATGCAGGCCAGGCCTATGGCGATGCCGTTGACCGCCTGCTGGGCAAGGAAGTACCCCACCGCTTCCTCGAAATCCAGAAGAAAGGCCTGATGAAGCGCCTCTTCGGAGGTCGCGAATGAATATTTTTGATTTCTTCCGTCAACGCAAAACGCAAAACACCACCGCTTCCGTCGCCAAGGAGCGACTGTCGATCATTGTTGCCCACGAACGCGGCCAGCGCACCCAGCCGGACTACCTGCCAGCCCTGCAGAAAGAACTGGTCGAGGTGATTCGCAAGTACGTCAATATCGATCAGGACCAGGTGCATGTCGCTCTGGAGAACCAGGGCACCTGCTCGATCCTGGAATTGAACATCACCCTGCCCGATCGCTGATCGCCTGCAGGACAATCGACGGCGACCCTCTGGTCGCCGTTGTCATTTTTGGAATGCCGATGCCGCTGTCAACTATCCAGATCGTTCACCAGGATGCTGCGCTACTGGTGATCAACAAGCCGACCCTGCTGCTCTCTGTGCCCGGCCGCGCCGAAGACAACCGCGACTGTCTGGTCACCCGCCTGCAGGAAAACGGCTATCCGGAAGCGCGTATCGTGCATCGTCTGGACTGGGAAACCTCCGGCCTGATCGTGCTGGCCCGCGATGCCGACAGCCATCGCGAACTGTCCCGGCAGTTCCATGACCGCGAAACCGAAAAAACCTACACCGCCCTGTGCTGGGGCCAGCCGCAAGGCGATAGCGGGCAGATCGACCTGCCCCTCCGCTATGACCCGCCGACCAAGCCACGCCACGTGGTTGATCATGAACTGGGCAAACATGCACAGACCTTCTGGCGCGTGCTCGAACGGCATGCGGAGTATTGCCGGGTCGAGCTGACGCCGATCACCGGGCGCTCACATCAGCTACGGGTGCATATGCTGTCCATCGGCCATCCGCTGCTTGGTGACATGCTGTATGCCCATGAACAGGCGCTGGCTGCCGCAGACCGCCTGTGCCTGCATGCCAGCATGCTCAGCCTGACACACCCGCAAAGCGGCGAACGCCTGCGCTTCGAGTGCCCGGCACCGTTTTAGCCTGCACAAGCCCCGATCGGACAAGCCGGTTTGCCGGGCACCCGGTAATTGACGAGCAACCGGCTGAACGCCTCAGCCAATCACCTTCGCCGCCTTCAGTTCGGCGATCTGCTCCGGTGAATAGCCCAGGCCGCGCAGGACCTCCTCGTTATGCGCGCCCAACGGCGCACCTATATGGCGAGGTTCGCCAACCCCGGCAGAGAACTTGATCGGATGGGCCAGCTGGCGCTGCGCCGGTTTCCCCTCACGCGGCACGTCCACTACCAGTTCACGGGCGCGGATTTGCGGGTGCTCGACCGCTTCGGAAAATTTCAGCAGCGGCTCCACGCAAGCATCCAGCGCAGCAAACACTTCGCGCCATTCGGCTGCATCGCGCTTGGCGAACTCTTCGCGCAGGGCACTCTTGAGTTCCGCCTGTTTGTCCGGGCGCAAACCCAGCACGGCCAGCTCGGGACGCCCCAGCGCACTGCACAGCTGCTGCATGAATTGCGGCTCCAGGCTGCCCACCGAGAACCACTGACCGTCTCTGCTGCAGTAGTAATCGTAAAAACTGCCGCCGTTGATGGCATTGCCCTGCATCGACGGTTCGATACCCGCGGTCAGATAAGCGGCACCGGCCATGGCATTCAGGCTGAAGGAACAGTCGGTCATGCTTACATCCACATGCTGCCCCTGGCCGGTTGCCTGCCGTTGCACCACCGCAGCCAGCAAGCCGACCACACCATGCAATGAGCCGCCAGCAATGTCGGCCACCTGCACACCCAGCGGCAATGGCCCGCTTTCGGTGCGGCCAGTGTGGCTGGCGATGCCGGCCAGGGCCAGATAGTTGATGTCATGTCCGGCACGGTCGCGGTAGGGGCCGGTCTGGCCATAGCCGGTGATGGAGACGTAAATCAGCCCGGGATTGATCGCCCTGAGTGCTTCATAGCCAAGCCCGAGCCGGTCCATTACGCCCGGGCGGAACTGCTCGAGCACGATGTCGTACTCGCGCACCAGTTGCCTGACCACCTCGACCGCGGCCGGCGCTTTCAGATCCAGCGAGATGCAGCGCTTGTTGCGATTCAGATAGGCATGGCTGGCCGATACACCATCGACATGCGGTGGAAACAGGCGGGTCAGATCGACCCGCGTCGGCGACTCGATGCGCAGCACTTCTGCACCCATGTCGGCCAGCATCAGCGAAGCAAACGGCCCGGGCAGCAAGGTGGAGAAATCGAGAACCTTCAGTGAGGACAACGGACCACTCATCTACATATTCCTTCGGTTACGCAAGAATCACCTGAAATGCGAACTTGCCCTCTCCTTTCCGGAAAGGGCAACATTTTCAGAGTTTCATACCGCGACTGATGATCTCTTTCATGATCTCCGAGGTACCGGCAAAGATGCGCTGGATGCGCGCATTCGCATACATCTTGCAGATCGGATATTCCCACATGTAACCCCAGCCACCGTGCAACTGCACGCCTTCATCGACCACCTTGCCGAGCAGTTCGGTGGTGAACAGCTTGGCCTCTGCCGCCACTTCGGCACTGAGCAGCTTCTGGTTGTGATCCATCACGCAGCGGTCGACAAACACCTGCGCCACGTCGATCTGCGTGCGCATTTCTGCCAGTTTGAAGCGGGTGTTCTGGAAGTGCGAGATCGGCCGGTCAAAGGCCTTGCGCTGCTTCACATAGTCGATGGTGGTCTGCAACGCCGCTTCGGCGCCGGCTACCGCGCCACAGGCATTGGTCAGGCGCTCCTGGGCGAGCATGTTCATCAGGTAGATGAAACCACCGCGGGCGTCGCCGAGCAGATTGGCCTTCGGCACCTTGACGTTGTTGAAGAACAGCTCGGCGGTGTCCTGGCTTTTCATGCCGAGTTTCTTCAGTGGTGTGCCGCGCTCGAAGCCGGGCATATTGCGCTCGACCAGAAACAGGCCCATACCATGCTTGTTCGACGGGTCGGTTTTTGCCGCGACAATCACCAGATCAGCCAGCAGGCCATTGGAGATGAACACCTTGGAGCCATTGAGTTCGTAATGGTCACCCTTGTCCACCGCAGTGGTTTTCATACCGGCCAGATCGGAGCCGGCGCCGGGCTCGGTCATGGCTACGGCGAGGATGATATCGCCACTGATGATGCCCGGCAGGAAGCGTGCCTTCTGCTCGGCATTGCCGTACTCGGCAATGTACGGACCGCACAGGGCCGAATGCAGCGGCAGCATGAAACCGGCCTCGTTGATGTTGGCCAGCTCCTCGCACATGATCTGCTCGTAGCGGAAATCCTTCAGTCCGCTGCCACCGTACTCCTCGTCCGCCCACGGCAGCAGGAAGCCCATTTCACCGGCTTTCTTCCAGGCATCGCGACTGACTATGCCGGCCTCTTCCCAGGCATCCTGATGGGGCACGACTTCCTTTTGCAGAAAAGCGCGAAAGGACTCGCGGAACATGTTGTGCTCGGTTTCAAAATGAATGCGTTGCATGGCTAGTGACTCTCCGGAATGACCAGCCTCAGAGTAGGCAATCGTGTACCTGTGGCTCAATGACGCAAGCGCTCAGCACGGTTGACCCATTCGGTCAGCCGGCAGCACAAACAAAAACCGCGGCACAGGGCCGCGGTTTTTGTCAGCAGTGCAACCTTAGTGAGCGAGCAGCGAACCGCCCTTCTTGCCTGCCAGTTTCTCCGGCTTGATCAGGTAGTTGGCCAGGGCCGGCAGCAGCCACAGCGCACCGAACATGTTCAGCAGGAACATGAAGGTCAGCATCAGCCCCATATCCGCCTGGAACTTGATCGCCGAGAACATCCAGGTCGCCACACCGATCGCCAGGCACAGGCCAGTGAACAATACCGCCTTGCCGGTCGACTTGAGCGTCTGGTAATAGGCTTCCTGCAACGGCAAGCCGGCACGCAGATAGGTATCCAGACGACTGTAGATATAGATGCCGTAATCCACACCGATACCTACCCCCAGGGCAATCACCGGCAGCGTCGCCACCTTCACGCCTATGCCGAGGAAGGCCATCAGCGCATTACCCAGCACCGAGGTCAGTACCAGCGGAATGACAATACAGATGGTCGCCGGGAACGAACGGAAGGTGATCATGCACATCACGCCAACACAGATGTAGACCATGATCAGAATCAGCAACTCGTTGGTCTTGATCACCTCATTGGTAGCCGCCTCGATACCGCCGTTACCGGCAGCCAGCAGGAACTGCAGGTCATCGCTGTTGTTGTCCTTGGCAAAGGTCTCCACCGTATTGACCACCCGATCCAGGGTATGCGCCTTGTGGTCATTGAGGAACACTACCAGCGGTACCATCGAGCAGGTCGGGTTATACAGGCCGGAAGAGCGCCCCACCGAACCATTGAGTACATCCTGATTGCGCGACAGCGACTGCCACTTCAGGCTGGCCTCATTCATGGCCATGATCATCTGTTTGGACACGGTAATCAGCGACAGCGTGGATTGCACCCCTTCGGTGTTATCCAGCTTCCACATCAACTCATCCAGCAGCACCAGATTCGGGTGCTGCATGCACATCTCCTCCTTGCTCTTGACCATTACCACCAGCACGTCGGAGCTGGTCGAATAGTTGCTGATGATGAAGTCGTTATCCTTGTTGTAACGCGAGTCCGGACGCAATTCCGGTGCACCCTGGTCGAGATCACCGATCTGCAGGTTGTGCTTCTGGTACCAGAAGGCGGAAGTACCCACCACCAGCGCGATGACCACGGAAAATGCCGCCACTTTCGGATTGGCAAAGTTCGACAGCAGACGCCAGAACGGGTGCTCGCGCACGGCATCACGCTTGCTGATATCGATGGCCTTCTTGCTGATACCCAGATAGGAAATCGCCACCGGCAGCAGGATCAGGTTGGTGAACACGATCACCAGCACACCCATGGACGCACTCAGGGCCAGCTCGCGAATCACCCCGATATCGATCACCATCAGCGTGATGAAGCCCACCGCATCGGCGAGGATGGCGATCATCCCCGGCAGGAACAGCTGGCGGAAAGTCCGCCGGGCGGCAATCAGCGGGGTATCCGCTTCACTGGAGTTCAGGGCGATACCGTTGATCTTCTGCACACCATGGGAGATACCGATGGCAAAGATCAGGAACGGCACCAGCATCGAATAGGGATCCAGCCCGAAGCCGACCAGATGCATCAGACCGATCTGCCAGACCACCGCGATCAGCGTGGTCGACAACACCGAGATGGTGCTGCGCATGCAGCGGGTGAACCAGTACAACAGCACCAGCGTGATCAGGAAGGCGGCGAAGAAGAAGGTCACCACCATGGTCAGACCATCAATCAGATCACCGACCTTCTTGGCAAAGCCGACAATGTGAATCTCGACGTTGGGATTCTGCGCCTGGTATTTGTCACGCAGCTGTTTTTCCAGCAGATGGGAAAACTCCTGATAATCCAGATTCAGCAGCTTGCCTTTGTCTTCGGGGTCCGGATACACCTCCAGCAGCGGCACCTCGATGATGCTCGACTTGAAGTTGTTGCCCACCATACGGCCAATCTGCCCGGATTTGAGCAGGTTGTTGCGCAGTACTTCCAGACTCTGTTCGTCGCCGTTGTAGGATTGCGGAATTACCTCGCCGCCGGTAAAGCCCTCTTCGGTGACCTCAGTCCAGCGTACCCCGGCGCTCCACAAGGAACGCAAACCGGAACGCTCGACCCCCGGCATGTAAAACAGTTCATCCTGCATCTGACGCAGGGTTTCCATGTATTCCTTGTTGAAGATGTCACCGTTCTTGGCCTCCAGGGAGATGCGGATGCTGTTGCCGCCACCCAGATCCTCACGGTTGTCCATCATGTTGACGATGAAGGGATGATGCAGTGGAATCATCTTCTCGAAACTGGTCTGCGGCCGCATCTTTGTGGCCTGAAAGGCCAGGAAAAGGGTGACCAGGGTACAGATCAGGATGACCTTCAAGCGGTTGTTGAAAACCAGACGTTCCAGATAGGTGGTTTTTTCACCTTCGCAAATCTGTGTCATTGCGCACTCTCCATTTGCCCTGACGCCGCCGCACTACCCGGCTGATTGATCATCTGTACCCCGCCCTGTCCGACAGTAACCAGCTGTCCATCCGCCCCGGCTACCACACTGCTCAACGGCTTGCGGTCGGCCAGGTTGCTGACACTGAAAGTGAGCCCGTCATCGTGACTGACTGCCACGCTGCCGCCATTACCTACCAACACCACGCTGCCATCGGGCAGAGTCGATGCCCCGGCCAGACCGAACTTGAACGGCTCGCTGCCATCGCCCGGCAAGGTGATCTGCTGCCAGCTGTCGCCAAAATCAGTGGAGCGGAACACACTGCCGCGCAAGCCGAACACCAGCAGGCTGCGCGACTGCATCAGCGGCAAGGCACCAAACAGCGACCCTTCATAGGGTGACTCAAGCGTTTCCCAGGTCAGCCCGTTATCTGCCGAGCGAAATATCATGCCCATTTCGCCGGCAATCAGCAGCCCGGCATCCTTGACCTGGATGATCGAATTCAGATGCGCGCCGTCTTCGTTGTCCAGCAAATCGGCAACATCCTCCCAGCTCTGGCCGCCATCACTGGTCTCCAGCAGGGTGCCGTATGCGCCGACGGCAAAGCCATGTTCCAGGTTTTCAAACCAGACATCTATCAGCGGCGACTCGCGCTCGGGGTCTTCAAACTGCAGTGCCCAGGTCTCGCCGCCATCGGTGCTGACCAGAATCTGCGCATCGTGGCCAACCGCCCAGCCGTGCTGTGCATCGACAAAGTACACAGCGGTGAGCAACTGGCGCGTCGGCACCTTGGCCTGTGTCCAGCTCTTGCCCTGATCATCGGAATAGATGATGTGACCACGCTGGCCGACAGCCACCAGACGCTGGCCGGCATTCGCCACATCGAGTAGCAAGGTGCTGGTGATCTTGTCCACCGGCACTTCGATGGCACTGGTCGCAACAGAATCCTGCGCTGCCAGCACCGGCAAGCCGGAGCCAGCAAGCATCAGTGCGGCCATCAAGGCGGATAGTGAAAAGCGCTTCGCTGGTCGTGCGAGGCTTGCAATGCTGCTCGCTACAGACCTGCTACTGAAAAGTTCGATCATGTTTCCCCCTGAAGATTCTTGCGGCAGATGCAGCGTTTAAATCGCAGCGTACCCGCTTTGGCGGTTACGCCTTTGGCAAGAGCGTTTGTGAATGTGTTCAAAGCCATGTTGTGAAAACTCCCGACAACTGACTCAAGAAACGTAGCGCAAATATCCGAGTTATCTGTCACAGGTTATCCGAACCCTGTGGGAGCGGGCATGCCCGCGATACATTGCCTGGCACTCTATCGCGGGCATGCCCGCTCCCACAAAAGCATATCCATTAGCCGGAAACACATGGCACTGACATCAGCTAAAAAAAAGCCGCTAGCAGGTAGCGGCTTTTCTTCACCTCGGTCCGATCACCTGCCGCCGCGACGCAGCGCAGCCGGAGTGAACTCACCGTCAGCAGGAACCGGCAGGTTGAACTGCAGGGTGGTCTCTTCTTCACTATCCAGGTTCTGCACGTGGTAACGGCCGGACTGCAGGTCGTGATAAACGTCCAGCGCACTCCAGGTAGTCGGCAGATCGTAGTAGTTCTTCAGGTAGGCCAGCGAAACGCGCCACAGGTCACCACGGCCATCGTACTGATCCACTTCTGCTGCTTGCCAGCTGTCCTCGTCGAGGAAGAACACGCGCTTGGAGTAGATGTGCCGGGCATCAGCCTTCAGGTTGGCTTCCACTACCCACACACGGTGCAATTCCCAGCGGGTCAATGCAGGATCGAGATGGCCCGGCTTGAGAATATCGTCGTACTTCACACCTTTCGCGGTCAGGCGATAGTTGTTGTACGGGATATAGACTTCCTTCTTGCCGATCAGCTTCCAGTCGTAACGGTTTGGCGAACCGTTGTACATGTCGGTGTCATCCGCCGTACGCAGAGCATCCGACTCGTCGATCGGCGAATCGTATGCCAGGTTTGGCGCACGGCGTACGCGACGCTGACCGGAACTGTACTGCCAGGCTTGACGCGGTTCGGCAACCTGATCGAGGGTTTCATGTACCAGGGTGGCACCACCGGCCAGACGCGCCGGGCTCTTGATCTGGTTCAGATAGAAGAACATGCGGTTGTTGATGCTTTCGTAAGTCGCACCCGGCACGTAGTACTTGAACAGCACCTGGGTGTTACCGCTGACCGGCACGTAACTACCATTGCGCTGCACCGCCACTTCGGCACCGGTACGCAGTACATAGGTACCACGGTAACGGGCAATATGGTTCCAGATCGCCTCTACACCGCTCTTCGGAATCGGGAACGGAATGCCGCCGACGGCATCCTTGAAACCATTGCCGCCATCAACCAGCTTGGCCGTGGTGGCATTTTTCTTGGTGTTGTCATACACCCACTGCGGGGCTGCCCCCGAACGCCGGGTCTGGTACACCGGCATCTTGAAGGTGCTCGGGTAGGCATTCATCAGCGCCATTTCACCCGGAGTCATGTTGGCCTTGTATTGATCCATATTGGACTTGTCGATGGTGAACTCGACCTTGTCTTCAGGGAACGGATCGGGATGGTGGTCGCCCGGCTTGTAGGTGACACCGGCAGGTGCGCCAGTGATACCACCGGTCCACTCGGGGATGGTGCCCGCCGCGTTACCGGCTTTTTCAGCGCCCAGCGGCGTGAGTGTGGTGCCCAGTGTGTCAGCTTCCTGGGCGGAAACCGCAGCGTAGGCATTACCGGCCAGCGTCAGTGCTATGGCCGTGGCAATCAGCGAATGCTTGATCAGCATGGTTATGCTCCGTATTGATTGGTTTACAGCCGGGCCTTGCGGCCCGACCGATTCGCATCAGGTTATTAGAAGGAGTACTTGACGTTGACGCCGATGTTGTCGCGATCGTCAATGCCGCTATCGATAAAGTCGGTGTAGGCAATACCGGCCTGCAGGGTGTTCTGGTAATCGGCATCCAGACCGATGGTATAGGCCTTATTGCCCTCGACATAGCTGCCGGCCTGATGCGAGTTGCCTTCGAAATCGTGACTCCAGGCTACGCTCGGCGACAGGTTTACCCCGGCAAACACATCGTTCCAGGTACCTTGCGCGACCAGCGTATAGCTGTAGGCGTTGCGGTTGATCTGGTCGTCACGGCTGTTGTCTACGTTCAGATATTCAGAATTGGAGGCGCCAGAAAAGTAGCGATTTTCATAGGTACAAACGCCTGTTGTAGGCCCGGTAGGCGTCATGACACAACCTTCGTACTGCAAGCTATCGCCGCGGTAGGAAACACCAGCAAGTTCTACCACGCTGAAAAGCGAATTGAAGCCCAGCGACGGACCCCAGTTCTGAATACTACCAACCGAGTAGTTGTACATTTCAACGCGTTTGTAATTCTCCAGAGTGTCGCCAAGTCCAAGCTGCTTGCCGCCCACCTCAGCTTTGCTACCTCCATCGATGATTACCGTCTGCGACAGGGTGTCATTAAGTGCGTCATCCGATGTAGAAACACCAATCGGCATATTTGGCCGGTAAGCCAACTCACCAAAGAAAGAATTGTCGCCGACAGTAGTACTGAAGCTGAAGCCATACATGCGTACATCTTCGATGTATTGCCGCTGGGCGTTGATATTGCCGGCCAGATCGATAGTAGAAAGACCGATTGCCCCAGGAACGCCGACTGCACCTGCAAGAGTCGTCAAATCAACCCCTTGGTACCCATCAAGGTTGGCATTAATAATCGGCTCTTTTGTATGGTAATTGATGAAATACAGGCCGAACTCGGTTGAGTTCAACTCTTCCGCTATGTACTTGACATTTGTTCCCCACTGCCCGCCATCACGCGCATCGATATCCTGACCAATGGTTGCCACGCGCATAATCGAATTATTCTGGGCGTAGTTATTTCCGGGATAAATAAAGTTGTTGCCTTGCAGACCGGTGAGTTGCGTAACAATGCCTCCAGGCCCACCAAAGGCACCGTCCTTAAATGCTTGATAAACAGGCATAGCTGCGGCTAAAGAAGTTGCGTTGTTATAAGCGTAATTCCCACCGGGCGAGAAAAGGTCATCAGTCGAGTAGTAGGTGCCTACCGGATCCTGAACGGTTTCGGTCCATTCCCACTGGTAATACCCTTCAAACGAAAGGTCATCGGTGACGCCGAGGTTGAAACCCAGGGCCTGGGTCGGAATCAGTACTTCCTTGACTTCAGCACCCGGCAGGCGGAACGCCGAGGCATCCACCGGGTTGGAGGTGTTGATACCGTCGCGCACAAACAGTGCTTCACCCCAGTTGAATACCTGCTTGCCGGCCTTGACGTTGAGCGGCATACCGGCAACATCCCAGTCGCCCCAAAGGTAGGCATCAAGAAGCTTGGCATCCTGGCCGGAAATGCTCTGGGCTTCGCTGCCGAAGTGACTGTCGTGCGGGTAAGATTGGCTCGGTTGCGATGGATCGTTGTTGCTGTAGTAGTCACTGTTGTGATTCATCAACTCGGTGTCGTACAGCGCGGTGCCACGCATGAAACCACCGTAATTCTGGTATTGCATGGTCAGCTCGGAGGTGAGCTTGAACACCTGGGAAACCAGACCAGTGTCGAAATTGCGGTTGCCGTCGTTGCCGTTGATGTCGTCATTGTTTTCACTGGCCTGCTTCTTCACGCGCCACAACTGGCCATAAGAGGCAGTGCTGTTCAGCGAACCGCTGACTTCATCGCCGGCAAAACTGAATTCGAGGGCCTGTGCCTGTGCTGCCATCAGCAGAGGCAACATGCCGGCCAGGGTAAAACCGGCGGCTGCCGGGGCGAGGCGCAACACAGACTTTCGCGGTTTGATTTGCATCGACATTACTCCGAGGACTCATTGTTCTTATTTATTGCGCCACGGATCGAGCCGGGGCACGCGTCACGCTTGACTTCATCCGTGAGCGCAGACGCTCGGGATAACTTGCAACAGTTTGCAACAGCTTGCAACAACTCCCGACTCAACCCTTCAAACCAGTGAATGGTACGAGCGTGCAAGGTCACAAGACTACAACCAAGCAATCGCTTGGTTCAACTGAAAATTATGTGAAACACGATGTATTTTTCTTCAGCCTTTTGCAGCACTTCCCCAATGCCTCTGGAAGTCGCATTAGAAAAATCGATTAACTTTTTCTGGCAGCAATGCCGGATAGACCCAAGCCCAGGGCAGCCCTGGGCTTGCACTGAAAGTACTCAGAGAACTTCGAACAAACCGGCAGCACCCATGCCGCCACCGACGCACATGGTGATTACCACGTACTTCACGCCACGCCTTTTACCTTCAAGCAAGGCATGCCCGACCATGCGCGCACCGCTCATGCCGTAGGGGTGACCGATGGAGATGGCACCGCCGTTGACGTTCAGTCTGGCCGGATCGATGCCAAGCTTTTCGGCGCAATACAGCACCTGTACGGCAAAGGCTTCGTTGAGCTCCCACAGACCGATATCATCGACCGTCAGCCCGTGTTGCTTGAGCAGCTTGGGGACTGCGAAGACCGGGCCGATGCCCATCTCCTCGGGGGCCAGACCTGCCACGGCGATGCCGCGATACAGCCCCAGCGGCTTGAGATTGCGCTGCGCCGCCAGGCTGGCACTCATCAGTACGCTGGCGCTGGCGCCGTCGGACAACTGACTGGCGTTACCGGCAGTAATCACCCCGCCCTCAATCACCGGCTTGAGTTTGCTCAGATCCTCGAGCACCGTCTGCGGGCGATTGCCCTCATCATGGCTGAGGGTAACCTCTTCATAGCTGACGGCCTTGGTTTCCTTGTCGACCAGCTTCTTGCGCGCAGTAACCGGCACTATCTCGTTGGCAAACAACCCGGCAGCCTGCGCGGCGGCGGTGCGCTGTTGTGACAGCAGCGAATAGGCATCCTGGGCTTCGCGACTGATGCCGTAGCGCTTGGCCACCAGCTCGGCGGTCTGCAGCATCGGCATGTAGGCATGCTCGGCCATGGCGATGACATTCTCGTCACGCTCGCTATAGGCCCAGGCGCCGTGCTGGTTCTGCACCAGACTGATCTGTTCCTGACCGGCGCCGACTGCCACTTGCATGCCATCGACCATGATCTGTTTGGCCGCAATCGAGATAGCCATCAGACCGGAGGCGCACTGGCGGTCGATGGTCTGTCCACTGACGGTGAGTGGCAAACCGGCAGCCAGCGCCGACAGCCGAGCCAGATTGGTCGATGCAGTGCCACCCTGCATGGCGGTGCCCATCACCAGATCATCGATTTCGCCCGGCTCGACGCCGGCGCGCTCGACCGCAGCACGAATGGCCACAGCCGCCATGCTGGGTGATTTCAGGTCATTGAAGGCACCACGAAAGGCCTTGGCAATCGGTGTGCGGGCAGTGGAAACGATCACGGCTTCTTGCATGGTTAAATCTCCGCAGTGGATGGAAGTAGTCGCGCCAATGCGACGCGCAATGATTCGGGAATACTGGTCGGCCGGTTGCTTTCACGGTCGACGAACACATGGACAAAGCGCCCGGCCGCGCAGGCCTGCGCTTCACCCTGTTTGAAAATACCCAGCTCGTATTGCACCGAGCTGTTGCCCAGCTTGCCGACCCGCAAGCCGACTTCGATGCAATCGGGAAAGGCGATGGAAGCAAAATAATCGCAACTTGAACTGACCACGAAACCGACCACCGGCCCGCCATGGATATCCAGCCCGCCCGCCTCGATCAGGTAGGTGTTCACCGCGCTGTCGAAGAAGCTGTAGTAGATGACGTTGTTCACATGACCATAGACGTCATTGTCATGCCAGCGCGTGGTAATCGGCTGGAAGTGGCGGTAGTCGCTACGCAGTTGCTGCGGCTGGTTCATGCTTCAGTCCTTGTCATTCACCCTCCCGGAGGGTACCCGATCCAACGCCATTTTTTGCGGGAGCGGCGACTCGCCGCGGAAAAGTTTTCAAGCAGATCAAAAGCTCGCGCCGGGGGCGACGCTCCCCCTAAAAACTCTCCCGTTTGCAAGAGAGTGCCTCAATAGGCTTGCTGATAAATCGCCAGCGCTTGAGCCTCACTGACTTCACGCGGGTTATTCACCAGCAGTCGTTGTTGCAGCATGGCATCGCTGGCCAGTTGCGCCAGCATGCTTTCCGGCACGCCGGCATCGCGCAGGCGGCTGGGCAAGCCGCAGCGCTGATTGAGCTGGCTCAGTTCATCGATGAACTGCTGGCACAGGTTTTCCACGGAGCCCGGCTGCAAGCGCGCGCCCAGCAGCAACGGCGCCAGCTCGGCGTACAGCGGCGCGGCGACCGCTGCGTTGAAGCGCAACACCGCCGGCAATACCAGCGCGTTGCTCAGGCCATGGGGAATATGAAAATGCCCGCCCAGCGGATAGGCCAGCGCATGCACCGCACCCACCGGCGCATTGGCAAACGCCTGCCCGGCCAGGCAGGCACCCAGCAGCATGGCCTGACGCGCCTCACGATTCTTGCCATCCTGCATAACCGCCGCCAGATTCGCTGCCAGCAGGCGCAGGGCTTCACGGGCCAGCAGATCGGACAGCGGGTTCTTCTTGATCCTGCTGGTATAGGACTCGATGGCATGCACCATGGCATCGATACCGGTGGCAGCGGTTATCGCCGGCGGCAGACCGAGGGTCAGATCGGCATCCAGCAGCGCCAGATCCGGCAGCAGCAAAGGTGACACCACGCCCATCTTGGTGGTTTCACCGGTGGTGACGATCGCCACCGGGGTGACTTCCGAGCCGGTGCCTGCGGTGGTCGGCACCTGGATCAGCGGCAGGCGCTGACCCTTGGCATTGCCCACGCCGTAAATATCCTTGAGCGATTGCAGGCACAGCGGATGCGCCAGCAGGGCCACCAGCTTGGCGACATCCATTGAACTGCCGCCGCCAAAACCGATTACCAGTTGCGCCTGCATCGCCCGCGCCTGATCAGCCGCAGCCAGCACCACCGACTCCGGCGGATCAGCCAGAACCTGATCGAACACCTGCACCGTCACCCCTTCGCCGGCAAAAACCGGCAGGATGCTATCGAGCATGCCCAGGCGGGTGATCCCGGGATCGGTAACGATCAACACCGATTGTGCACCGCGCTCCCGGCACACCGCCCCAAGACGGACAGCGGCACCGGATTCGCAAAGAATTTGTGCAGTGGTGGCGAAGCTGAAAGGTTGCATGACTGATTCCTTTATTGCTCATCTGTAAGTTGATGGCTTGATCGCTTGATGGTTCCCATGCTCCAGCGTGGGAACCAGCCGGGGATGCTCTGCGCAGCGCCTGTCACTGCATACCCGCACTGGAGCTTGGGAACGCTGGGAAGCACTCAAAAAGCGAAGCTGGTTTCCGGCAGCGCCATCAGGCAACCGGCGCCGATCACCGCCGGCTGCCGGATGCTGCAGTCGCTGCTGCCCATTGCATTCACCTGCCGGAAAAAATCCCTTCGACACCATAGGCATGCCGTTACTATTTTAGAAATTTATTCTTGTGATACGCGGTATTTATCAGATGAATATCTCTACTTTCGACCTCAACCTGCTGCGGGTGCTGGATGCCCTGCTGCGTGAACGCACTGGGCAGGCTGCGCGAACAGCTGGAAGATCCGCTGCTGGTACGTGCCGGACGCAGTATGCAGCCCACGCCGAAAGCTCTGGAACTGGAAGCGCCGATTCGCCGGGCCTTGCAGCAAATCGAACAAAGTCTCAGTCAGGGTGGATGGTTTGATCCGGCCAGTCGCTAGCGGTTTCGCATTGCCATGACCGACTATGTCGAATTGCTGTGCCTGCCACGCCTGCTGCAACAACTCAGCATTGAAGCGCCGCAGGTACGCATCGATACCTGCAACCTCGGCCCGAACCTGCCGCTGGATGCCCTCGACAAGGGCGAACTGGATCTGGCACTGGGGCGCTTTGCCGAACTGCCGCCACGCGTCATGCGCCGCCCGTGGCTGCAGGAAACCCTGCAGCTGGCGGTACGCCGTGACCACCCGCAGGTACAACGCGCACCGGACCTGCAAGGTTTTCTGGCACTGCGTCATCTGTGGGTGCATGGCGGCCAGAGCAAGGGCATGGTCGACCAGTGGCTGAACGAGCAAGGCCTGCAACGGCAGATTACCTGCACCACGGCCAACTACCTGCAAGCGGCCCATATAGCTGCCAGTACCGATCTGGTCGCCGTATTGCCTCGCCGCCTGGCGCGCTACTTCGCCGGCCTGTTGCCATTACAACTGCACGAGCTGCCGTTTGCGCTGGAACCCTTTGAGCTGGAGATCACCAGCGTCGCCTTGCGTGAAAGCGACCCGGCGTTACAGTGGCTGATCGGCAAGATAGCGCGCCTCGTGCAGCCCTGAACGCGCTACAGGGCCCGCAGCAAAAGCTGCCAGCGGTTGTTCCGCTACTCCCGTTCTGCGGAAATCTGCCGTTTCGGGGTGCTTAGGGGTGTATCAGCAATGAAACACTTTGTGCAGCGCACGCGACCCGACAAAAGCCGTTACTGCTAGCCCCACCGCACTGCCGGGAGGTTTACGACCATTCGATGACTGTCTCAGCAGCTTTACAGTCGCTGAAAACCACTTCCATACTAAAATCTAACTTATTGATTTTATAGGAATATTAATTACTGGCACGTTCTCTGCGTTGTTAGAACCGCAAAGGGTTCAACACTTCACAGCAGGAGCGGAAGAATGAACAGGCAGTCCGGCATAATCATCTGGTTACTCGGCACCAGCCTCGCGGTCTTGTTGGGCGGGCCGGCAAGTGCCGAAAATGACGGCCAGATTGTACTTATGCGTGAGGTACAGCCGCGCACCGCAACCCGCACGCCACTGGCCCCGGATCCCAACCCGCGGGTCGTCAAGACTTCACCGGAAGCCTATGTCGACATTAGCAATGCGGTGGCGGCCGGTGAGTTGAGCGACTCCGACTTCGCCCATGTAAACAGTGGCATGGCAGCTTCCATGCACATGCTCACCGGGCGCCCCGGTTCCTTGCAGCAAAACGGTGTCAGCAATCAGCGCATCACCCGTGCCACTTCCGGCATAGGCGGCAAGGCTGGCGGTGGTGGCGGTGCGACCGGCGGAATTGCCGGCACCGTCAACCGGGGTGTCCAGCAAGGCCTGCGACCTCTCACGCAAGCACTTCCAGGACAATGACATGCGCCGGCTAACCCTTTTCCTCGTCAGTGCCCTGTGCAGCCAGCTGTTGTTGGCCGAACCTGCCATGCAGGCCGATGCCAGCATCAACCGGAGCGGTCAAAACTTCCAGGGCAACCTGATGTTCAATCAGGCTGCCGGTGATGCCCAGCAGCAGGCCAATGCCCGCGCCATTGCCATCGGCAACCAGTCTGCCGCGCAGACCAATGTCCAGCAAAGCAACAACCAGATTGCCAACCCGACACAAGTGAATGCCGCTGCCCATATTGGCGGCAGTTCCTTTGCCGGCAGTCAGGGCATCGTGGGAATCAATCAGGGTGCCGGTGGCGGCAACCAACAGATCAATGCCTTGCGCATCGCCGGTGGCGCTCCGCAAGGCCTGGATGACAGTGCGCTGGCGCAACAAAGCGTCACGCCTGCAAACCTCTCGGGTGCAACAGAACCTCAAAGCGGAGGGCGGGTCGTCTCGATAGACGATGCCGCATTTGGTAACAGCCGTGGTGTGGTCCAGTTGAACCAGAGCGCCGGGGTAGGTAATCGCAGCCTGAATAGCCTCGGCATCCGGATTTCGGAATAACTCCGTTTATCCGTCAACACAACTGTGATGGGAGATACAAAAATGAAAACCAAATATCTGCTCACCCCTCTGGCACTAGCGCTTGCCACTGTTCTGTCGGCCGGTGCTTACGCTGAAGGCAGACCCGGTGGAAATGACAACAACGACCGTAACAAAACCGAAGCTGGCGCCGTGCTGAATGACAGCCAGATCAACGGTAACAATCTGGTCAAGAACGAAGGCACCAAGAACACTGCCTCCGTTGATGGTTCTCTGGGTGGTGCCAGCGGTAATGTCGGCGTCAACGTCGCCGCCGGTGACAACAACCAGCAAGCCAATGCGGCCGCAATTGCTGCTGCCGACTCGGCCTTCATCTTTGCTACATCCGATATTAGTCAGGTAGGCCGTAACAACGCACTGAATAACTTCAGCGTACCAAACAATGCCTCGCTGAAAAATTCGGCCAACGGGTCCAGTGGTAACGTTGGTATCAACATTACTGCAGGCAACTACAATCAGCAGAAAAACGATATGGCGATTGCCTATTCGGGTGACGCGAACAACGCACTTGCCGTATCCAATACCTCGCAGCAATCCCACGGCAATGTCACCAACAACAATGCCACACTGGACTACGGCTCAGTGGGCGTTACGCTTAGCGGCGGCTTCGGTGGCGGTTATGCGGGTGCTGGTGGAGGTTCTTACTCCGGCCGTGCAGGCGGCACTACCAGTGGCACTGCCGACCAGATCGGTAATGTCTATCCGGATATCTGGACTGGCAACAGCCACCAGGGCGGCAGGGCTGATGGTCACTTCGACCTGGATACCCAGACCCAAGGCGGCTCCGACCTTAACAATGACGGCGGTGCTCTGGCCTTCAACGAAGAAGGCACCTACAGCGGCTCGGAAAGAGGCCATCTGGGCTTTGTCGAGGCCGGCAAGATTGGCCTGCAAGGCTCGGTCAGCGGGAATGTCCCCGTGGTTGCTGGCTTCAAACAAGCAGTGGTCAACAATGCCAGCGTGACCGGTTCGTTGAATAACGTCAGCGGTAACGTCGGCGTCAACGTAGCTGCCGGTGGTGGCAACCAGCAGAGCAACTCACTGACCATGGCGGTTGGATGCCAGGTCTGTGGCGGCGAACTCTAGGCCGGAATAGTGCGGGGCTCCTCATAAAGGGGCTCCGCGCTTTTTACAGGAGTTTGCCAGCATGTTTCGCCTCTGGTTTTTGCTGCTGATCTGTAGCGTACTCACACTGCCATGGCACGCCCCGGCGCAAGCTGCACGCATGCCGGTCGCTGCTCTACCCGGCGGTGGTCTGGTGTACAAACCGGTGGAAAGTATTCGCGAGCGTCGCTTCAGCGATCTGGTCGAACAGAAGACCGACTTCAGCTGTGGTGCTGCTTCCATGGCCACCATCCTCAATCAGGCCTACGGCTGGTCACTGACAGAAGAGGATGTGATCCTGGGCATGCTTGCCCAGGCCGATGAAAACCTGGTACGCACCCAGGGTTTTTCAATGCTGGATATGAAGAACTACGCAGCCAGTCTGGGAATGCGGGCACGTGGCTACCGGATTCAAACCAGCCAGCTGGACAGTGTCAGTATTCCGGTGATCGTGCTGATCGAAGTACGCGGTTACAAGCATTTCGTGGTGATGCAGCGCAGCGAAGGTGATGCGGTGTATGTCGGCGACCCCGTGCTGGGACACCAGAAATTGACCAAGGAAGAATTCAGCAAGGGCTGGAACGGTATCGTGTTCGCCCTGATCGGGCCCAACTATGACCGCAACAACCCCTTGCTCTCCCCGCCTGAGCCATTGACCGCCAGGCACCGGCTACCCGGTTACAAACTGGTCAACGATGCCGAGCTCATGGAGTTCGGATTTATTCAAAGTGATTTTTTCTAGCACTTGGTGCACGCGGACAGGATGTCCCGGGAGCATGAGATGAAATTCAGAATCAAGCCATGGATGATTGTCAGCCTGTTGCTACCAGCAATCCCGGTTAATGGATCCAGCCTGTTCAAACCCGTCGAGATCAGCGATGCCGAAATGGCCACTTTGCGTGGCCGCTATGTATTGCCCGAGGGCATCGTGCATTTTGGCGTGACCATGGCGACCCAATGGCGCAACAACAGCGGTGCCAGCATTGGCGCCCAGGTCAACTTGACCGTCAACAGACTGGCCCAGGCCAACCTGACGGTTAATCCATTATACGAATCCGGCAATAGCAATCTGCCAGATTACGCCAGCGGCCAGGTAATTGGTGGCCAGGGACTGAACAAGGTACAGGGAATTTCCCAGAGTGTGCGTACCGCCGGTGATTTCAACAGCGGCGAGAACTATGTAGACGTGCACATTGACCGCAGCCCCGGCCAGACCTTCAGCACAGAAGGGAAAAGCTGGGGCGGGAACCAGCAGTTCAGCAACGAGGCTGGCGCTGTACAGGTTTCTTCTGCCAATGGCGGGTTGAAACTTGACCTGGTCGCCGGACAGAACCAGGGACTGGCCAGCCAGTCGATCGGCCGCGGGGGCATTGCCCAGCAGGCCAATATCAGCGGCCAGATGAATCAGGTGCGCAATCTCACCAGCCTTACTGTCGCCCTCCAGCAGAACACCGCCAGGGCACAACGGGTCAACTGCAACCTGTCGGACCTGGCCATCATGCGCCGTGCTGGTTATTGAAATGCATGAATGCTGAGCGATGAAAATCAAAAGTGCCTTGCAAGGAGATGCCTCTAATGCACATGCCAAAAAGTCTGTTGATGTTACCTCTGGCAGTCGCCATTGCGACTGCCCAGGCAGCTGAAGTAAGCGAGACTCAAGCACTGCGTGATGAAATGGCAGCACTGCAGAAACGTTATGAGGCACAGCAGAATGCACTGATGATACTGGAGCAAAGGTTGCGCGCCATGGAGGCTCGCAACCAGCAACCTGCCCCGGCACCGCAACGCAGCATTGCCCAGGCCGGCATTGCCGCTGGCGGGCCACCCTCGACTTCAACCAGCTACGGCGACAGTCTCAAGGACGATTCGAAACCGGCAGACAGTGTCGAGGACGTCTACCAACAGGCCAGTGGTTTCTACGGCAATGGTGCGTTTAGCCTGGAAACCGGTATCACCTATACCCACTACGACTCCAGCCAGCTGGCCCTCAACGGTTTTCTGGCACTGGATTCGATATTTCTCGGCAACATCAATATCGATGAGATCAAGTCCGACAGTTATACCCTGGATGTGACCGGCCGCTACAACTGGGATCGCTGGCAATTCAGCCTGAATGTGCCAACCAACTATCGCCAGTCCACCTACTCCTCGGCTGGCGCCGGTGGCTCAACCACTTCCTACAGCGAAGAGACGGTAGACGGAGACCCGCGTATTGGCGATGTCACTTTCGGCGTGGCTTACAAGTTTATGGACGAAACCGTCGATCAGCCCGACGCGGTATTCAGCTTCGATGTCCGCGCGCCCACCGGCAAGGATCCGTACGGGATCAAACTGGTGCAAACCGATGCCAATGACAATCTCTACGTACCGGAAGATTTGCCGACCGGCAACGGCGTCTGGGGCGTTACGCCAGGCGTCTCGGTGGTTAAAACCTATGACCCGGCCATCGTGTTTGCCAACCTGGGCTACACCTACAACTTCGAGGACAGTTTCAACGATATCAGTGCCCAGCAAGGGGTGAAGGTGCCGGGCAAGGTGAATCTTGGCAACACCTTCAATTTCGGCCTGGGTGTGGCCTTCGCGCTGAACGAGAAAATGAGTCTGGCCATGTCGTTCTCTGAACTCATAGCGCAGAAAAGTAAAGTCAAAGCAGATGGCCAGGGCTGGGAATCGGTGGATAACAGTGACTACAACGCTGCCTACTACAATATCGGCATGACCTTTGCGCCAACCCCGAATCTGAGCATCGTGCCGAATCTGGCGATTGGCCTGACACCCGATGCACCGGACTTCAGCTTCAGCCTGAAATTCCCCTATTACTTCTAGGAGCCTGTACTTCTAGGAGCCTGCATCCCGTATATCCAGCCCTGCCCAGCTTAGCTGGTGCTTGTGCAACAGGCGGTACAGGGTGGGTCTGGAAACGCCCAGGGCACGGGCTGCCTGGCTGAGGTTTTGCGAGTATTGCAGCAACGCATCGCCGATGGCCTGGCGCTCGGCCTGCAGCTTGTATTCTTCCAGAGTGCCGAGAACCGGCGGCAATTTGCTGGTGCGTTCGAGACCCAGGTCCTCGGCCTCGATCTGCCGCCCCTCCGCCACCACCAGTCCGCGCCTGACCCGATTGGCCAGTTCGCGTACATTACCCGGCCAGCCATGTGCAGTCATGGCCAGCAGCGCTGCCTGGCTGAAGCGGCGCGGCCGGCGACCAGCCTCCTCACTGAATACACTGGCAAAATGGTGTGCCAGTTGCGGCAGATCGAGCAGGCGTTCGCGCAACGAGGGCATTTGCACCTGCAGCACATTCAGGCGGTAATACAAGTCTTCCCGGAAAGTACCCTTGGCCACCGCCTCTTCCAGGTTGATATGGGTAGCGGCAATGACCCGTACATCGACATTGATCGGTTTGGTTCCGCCGACCCGCTCGATGGTCATTTCCTGAAGAAAGCGCAATAGATTGGCCTGCATCTCCAGCGGCAGATCACCGATCTCGTCCAGAAACAACGTGCCCCCGTCGGCCGACTCGATGCGCCCGATCTTGCGCTGATGGGCGCCGGTAAAGGCCCCCTTCTCGTGCCCGAAGAGTTCCGACTGGATGAGGTTTTCCGGAATCGCCCCGCAGTTGATCGCCACCAGAGGTTGCCTGGCGCGGGCAGAGAGGCGGTGCAGTGTATTGGCTACCAGCTCCTTGCCGGTGCCACTTTCACCACGCACCAGCACCGGGGTGTCTGTCGGACCCAGCTTTTCCAGCAAGCGCCGAACAGCCCGGATCGAAGCGCTTTCACCAAGCAGTTCGTGGCTGTGATCCGCCAGATACTTGTCGCTGTGCTCACGCAGATGCGCCATGCCGCAGGCACGCCCCAGAGTAACCAGCAAGCGCTCCAGATCGACCGGCTTGGTGTGAAAATCAAAAAACCACTCGCTGATGAAGTCACGCACCTTGGCGCTGGACATGTCCTCGGGACGCACCACGGCTACCCACTCGGCCGAACTGGCAAGAATGATGGCGCGCAGTTCATCCAGACGGGACTCGACTCCTGAATGCACGCAAAGCATGCCAACCTGACAAGGATGATGGACCTGCTCACCCAAGGCCCGCGCCTCGACCAGCCAGCCTGCCTTCTGCAGGCTGGGAAACAACCCACGACACTCCTCGCATGGCTCAATCACCAACAGCCGGCGAGGTTCTGCAACAACAGGATGCATATGAACCTCAATCGATAGTCAAAAAACCAACCTGCCCACTAGAAAGTAGCAATAAATTGACATATTCGATGGATCGGTTTGCGCTAAAAAACCGGGGAGATATTTCAGCTTTGGCTCAAAGGGCCGCCGTCCAGACCCGCTAAGTACATGGCCAGAGGCGCTTGCAGGCAGATTTCAGGCGTTCGCCAACCCTTCAAACCACGCCAGCTTCCCGCGCAATTGCACCACTTCACCGACGATGACCAGCGTAGGTGCATGCACCTCGTGCTCGGCCACCAGCTGCGGCAGGCTGCCAAGGGTTCCGGTGAAAACCCGCTGATTTTTGGTAGTGCCCTGCTGCACCAGCGCCGCTGGGGTGTCAGCACTGCGGCCGTGGGCGATCAGCTGCTGGCAAATCAGCGGCAGACCAACCAACCCCATGTAAAACACCAGGGTCTGACCGGGAGCAGTGAGATCCTTCCAGGGCAGATCACAGCTGCCGTCTTTCAGATGGCCAGTAACGAAACGCACGGACTGCGCATGATCGCGATGGGTCAACGGGATGCCGGCATAAGCGGCACAGCCCGACGCGGCGGTAATACCCGGCACCACCTGAAAAGGAATGCCATGGGCGGCCAGTTCCTCGATCTCTTCACCGCCACGGCCAAAGATGAACGGATCGCCCCCTTTCAAACGCAACACGCGCTTGCCGGCCCGGGCCAGAGTAACCAGACGCTGGTTGATCTGCTCCTGCGGCAGGCTGTGCTCGCTGCGTTGTTTGCCAACATAGATGCGCTCGGCATCGCGCCGGCACATATCGATAATCGCTGGCGCCACCAGGCGGTCATACAGCACCACATCGGCCTGCTGCATCAGACGCAGGGCGCGAAAGGTCAGCAGATCCGGGTCGCCGGGACCGGCACCGACCAGATAGACCTCGCCCTGCACCGCCTGTGCCCCACCGGCCACTTTCTCGGCCAGCAGACGTTCGGCCTCGGCCGGCTGCCCGGCAAACACCCGCTCGGCTATCGGGCCCTGAAACACCTCTTCCCAGAACACCCGGCGCTGCTGCACATTCGGCAGCAGGCTTTTTACCCGGGCCCGAAACTGCTTCGCCAGACTGGCCAATTGCCCGTAAGTGGAAGGAATCCAGGTTTCGATTCTGGCGCGAATCAGCCGCGCCAGTACCGGCGCATCGCCGCCACTGGTAACCGCCACGATCAGCGGCGAGCGGTCGACAATTGCCGGGAAAATCACCGAGCAAAGCCTGGGGGCATCGACCACATTGACCGGAACGCACAAGGCCTGCGCCTCTGCGGAAATACGTGCATTCAGTGCTTCATCATCGGTGGCCGCAATCACCAGCACCACGCCCTGCAAGTCTGCCGTTTGATAGCTGCGCAAATGCACACCTGCACCGGCCAGTGTCCGCAACTCTTCACCCACCTCTGGCGCAACCACGCGCAACTGCGCACCGGATTCGCTGAGCAGGCGCGACTTGCGCAGCGCCACTTCGCCACCGCCGACGACCAGCACCGGACGATCCTTGAGATTATGGAACAGCGGCAAGTAATCCATGGCAGCCTCGGATATGCAAGAACGCAGGGCGGGCTTTCGCCCTGCAGGATGCTGACCCAGCAGTGGTGGGCTAAAGCCCACCTAGCTGGTTCAACCGATGACTTCGATGCCGCCCATATAGGGTTTCAGCACGTCAGGCACCCGGATGCTGCCATCGGCCTGCTGGTAGTTTTCCAGCACCGCCACCAGCGTGCGGCCAACCGCCAGACCTGAACCATTGAGGGTATGTACCAGCTCCGGCCTGTTGCTTTCCGGGTTGCGGTAACGCGCCTGCATGCGTCGCGCCTGGAAATCACCGCAGTTGGAGCAGGAGGAAATTTCGCGGTACTTGTCCTGGCTCGGCACCCAGACTTCCAGGTCATAGGTTTTCACCGCACCGAAGCCCATGTCGCCGGTGCACAGCGCCAGCACGCGGTAGGGCAAACCGAGCAACTGCAGGACTTTCTCGGCATTGCCGGTCAGCTCCTCAAGGGCCTGGGCTGACTTGTCCGGTTCGACGATCTGCACCATTTCGACCTTGTCGAACTGATGCTGGCGAATCATGCCGCGCGTATCACGCCCGGAGGCGCCCGCTTCACTGCGGAAGCACGGAGTGTGCGCGACAAACTTCAAGGGTAATTGTCTGGCATCGAGAATGGCACCGGCGACAATATTGGTCAGCGACACTTCGGCTGTCGGGATCAGGTACAGATCGGCTTCGCCTTCGCGGGCGATCTTGAACAGGTCTTCCTCGAACTTGGGCAACTGGCCCGTGCCCTGCAGTGCGCCCGCCTGCACCAGGTACGGGGTATAGGCCTCTTCGTAGCCATGCTCGGCGGTGTGCAGGTTGACCATGAACTGCGCCAGCGCCCGATGCAGCCGGGCTATTGGCCCGCGCAGCAGGGCAAAGCGGGCACCCGAAAGCTTCGCAGCAGTCTCGAAATCCAGCCAGCCATACTTTTCGCCCAGGGCCACATGATCCTGAATGGTGAAATCGAAGCTGCGCGGTGTGCCCCAGCGCCGTACCTCGACATTGCCCTCCTCGTCAGCACCCACCGGCACCGATGCATCCGGCAGGTTGGGCATGTTCAGCATCAGGTTATCCAGCTCGAGCTGAAGGGCTTCCAGTTCGCGCTTGCCGGATTCGAGATCGCTGCCCAGCTGATCCACTTCAGCCAGCAATGGCGCGATGTCCTCGCCACGGGCCTTGGCCTGGCCGATGGCCTTGGAGCGGGTATTGCGCTCGTTCTGCAGCTGCTCGGTACGCGTCTGCACGCTCTTGCGCTGGCTCTCGAGGGCCTCGAAGCGCGCCACGTCGAGCTGGAAGCCACGGGTAGCAAGGCGTTCGGCGACTTCATGGAGTTGCGAACGGACGAGTTTGGCATCAAGCATATTGTGTATCTCGACAAACGGAATGATTGAAAGGTCAGGCAAGCCTCACAGTTTACGAACTGCAGGGCGTCAAGCCGAGCATTTTCTATGGCCATGCGCCGGATACATGCCGGGCAAACCAAGCAGGGTGGACTTCAGCCCAGCAACTGCCCTGTTTCGGCGGGTGAAGCCCACCCTGCAAAAGCGTGCCTGAAAACAGCGCAGTCAAGCCTTCACAGGCGTGCCAGCGTCATCCCCAGCCAGGCGGCGGCCAGTCCGCCCAGTACACTGCCCAGCAGGTAACCGGCTGCAGTTCCGTGCTGCCCGGACTCCAGCAGGGTGACCACTTCAAGGCTGAAACTGGAAAAGGTAGTCAGACCACCTAGCACGCCGACGGTAAGGCCCGTACGCAGGGGCAGCGGAAGATCTGCACGCAGCAGAAACACGGCCGAAAGAAATCCGATGGCAAAACAGCCCAGCAGGTTCACTGCAAAAGTGCCCAGATAAAAATGCCGCGGCCAGTTGTCCACCACCCAGCTGCTGACCAGAAAGCGCAGCAACGAACCCAGTGCTCCACCCGCCGCAACCGCCATGGCCACCTGAATCATGGTTTTCTCCTTTGCCGGGGGCTTTGGCTATCCAGTGTGGCCAGATGCTCGAGCTTGTCGCGAATCTTGAGTTCAAGCCCGCGCGGCACCGGCTGATAATAGCGACGCGGTTGCAGCTGTTCGGGAAAGTAATCCTCTCCGGCGGCGTATGCCTCCGGTTCATCATGGGCATAACGGTATTCACCGCCATAACCCAGTTCCTTCATCAATCTGGTCGGCGCATTGCGCAGATGCAGCGGCACTTCCAGCGAGCCCTGTTCGGCGGCGTCACGCATGGCCGCCTTGAACGCACTGTAAACAGCATTGCTCTTCGGCGCGCAGGCCAGATAAACCAATGCCTGCGCTACAGCCAGTTCGCCTTCCGGGCTGCCCAGACGCTCCTGCACATCCCAGGCATTCAGGCATAGCGTCAGGGCACGCGGATCGGCATTGCCGATATCCTCACTGGCCATGCGCACCACCCGGCGGGCGATATACAGCGGATCACAACCACCGTCGAGCATGCGCGCATACCAGTACAGGGTGGCATCCGGATCGGAGCCACGCACCGACTTGTGCAGGGCGGAAATCTGGTCGTAAAACGCTTCACCGCCCTTGTCGAAACGCCTGACGCCATCACCCAGCAGGCTCTGCAGCAAATCCGCACTAATCGCCTGACCGTCCTCGGCCAGATCCGCGGCGTTTTCCAGCAGATTGAGCAGGCGCCGGCCATCGCCGTCAGCGGCTGCCAGCAACAATTGCAGACTTTCCTCGGGCAGGCTCAAACCGCGCTTGCCCAGACCCTTTTCTTCGCTCAGCGCGCGCTCGGCCAGACGCCTTAGTGCTGCCTCGTCCAGGCTTTTCAGCACATACACCCGGGCCCGCGAGAGCAAAGCGTTATTCAGTTCAAAGGAAGGATTTTCCGTTGTGGCGCCAATAAAGATCAGCGTGCCATCTTCGACAAAGGGCAGAAAAGCATCCTGCTGGCTCTTGTTGAAACGATGCACTTCGTCAACAAACAGGATGGTCCTGCGGCCGTACTGGGCAGCCTGCTGGCGCGCCAGATCGACGGCCTGACGGATCTCCTTGACCCCGGAGAGCACTGCCGAAATCGTCTCGAAATGCGCATCGGACACTTCTGCCAGCAGTCGCGCCAGGGTGGTTTTACCTACCCCCGGCGGCCCCCAGAAGATCATCGAGTGCAGCGCACCCTGCTCCAGCGCTTCGCGCAGCGGCTTGCCCGGTGCCAGCAGGTGCTGCTGGCCCACGTACTCATCCAGACAGGTGGCACGCAACCGGGCAGCCAGCGGCTGAACGAGCGGTTCGTTGCGGAACAGTTCCATGAAATGGACTGAAGACCTCGGCTAACCGG
This sequence comes from Pseudomonas pohangensis, assembly GCF_900105995.1. Lineage (NCBI taxonomy): Bacteria > Pseudomonadati > Pseudomonadota > Gammaproteobacteria > Pseudomonadales > Pseudomonadaceae > Pseudomonas > Pseudomonas pohangensis. Next base: position 1,283,338 of record NZ_LT629785.1, on the reverse strand, counting down.
TTGTTATTCCTGAATCACGTCAACGCCTTCAGGCACTTCGAAGGTGAACTGGCTGGCGGCAATCGGAGGATTCATCTTCACCCCGAGAAACAGGATGTTGGTGCGCTGACCGACGTTATCGATCAGCTGCATGTCGTTGATCATGCCACCGCGAAAAGACAGGCGCAGACTCTCGAACAGGCTGTCGGCAGCCTTCGGCTTGAGGATGAAATCAACCACATTACCCCCCTCTTTCAGGGTGATATCGAAGCTTTCAGCGATTTTCGATACATCACCCGACAGCAACAACGCTGGCGTATGAGTCAGGCGCTGGTCCATCTTCTGGATAGTCACCTGCATCAGATCGGGATCGTAGAGCCAGATGGTTTCACCATTGGAGACCAGCAACTGCTCCATCGGCGCATCGGTGTGCCAGCGAAACTGTCCGGGACGCTTGAGTGACATGTCGCCGGAGGTTTCCTGCAACTGGGTACCACTGCCATCCAGAGTCAGCTGGGAAAAACGCCCGCTGATGGTCTGGGCCTGGTTGAGCAGGCCGGTCAGGCGCTGAACTGCCGTGTCATCGGCTGCCTGCAACGGCAAACCCGGAATGGCGAGCAATGCAATCAACAGCATGCGGATAAAGCCCATGGAAATCCTCATTAGGTCTGGATGAAAAAAATTGGCTGGAATCAGTCGCGACTCGGTCCGGGCGCAATCACTTCACGCGACCCGTTGGTACTCATCGAAGTGACCACCCCGGCCATTTCCATGGCTTCGATCATCCGGGCAGCACGGTTGTAACCGATCTTCAGCTTGCGCTGTACGGCGGAAATCGACGCGCGGCGGCTTTCCAGAACAAACTGTACGGCCTGGTCATACAGCGCATCTTCCTCGCTGCCCTCACCGCCCTCGCCATAGCCGCCTTCACCGCCGGAAGAGAAGCCCTCATCCGCACCGGCCAGAATATCCTCGATGTAATCCGGTTCACCGCGCAGTTTCCAGGCATCCACCACCCGATGCACTTCTTCATCGGAAACAAAGGCACCATGCACGCGAATCGGCAGGCCGGTACCCGGCGGCAGATAAAGCATGTCGCCGTGACCGAGCAACTGCTCCGCGCCACCCTGGTCGAGAATGGTCCGCGAGTCGATCTTGCTGGAAACCTGAAACGCCATCCGGGTCGGGATGTTGGCCTTGATCAGCCCGGTGATCACATCTACCGATGGCCGCTGGGTAGCCAGAATCAGGTGGATACCGGCAGCACGGGCCTTCTGCGCAATGCGCGCAATCAGCTCTTCGACCTTCTTGCCGACAATCATCATCATGTCGGCAAATTCATCGACGATGACCACAATAGTCGGCAATGTTTTCAATAGTGGTGCTTCGTCTTCCATGCTCTGCCGCTTGTACAGCGGATCGGTCAATGGTTTGCCCGCCTCGATGGCATCCTTCACCTTGCGGTTGAAACCGGCCAGGTTGCGCACCCCCATGGAAGACATCAGTTTGTAACGCCGCTCCATCTCGGCCACGCTCCAGCGCAGCGCATTGGCAGCTTCCTTCATGTCGGTCACAACCGGACAGAGCAGGTGCGGAATGCCTTCGTAAATCGACAACTCGAGCATCTTCGGGTCGATCATGATCAGCCGCGCCTCTTCCGGCGTGGACTTGAAAAGAATCGACAGGATCATTGCATTCACGCCGACCGACTTGCCTGAACCGGTTGTACCGGCCACCAGCAGGTGCGGCATGCGTGCCAGATCGGCTATCACCGGCTTGCCACCGATATCATGGCCAAGGGCAATGGTCACCGGCGACTTGAAATCATCGTACTCCGGCGATTCGAGCACTTCGGAGAAACGCACAATCTGCCGGTCTTCATTGGGGATCTCGATACCGACAGTCGTCTTGCCGGGAATGACTTCCACCACCCGCACACTGATCACCGCCAGCGAGCGCGCCAGATCCTTGGCCAGATTGGAGATGCGGCTGACCTTGACACCGGCTGCCGGCTGGATTTCGAAGCGGGTAATGACCGGACCGGGATGCACCGACTCGACAATCACTTCGACACCAAACTCCTTGAGCTTGATTTCCAGCAATCTCGACATGGCCTCCAGAGACTCGGGCGAATAGCTCTTCTGCTTCTTCTCGGCGCGATCCAGCAGGGAAAACGGCGGCAAGGTGCCTTCAACTGCGCTGTCCACGAACAATGGCGCCTGCTTTTCCTTTTGTACGCGCTTGCTCGGCTCTGCCGGTTTGGGCGGCTCCGGTGAGGAAATAACCGGTGGTATGCGTTTGCCACGATCACTGACGCTCTTGGCCAGCGAATCCTCGCGCTGGATCAGGCGCTCCTTGATTCTGGCGCGCTCCTTGCTGTCGGCCACGACCGGCTCCGCCACCTCACGCACCCGCAAATCGACAGCGCGCTGCTTGGCCAGCTGCTGCTGTTTCTCGCTGCGCGCATCCCACCAGCGATTGATCAGGCTCTGGATCAGCTCGATCAGGTCAAGGGTGATCTTGCCGGTAACGTCCAGCACCTTGAACCAGGACAGATCGGTAAAAACAGTCAGCCCGAAAAGAAAAAATGCAATGAACAGCAGCGTACTGCCCTGCACATTGAAGGAATCCAGGGCTAACTGGCCAAGGCTTTCACCCAATGCCCCACCTGCAGAGGACGACAGACGCGGATCAGCCGCAAAATGAATGTCGACCAGCGCCGAACCGGACAAAATCAGGAAAATCAGGCCCAGCACACGCCAGGAAAACTGCCAGCCATTCCAGTCCAGCGGCTGCTTGTGACGGCGGTAGACCTGCACGGTCTTGATCATCAACAGCAGTGGAAAGATATAGGCGAAATAGCCAAGGGTCATGAACAGCACGCCGGCACACCAGGCGCCAATGCGACCGCCGGCATTATGTACCTGCTCCAGTGAGCTGGCATTCGTCCAGCTGGGATCGGCCTGATCGTAGGTGAGCAACGCCATCCACATGAACAGACACATGGCAGCCAGGGCAATCAGCACGCCATCCTGCAGTCGGTACTTCAGCTGACTGCTCCAGGCCGGAGACTGTGGGGGAGTGGCGGATTTCTTCAAAACAACGGATTCCTGCACATCATCGGGGTTTCAAGCATCGACTGGATTAACGCAATCTATTGTACGGATTTAGCCCGGGGATAGCATGCTTGGCGGATTGGCTGACACCCACTCGGGGCATTGCAGTTGCACGTTTTCCCCTGACTTGTGCTTCGGTGTAGCATAATCGCCAGTATCTTTCGGGCTGTTCAATTTGAGCACGCATTCTCTTTTGCGACAAAGACTTATGGAGTCTTTTTATGAGTGAAGTCAAGCATTCACGCCTGATCATCCTGGGCTCCGGCCCGGCAGGCTACAGCGCTGCGGTATACGCCGCGCGCGCCAACCTCAAGCCCGTTTTGATCACCGGCATGCAGGCCGGTGGCCAGCTGACCACAACGACAGAAGTCGATAACTGGCCCGGCGATGTCGAAGGACTGACCGGACCGGCACTGATGGAACGCATGCAGAAACATGCCGAGCGTTTCGACACGCAAATCGTTTTCGACCACATCCATACCGCAGAATTGCAGAAGAAGCCTTTTACCCTGAAGGGCGACAGCGCTACCTACACCTGTGACGCCCTGATTATAGCGACCGGCGCCAGCGCCCAGTACCTTGGCCTGCCCAGTGAAGAAGCCTTCTCCGGCAGGGGCGTTTCAGCCTGCGCCACCTGCGATGGCTTCTTCTACCGCAACCAGGTGGTCTGCGTCATCGGCGGCGGCAATACGGCCGTTGAGGAAGCCCTGTACCTGTCAAATATTGCCAGGGAAGTACACCTGATCCATCGCCGCGACAAGCTGCGCTCGGAAAAGATCCTGCAGGACAAGCTGTTCGAAAAGGCGGCCAACGGCAATATTCGCCTGCACTGGAATCATTCACTGGATGAAGTACTTGGTGATGCCAGCGGTGTTACCGGCGTGCGTATCAAGGATGTCAAGAGTGGTGCCACCAGCGAACTCGCCCTTGCCGGCGTATTCATCGCCATTGGCCACAAACCCAATACCGACCTGTTCAGCGGCCAGCTGGAGATGAAGGATGGTTACCTCAAGGTCAAGGGCGGCAGTGAAGGCAATGCCACGGCAACCAGCATTAACGGCGTATTTGCCGCAGGCGATGTGGCCGATCATGTCTATCGCCAGGCCATTACCTCGGCGGGTGCCGGCTGCATGGCCGCACTGGACGCCGAATCCTACCTCGACCTCTGAGTGAGTGGCGGTGCGCACCTGCGAACCGCCCTACCCCGATGCTGAGCTGGCTGCAACGCGACACACTGAGCTTTCCGCCCCTGGAAAAAGCCCTCCGGGAGCCCAACGGACTGCTGGCCGCCGGCGGTGATCTCTCCCCTGAGCGCCTGATCCAGGCCTATCGGCATGGCTGCTTTCCCTGGTACCAGGACGGCCAGCCGCTGCTCTGGTGGTCTCCCGACCCGCGCACCGTACTGTTTCCCGAGGAGCTGCACGTCTCCCGAAGCCTGGCCAAGGTGCTGCGCCAGGGGCTATTCGAGATCAGCTTCGATCAGGCATTCGCGGAAGTCATCGGCGCCTGTGCCGGGCCGCGCAGCTACGCAGACGGCACCTGGATCACCAGCCCCATGCAGCAGGCTTATCGCGAGCTGCACAAGCGCGGCATAGCGCATTCGGTAGAAGTCCGCAGTAACGGAGAACTGGTAGGCGGCCTGTATGGTCTGGCCATGGGCCGCCTGTTTTTTGGTGAATCCATGTTCAGCCACACCAGCAACGCCTCCAAGGCCGGCTTCGTGCATCTGGTAACTCATCTGCAGCAATGGGGCTTTGTGCTGATCGACTGCCAGATGCCGACCCAGCACCTGCAGAATTTCGGCGCCCGTCCGATCCCGCGCAGCCTGTTTGCCAAATATCTGGAAACCTGTCTGGACCAGCCGAACACTGCAGACTGGGCCAACTAACTAGGCGAGCCGGAACAGCTGCCTTACACTTGTAACAAGGTTCCGCGAGAGCTGATTCATGACCGAGCTGGCCCATCTCAAGTTCTACGCCACTCAGCCACATCCATGCAGCTATCTGGACGACGAGCAGGCCACCACCCTGTTTCTGGATCCCAGCCAGCCAATGGATGCGGACGTTTATGCCCGACTGTCCACGCTCGGCTTTCGCCGCAGTGGCGATCATTTATATCGTCCGCATTGCCAGAACTGCCAGGCATGCATACCGGCAAGAATTCCGGTTGAGCTGTTCACGCCCAACCGGCAACAACGCAAAATCCTCAAACGCAATGCGGATATTCAGGTCACACCGGTCAAACCCCACTTCAGCGAGGACTACTACGACCTGTACCTGCGCTACATAGAAGCCCGCCATGCCGATGGCGACATGTACCCGCCAAGCCGCGAACAATTCAATACCTTCCTGGTGACCACGCTGCCGTTTGCCCGCTTTCTCGAGTTCCGACTGGGCGAGCAACTGCTGGCTATCGCCGTCACCGATTTCCTGCCCAATGGCCTTTCTGCGGTTTATACCTTCTTCGACCCGCAACAGGAGCAACGCAGCCTGGGCCGCTATGCCATTCTCTGGCAGATTGGCGAGGCTGTTCGCCTGAATCTGGACGCTCTCTATCTGGGCTACTGGATAAAAAACTGCCGCAAGATGAGTTACAAGACCGAATACCGGCCAATTGAACTGCTGATCAATCAGCGCTGGACAGCCATCAGCTGAGAATCTTGGCGTTTAGCGGTTTTTTCGGGCACAATGCTCGCCGTTTTGCCCGGCGCGCCTTGCGTCAGGCCACTCTTTGCTACCGAGGGCTTTACTGCATGTCGAAAGAAGACAGCTTCGAAATGGAAGGCACTGTCGTCGACACCCTGCCCAACACCATGTTCCGTGTGGAGTTGGAAAACGGGCACGTCGTTACCGCGCACATCTCCGGAAAGATGCGCAAAAACTACATCCGCATTCTGACAGGCGACAAGGTTCGCGTTGAACTGACCCCATACGACCTGAGCAAAGGCCGCATCACCTATCGCGCCCGCTAACAGGTCACGATGAAAAACGCCCGGCTTGCCGGGCGTTTTTGCTGGTCAGGGTTTAGTCCGTCAGGCCATTTCTGCCGTGGTCTCGAACTCGAAGACCAGCTCGCCGTCCTTCTCGTCCACATGCACCTCGCCACCGCGCTCAGCCAGTTCTCCGAACAGGATTTCCTCGGCCAGCGGACGCTTGATCTTGTCCTGTATCAGCCTGGCCATGGGACGTGCACCCATCTGTACGTCATAACCACGCTCACCCAGCCAGTTGCGCGCAGCTTCACTGACCTCCAGATGCACGTGCTTATCCTCCAACTGCACCTGCAACTCGACCAGGAACTTGTCGACGATGCTCTTGATCACGACAGGACTCAGACGGCCAAACTGGATGATCGTATCCAGACGGTTGCGGAACTCGGGAGTAAAGCCCTTCTTGATCGCCTCCATGGCATCCGAGGAATGATCCTGATGGGTGAAGCCCATGGATGCCCGCGCCGCCGTCTCGGCACCGGCGTTGGTGGTCATGATCAGGATCACATTGCGGAAATCCGCCTTGCGCCCGTTGTTGTCGGTCAGGGTACCGTGATCCATGACCTGCAACAGCAGATTGAAGACTTCCGGATGGGCCTTTTCGATCTCGTCGAGCAACAACACGCAGTGCGGCATCTTGGTGATCGCCTCGGTCAACAGGCCGCCCTGATCAAACCCGACATAACCCGGCGGAGCGCCGATCAGCCGCGAAACGGTATGCCGCTCCATGTACTCGGACATGTCGAAACGCACCAGCTCGATACCCATGGATTTGGCCAGCTGCCGCGCCACTTCGGTCTTGCCCACCCCGGTCGGGCCGGCAAACAGGAATGAACCCACCGGCTTGTCCGGAGATTTCAGACCAGCCCTGGACAATTTGATGGCGGTCGACAGGGCGCTGATTGCATCGTCCTGACCAAACACCGTCAGTCGCAAATCGCGATCCAGGTTGCGCAGCTGTTCCTTGTCGGAGCTACTGACATGCTTCGGCGGAATGCGCGCGATCTTGGCCACGATGTCCTCGACCTGTTGCACCTCGATGCATTTGACCCGCGAAGCCTCCGGCTGCAACCTCTGGTAGGCACCCGCCTCGTCAATCACATCAATCGCCTTGTCCGGCATATGGCGGTCGTTGATGTAACGCGCGGCCAGCTCGGCCGCGGCACGCAGGGCCGCATCGCTGTACTCGATATGATGGTGCTGCTCGAAGCGGCCCTTGAGCCCCTTGAGAATACCGTAGGTATCTTCCACCGAAGGCTCGACCACATCGACTTTCTGGAAGCGACGCGCCAGCGCGCGATCCTTTTCGAAGATGCCGCGAAACTCCTGGAAGGTGGTGGAACCGATACAGCGGATCTCGCCACTGGACAGCACCGGCTTGAGCAGGTTCGAGGCATCCATGACACCACCCGAGGCAGCGCCGGCACCGATAATGGTGTGAATTTCGTCAATGAACAGAATCGCATGGGGGCGCTTGCGCAGTTCGTTGATCAGTGACTTGAAGCGCTTTTCAAAATCACCGCGGTATTTGGTACCGGCAAGCAAGGCGCCCATATCCAGCGAATAGACCACACTCTCTGCCAGCAGGTCAGGTACCTGGTTATCCACGATGCGCTTGGCCAGACCTTCGGCAATGGCGGTCTTGCCAACGCCAGCCTCTCCGACCAGCAGCGGGTTGTTCTTGCGCCGGCGCGCCAGAATCTGGGCAACCCGCTCGACCTCATGCTCGCGCCCGACCAGCGGGTCGATGCGGCCCTGGCGTGCCAGCTCATTCAGATTGCTGGCGTAAGCGTCCAGCGGATTGGACGAAGTCGGTGCATCACCGCCCTCTTCGTCCTGCATTTCCTGATCGCCTTCACGCGGCTCGGGCGCACCCGGCACTTTCGAGATGCCATGGGCGATAAAATTCACTACATCAATTCGCGCGATGTTCTGCTGCTTGAGCAAAAATACCGCCTGACTTTCCTGCTCACTGAAAATCGCCACCAGCACGTTGGCGCCGCTGACTTCACGCTTGCCGGAGCTTTGCACGTGGAACACGGCGCGTTGCAATACCCGCTGGAAGCCCAGCGTCGGCTGGGTTTCACGCTCCTCGTCATTTTGCGGGATCAGCGGCGTGGTCGAGTCAATGAACTCCTGAAGCTCCCGACGCAACTTTTCCAGACTGGCGCCACAGGCGCGCAATACCGCGGTAGCGGCTTCGTTATCCAGAAGTGCCAGCAACAGATGCTCAACCGTCATGAACTCATGACGCTTGGCACGAGCCTCCTTGAAGGCAAGATTGAGGGTAACTTCGAGTTCGCGATTTAACATAGCTTCACCTCATACCAAAGTGTTCGGCGCTAGCCGTCTTTCTCGATCTCACAAAGCAGCGGATGCTGACATTCCCTCGCGTACTGATTGACCTGCATGGCTCTGGTTTCTGCAATATCCCGGGTAAACAGGCCACAAACTGCCCGGCCCTCGGTGTGCACGGTCAACATTACCCGGGTTGCGGCTTCCCGGCTCAAACCAAAGAACACCTCAAGCACTTCAACTACAAAATCCATCGGCGTGTAGTCATCATTGTTCATGATCACCTTGTACATCGGTGGAGCCTGCAGTGCCGGCTTGGCCTCTTCCAGCGCCAGACCGGTCGAACCACCCTCGCGTTCGGCAGGGTGATCTTTATCTGATGTTAGTCGAATCTGACTGAATGCATGCATGCTGGAAAGAATGCTTCTAGGGTTGGGAATATTAATGGGGCTGACAGCAATGAATTTCAAGTTCAGCGCCCGATTACCTTGACTATCGCAGAAACGGTGTTAAACCAAACAAATACCCCCCGTAACGGGTATCCGCATCTAGCGGCAAAGGCTGACTGAATTGCACTTTGCCAGACGCCTTGCATGATACCCCACCACACCGGCATTTGCAGTGGGAGGCCAGCATGCCCAGTGGCAAGGTCAAATGGTTCAACAACGTCAAGGGATTTGGCTTTATTGTCGCCGAAGGGCATGACGAGGACTTCTTTGCGCACTTTTCCGCGATCCGCATGGGTGGTTACAAAACCCTCAAAGCCGGTCAGCCGGTCAGTTTTGAAATCGTACAGGGCCCCAAGGGACTGCATGCGGTAAACATCTGTGCTGCAGAGCTGGACGAGGCAACGGCCGAGCCGAAGGCTGACTCCCAGGCCCAGCCGGCCAAGGCGTAAAACACGGATACAAAAAAGCCGGAGCAAAGTCCGGCTTTTTTATTTCACCTGCTTACATGTGCGCGATGGTGGCGTCACCAAACTCCGAGCATGACAGCAACTTGGCATCATCCATCAGACGTTCGAAATCATAGGTAACCGTCTTCGCATCGATCGCTCCTTCGGTGCCCTTGATGATCAGGTCCGCCGCCTCAATCCAGCCCATGTGCCGCAGCATCATCTCGGCAGACAGGATCAGCGAACCGGGGTTCACCTTGTCCAGACCGGCGTACTTCGGTGCCGTGCCGTGGGTAGCCTCGAACATGGCTACGGTATCGGAAAGGTTGGCGCCCGGCGCGATGCCGATACCGCCCACTTCGGCTGCCAGCGCATCGGACAGGTAATCACCGTTGAGGTTGAGGGTTGCAATGACATCGTACTCGGCCGGACGCAGCAGGATCTGCTGCAGCATGGCATCGGCAATGGCGTCCTTGACCACCACATTGCGTCCGGTCTTCGGGTTCTTGAACTGCATCCACGGGCCACCATCGAGCAACGTTGCGCCAAACTCCTCGGCGGCAACTTCGTAGGCCCACTCCTTGAAGGCACCTTCGGTGAACTTCATGATGTTGCCCTTGTGAACGATGGTCAGCGATTCGCGATCATTGTCGACGATGTACTGCAGTGCCTTGCGCGCCAGACGCTTGGTACCCGCTTTGGAAACCGGCTTGACGCCAATGCCGCAGTCTTCGTCGAAGCGGATCTTGGTGACACCCATTTCCTCTTTGAGGAACTTGATCACCTTGTTGGCTTCTGCCGAGCCGGCTTTCCACTCGATACCGGCATAAATGTCTTCCGAGTTTTCACGGAAGATGGTCATGTCGACATCCTGCGGACGCTTGACCGGGCTGGGCACGCCGGTAAACCAGCGCACCGGGCGCAGGCAGACATACAGATCGAGCTGCTGGCGCAAGGCCACGTTCAGCGAACGAATACCACCGCCCACCGGCGTCGTCAGCGGCCCCTTGATGGAAACCACGTAATCCTTTACCGCATCCAGGGTTTCCTGAGGCAGCCAGGTGTCTACGTCATAGACCTGGGTGGCTTTCTCGCCGGCATACACCTCCATCCAGGAAATCTTGCGCTTGCCGCCATAGGCTTTTTCAACAGCAGCATCGACCACTTTGATCATCACCGGACTGATATCAACACCAATGCCATCACCCTCGATATAGGGGATGATCGGGTTATTCGGTACGTTCAGCGACATGTCGGCATTGAAGGTGATTTTGTCACCGGTTGTTGGCACTTGGATCTTTTGGTATCCCATGCTGGACTCCACGTTATGGTTAAGAATCATCTAGTCAATGAGCGTAGCCCACCTCCTCGAGATGAAGCCACCCTTTCCAACTCACCGACATGCATTCAAACAAATAAACAGGTTACCGAGCGGTAATGACGCCCGCTCACTCTTGCTATGCAGCACCCTTGACACGACGCTCATTCATTCTTCCGGACAGATAGTCAGTCATGAAATGAATACTGAATGTCATCAAATGCGCAGATAAACGCTTTATATGTAGCAAAACTACAAGATACAATTGACGAAATGGTTACATTATCGACCGAGGGTTCATTCAACAGGATTAGACATTCGTTCGAGTGTCATCCGGTTACGCTGCCAGCATAATCTCCACTGCTCAAAACTCTGCGAGCGTTGCCAGTATCATCACTGCAATTTCTCGATAGCCGGCACCCCTTTCATGGTTCGGCCAAGCAGCTACCCTGTGCATTTCAAGATACTTTACGCCCAGAAAACAAAGAGGGTTAACTCCAAATGTCCACCAGCTCGAAGATCATCTATACCTTCACCGACGAAGCACCTGCCCTGGCAACCTACTCGCTTCTGCCTATCGTGGAAGCCTTCGCTGCTTCGGCCGGAATAGCCGTCGAAACCAGCGATATTTCTCTTGCCGGGCGCATCCTCGCCAGCTTTGCCGATCAACTGAATGCCGACAAGCCTGTCGAGAATGAACTCGCCAAGCTGGCGCAGCTGGCCACCACGCCAGAAGCCAACATCATCAAGCTGCCAAACATCAGCGCCTCGATTCCACAGCTCAAGGCTGCCATCGCCGAGCTTCAGGCACACGGTTACAACATCCCGAATTTCCCTGACGATCCCAAAACGGATGCTGAAAAGGACGCCCACGCGCGTTACAGCAAGGTACTTGGCAGCGCGGTAAACCCGGTATTGCGTGAAGGCAACTCCGACCGTCGTGCGCCAGCGGCGGTCAAAGCCTTTGCCCGCAAGCGTCCACACAGCATGGGCAAATGGAGCATGGCTTCACGCTCCCACGCCGACTACATGCGCGGCGGCGACTTTTTCTCCAGCGAGCAATCGATCACCATGCCCAAGGCTGGCGAAGTACGCATCGAGTTCGTTGGCAGGGACGGCCAGGTCGAGGTCAAGAAAAAACTCAGCCTGCAGGATGGCGAAGTTTTCGACAGCATGTTCATGAGTGGTCGCAAGCTGCGTGAATTCTTCGAAAAGACCCTGCAGGACTGCAAGGAAACCGGCGTCATGTGGTCGCTGCACGTCAAGGCCACGATGATGAAGGTGTCCCACCCGATCGTCTTCGGGCATGCCGTGAGCGTGTACTACAAGGGTGTGTTCGACAAGTATCACGACCTGTTCCGCGAACTCGGCGTCAATCCGAACAACGGCCTGAGCAGTGTCTACGACAAGATCAAGAGTCTGCCGGATTCGCAACAGGAAGAAATCCTCCACGACATCCATGACTGCTACAGCGATCGCCCGGAAATGGCCATGGTGGACTCGGTCAAAGGCATTACCAACCTGCATATTCCCAGTGATGTGATTGTCGATGCCTCGATGCCAGCCATGATCCGCAGCTCCGGGCAGATGTGGGGCAAGGACGGCAAGCTCAAGGACACCAAGGCAGTCATGCCCGAGAGCACCTATGCGCGCATCTATCAGGAAATGATCAACTTCTGCAAAACCAATGGCGCCTTTGATCCGACCACCATGGGCAGCGTGCCGAACGTCGGCCTGATGGCGCAGAAAGCCGAAGAATATGGCTCCCACGACAAGACTTTCGAAATGACCGCCGACGGCACCATGCGCGTGGTTGATGCAGACGGCAAAGTGCTGATGCAGCACGAAGTGGAAGCCGGTGACATCTGGCGCGCCTGCCAGACCAAGGATGCGGCGATCCGCGACTGGGTCAAGCTGGCCGTAACCCGTGCCCGCCAGTCCGACACACCCGCCATCTTCTGGCTCGATCCCGAGCGTGCCCACGACCGCGAGCTGCAGAAAAAGGTCGAAGCCACGCTGCAGGAATGCGACCTGAGCGGCCTCGACATCCGCATCATGGGTTACAACGAAGCCATCCGCCTGACCATGGAGCGTCTGATTCGTGGCAAGGACACCATTTCGGTCACCGGTAACGTATTGCGCGACTACCTGACCGACCTGTTCCCGATCATGGAGCTGGGCACCTCGGCGAAGATGCTCTCCATCGTGCCGCTGATGGCCGGTGGCGGCATGTACGAAACCGGCGCAGGCGGCTCGGCACCCAAGCACGTGCAGCAAGTGCTGGAAGAAAATCACCTGCGCTGGGATTCGCTCGGCGAGTTCCTGGCACTGGCTGTCTCGCTGGAAGACACCGGTATCAAGACCAAAAACGCCAAAGCCACCCTGCTGGGCAAAACCCTGGACAAGGCAACCGGCAAACTGCTGGACAACGACAAGTCGCCATCACGCAAAACCGGCGAGCTGGATAATCGCGGCAGCCACTTCTACCTGGCCCTGTACTGGGCACAGGAACTGGCGGCGCAGAGCGAAGATCCCGAACTGCAGGCGCATTTCGCGCCGTTGGCCAAGGCACTGAGCGACAACGAAGCGACGATCGTCGCCGAGCTCTCGGCCGTGCAGGGCAAGCCGGTCGATATCGGCGGCTACTATCACGCCGACCCGCAACTGACCAGCCAGGTCATGCGCCCGAGCGCTACCTTCAACAACGCTCTGGCTGCGCTGGCTTGATCGCCTGATCAGCGACTTCAAACGCTGCACCAGCACAAACCCCGGCCTCTGCGTCGGGGTTTGTGCTTTCAGTCTGACCCGCAAGCGGATACTCCGGTTATTCTTGCTCCTTGAACCGCAAGGGAAAATTTATGGATTGGCAGCCACACATCACCGTCGCCACGGTCATCGAAGATCAAGGGCGCTTTCTGCTGGTCGAGGAAATGGCTGAAGGCCGCGCGGTCTTCAACCAGCCCGCCGGGCATCTGGACGCCGATGAGAGCCTGAGCGAAGCCGCCCTGCGCGAAACCCTGGAAGAAACCGGCTGGGAAGTCGAATTGACTGCAGTGATCGGCATCTACCTGTATACCGCGCCGAGCAACGGCGTGACCTACCAGCGCGTGTGTTTTGCCGGCAGAGCCCTGCGCCAAAGAGCCGACAGTCCGCTGGATGAAGGCATTATCGGCCCGCGCTGGCTGACCCGCGATGAACTGGCCAGCCAACCCGAACGCTGGCGCAGCGAGCTGGTTCTGCGCTGCATAGACGACTACCTGCAAGGTGAACTGTTCCCGCTGAAGCTGATCCGCCCACGCAGCTGATTCACCCCAGCCCGTTCACGCCTGTTAGAATCAGCGCCCTTTTGCCGTAACTTCCAGCCGCCATGACCAGCCTCACCCCCAGCAAAAACAAACCCCGCGTGATTGTCGGCATGTCCGGCGGTGTCGATTCGTCGGTTTCCGCCCTGCTCCTGCTGGAACAGGGCTATCAGGTGGAAGGCCTGTTCATGAAGAACTGGGAGGAAGACGACGGCACCGAATATTGCACCGCCATGGCCGACCTGGCCGATGCACAAGCAGTCTGTGACAGCATCGGCATCCCGCTACACACCGCCAACTTCGCGGCCGAGTACTGGGATAACGTCTTCGAGCACTTTCTCGCTGAATACAAGGCTGGCCGCACACCCAATCCGGACATCCTGTGCAACCGCGAAATCAAGTTCAAGGCCTTCCTCGACTATGCGCTGAACCTGGGCGCCGAGCTGATTGCCACCGGCCACTATGTACGCCGCCGCGACATCGACGGCCGCAGCGAGCTGCTCAAGGGCCTGGACCCGAACAAGGACCAGAGCTACTTCCTGCATGCCGTGGGTGGTGAGCAGATCGGCAAGACGCTGTTCCCGGTCGGCGAACTGGAAAAACCGCAGGTTCGCGCCATCGCGGAAAAATATGGCCTGGCCACCGCCAAGAAGAAGGACTCCACCGGCATCTGCTTTATCGGCGAGCGACGTTTCAGTGATTTCCTCAAGCAATACCTGCCGGCCCAGCCAGGTGACATCGAAACCACCGAAGGCACCGTCATCGGCCGTCACCACGGGCTGATGTACCACACCATCGGCCAGCGCCAGGGGCTGGGAATTGGCGGGCTGAAGGACGCCGGTGACGACCCCTGGTACGTGCTGGTCAAGGATCTGCAGCGCAATGTGCTGGTCGTCGGTCAGGGCAATGATCATCCCTGGCTGTTTTCCGATGCCCTGCTGGCCTCGCACATCTACTGGGTCAATCCTGTGGAGCTGGACACGCCGCGGCGGCTCACAGCGAAGGTGCGTTATCGCCAGGCGGATCAGGCCTGCACACTGGAGCAGACCGCCACCGGTTATCGGGCCGTCTTCGAGCAACCGCAACGCGCAGTGACACCCGGCCAGTCAGTGGTTTTCTACAATGGCGAGATCTGCCTGGGTGGCGGCGTGATCGAGAGCGCTGAAGCAACCGTCAACAGGGCAATCCGCGCATGAATCAGACCCAGGAACAATTAGTCGCACTGGCCGCCGTTTTTCAGGCCGCAGCGCTGGTCGACAAGCTGGCCAAGACCGGCCAGGCCAGCACCCCCGCCATCAGCTGCCTGCTCGGCGCCCTGCTGGTGCGCGATCCGGACAGCACACTTCAGGTCTATGGCGGCGACGATCTGAATCTGCGTGAAGGTTATCGCGCCCTGGCCAACGCCCTGGAGCGCAACCCGGGCAATTTGCAACGCGAGCCGCTGAAATACGCCCTCGCCCTGCTCGCCCTCGAGCGGCAGCTGGCCAAACGCGACGACCTACTGGAAATCATCGGCAAGCGTCTGGACAGCATTGAACAGCAGGTCAGCCATTTCGGCATTGCCCATGACAATGTGATTGCCGCCTGCGGCGCGCTGTATCAGGACACCATCAGCACCTTCCGTCTGCGCATCCAGGTGCAGGGCGAAATGCGCTATCTCCAGCAAGCCGGCAACGCGGCAAAAATCCGCGCTATTTTGCTGACCGGTATCCGCTCGGCAAGACTGTGGCGACAACTCGGCGGTCATCGCTGGCAGCTGTTGTTGAGCCGCAACAAACTGCTTCGGGAACTGCAACCGCTCCTGCGCAGCTCCGCACCTTGAACCTGCCGATACGCAGCGTAAAGCCCCTTCAGGGCGCTCTTTATCTGGCCCTGTCGGCGCTGCTTTTCTCGCTGATGGGCGTGGTGATTCGCGAAGCCTCGGCAACGGTCAATAACGAATCGGTGGTGTTTTTTCGCAATCTGGTCGGCGTGCTGTTTTTCCTGCCACTGCTGTTGCTCAAAGGCGTACAACCGCTCAAGACCCGCCGCCTGAAGTCGCATATGTGGCGTACCACCTACGGCCTGGCAGCGATGTACTGCTTCTTCTACGCCATCGCCCACCTGCCGCTGGCCGATGCCATGCTGTTTACCTACTCGGCGCCGGTGTTCACCCCGCTTATCGCCTGGTGGTGGCTGAAGGAGCCCCTGAGCAAGCGTATGGCGCTGACCACCGGCATTGGCCTGATTGGTGTGCTGCTGGTGGCCAAACCCGGTCATACGCTATTTGAGGGTCAGGCACTGGTCGGCCTGTCCGCCAGCATTCTGGCGGCGTTCGCCTTTGTCTCGATTCGGGAAATGAGCGATACCGAGCCGGCCTACCGCATCGTGTTTTATTTCTCGCTGTTCAGCGCACTGGTCTCGGCCATTCCGCTGAGCTGGTCCTGGCAGCCACTGCATACCCATGAATACGGCTTGCTGCTGGTGGTCGGCCTGCTGGCCACTACCAGTCAGATTGTCATGTCCAAGGCCTATGGTCTGGCTCCACCAGGAGTGATCGGTCCCTTTGCCTATCTGGCCATCGTTTTCGCCGGCATCATTGCCTGGCTACGCTGGGGCGAAACGCCGGATCTGACCTTCCTGATCGGCGCCGCGCTGATCTTCTCCGCCAGCCTGTTGTCGATTACCCGACGCAAAGCCTGAGCGGCACCGGCAAAGCGCGCAGTCAACAGCCTGTTTCATGTATGATGTGCGCCCTTTTTTCACCGATTGCCCGAGAACGCCTCCATGCAGCTTTCTTCGCTCACCGCGGTTTCACCAGTCGATGGCCGCTACGCCGGCAAAACCAGCGCATTGCGCCCGATCTTCAGCGAGTACGGTCTGATCCGCTGCCGCGTGCAGGTAGAAGTTCGCTGGCTGCAACGCCTGGCTGCGCACACCGGCATTGCGGAAGTGGCACCTTTCTCTGCCAGCGCCAATGCCCTGCTCAACGAGATGGTGGACAACTTCCGGCTGGAGCATGCCGAACGCATCAAGGAAATCGAGCGCACCACCAACCACGACGTCAAAGCCGTGGAATACCTGCTCAAGGAACAGGCTGCCAAGCTGCCGGAACTGGCCGCAGTCAGCGAGTTCATCCACTTTGCCTGTACCAGCGAGGACATCAACAACCTGTCCCACGCGCTGATGCTGCGTGAAGGCCGTGATGATGTGCTGCTGCCACTGATGCGTCAGGTTGCCGACGCCATTCGTGCCCTGGCGGTACAGTTTGCCGATGTGCCGATGCTCTCGCGCACCCACGGTCAACCGGCTTCGCCAACCACGCTGGGCAAGGAACTGGCCAACGTGGTCTATCGCCTGGAACGGCAGATCGCCCAGGTTGCCGCCGTACCCTTGCTGGGCAAGATCAACGGTGCCGTGGGCAACTACAACGCGCACCTGTCGGCCTACCCGGACATCGACTGGGAAGCCAATGCCCGCGAGTTTATCGAAGCTGACCTGGGCCTGAGCTTCAACCCCTACACCACGCAGATCGAGCCCCACGACTACATTGCCGAACTGTTTGACGCGGTAGCCCGTTTCAACACCATCCTCATCGATTTCGACCGCGATGTCTGGGGTTACATCTCGCTGGGCTACTTCAAGCAGAAGACCATCGCCGGCGAGATCGGCTCATCGACCATGCCGCACAAGGTCAACCCGATCGACTTCGAAAACTCCGAAGGCAATCTGGGTATCGCCAACGCCCTCCTGCAGCACCTGGCCAGCAAACTGCCGATCTCGCGCTGGCAGCGTGACCTGACCGACTCCACCGTGCTGCGCAACCTCGGTGTCGGCTTTGCCCACAGCATCATCGCCTATGAAGCCAGCCTCAAGGGCATTGGCAAACTGGAGCTCAACGCAGCGCGCATTGCTGCCGACCTGGATGCCTGCTGGGAAGTGCTGGCCGAACCGATCCAGACCGTGATGCGCCGCTACGCCATCGAGAACCCCTACGAAAAACTCAAGGAATTGACCCGCGGCAAGGGCATCAGCCCGGAAGCACTGCAGACTTTCATCGATAGTCTGGACATGCCGGCCGAGGCCAAGGACGAATTGCGCAAGCTGACACCCGCCAACTACATCGGTAACGCGGTCGCCCAGGCCAGGCGCATCTGAATAACCTGCTGTCGCTCACGCCCGGCCGTGTCGGGCGTTTTCTTTTGCCGAAGACCAAAATCAATGACTGCTGAATCACCCCTGCAACTTCTAGGCGGCCTGACTGCCCGCGAATTTCTGCGTGACTACTGGCAGAAAAAACCCTTGCTGATTCGCCAGGCCATTGCGGACTTCGAGAGCCCGCTGTCACCCGACGAGCTGGCCGGCCTGTCACTGGAAGAAGAAATCGAGTCACGTCTGGTCATCGAGCATGGCGAGCAACCCTGGGAATTGCGCCGCGGCCCCTTTGCCGAGGACACCTACCAGAATCTGCCCGAGCGTGACTGGACCCTGCTGGTGCAGGCAGTCGATCAGTTCATTCCGGAAGTCGCCGAGTTGCGCGAACAATTCAGCTTCCTGCCCAGCTGGCGCATTGACGACGTGATGATCAGCTTCGCTGCTCCCGGCGGCGGCGTGGGTCCGCACTTCGACAACTACGATGTATTCCTGCTGCAGGGCCATGGCCAGCGCCGCTGGCGCATTGGCCAGATGTGTGATGCCGACAGCCCGCTGCTGGAGCATGCGGAACTGCGCATCCTCGCCGAATTCGAACAGCAGGAGGAGTGGCTGCTGGAGCCCGGCGACATGCTTTACCTGCCACCACGCCTGGCCCACTACGGCACTGCAGAAAACGACTGCATGACCTACTCGATCGGCTTTCGCGCGCCGAGTACCGCCGAGGTACTGACCCACTACACCGACTTCATTGCCCAGTTCCTCACCGACGAGGAGCGCTACAGCGATGCCGGCGCCCTGCCCGCCAGCGATCCTCAACAGATCCGCCCGGACGCCGTACAGCGCCTCAGAAGCATGCTCACCGAGCAGCTGAGTGACGACCGCCTGCTGTTGAGCTGGTTTGGCCAGTTCATGACCGAACCCCGCTACCCGGAACGGCTCGGCGGCTGCGCCATCGATGACGCCGAATTACTTGACGCGCTGCACCAGGGCGCCCTGCTGGTGCGCAACCCCAGCGCCCGCCTGGCCTGGTCTGAAGTGGATGGAGATGTCCTGCTGTTTGCCAGTGGCAACAGCCGGCTGCTGCCCGGCAACCTGCGCGACCTGGTACGCAGCATTTGTGCCGCCGACGCACTGCACCTGGAAAACCTTGCAGCCTGGTTGAAGGATGACGAGGCAGCTAAATTGATCCTTGAACTGATCAGACAAGGGAGTCTGGAGTTTGCTGATGAGTGAGATTCATGTACGCATTGCCAGCTGGCAAGATGACAACGCCGTATTGCGGCAGATACGTGAAAATGTGTTTATCAACGAGCAATCGGTGCCGCCGGAGCTTGAGTGGGATGCCGAGGATGCAGATGCCATCCACTTCCTGGCCTACGAAGGCGACTACCCGATCGGCACCGCACGCCTGTTGCCGGACGGCCATATCGGCCGGGTTTCGGTGCTCAAGGACTGGCGCGGCCTGCATGTAGGCGACGCCATCCTGCACCGCGCGATCGCCGAAGCCGAACGGATTGGCCTGAAGCGGCAGATGCTCAGCGCACAGGTTCACGCCACACCTTTCTATGAACGGCTAGGCTTCAAGGTAGTCAGCGGCGAATATCTGGACGCCGGCATACCGCATGTCGACATGGTGCGCGATAGTCACTGAGCGAGGCCCGCATGAACGAGGACAGCCCGGATACAGACCATCAGCCCGATGCGGAATTGGCCCCCATCGAGTTCGACTCACCGGGGCGCTTCAGCATCAACAACCCGTCTACCAGCCCGGCGAGGCTCCAGGTCTGGGAGCCTGCCCCGTTCACCCTCGGCGAGACCACCGAACTGCAGCGTTTCAATAGCGCCGAACAGGCGCGCTGCCTGATGCTGGCAATGCTCCAGCAGGCACGCCGCAGCCTGTGCCTGTACACCCCCGACCTGGAACCCTGGCTGTACAACCACAACCTGATTCAGGATAGCTGCAGGGCTTTTCTGCTCGGCCATCCGCACAACCGGTTACGCATCCTGCTCCGCGACAGTGGCAGAGCGGTCAGGGACGGCCACCGGCTACTCACCCTGTCCCGGCGCCTGTCGAGCAACCTGCATATCCGCAAGCTGCATCCGGACTATCCGGCCGAAGAAGTGGCATTTCTGCTGGCAGATGATCGCGGCTTGCTGCTGCGCCCCGAGATCGACCAATATGCCGGTTACGCCTTGTTCAATGATCCCGGTCGTACCCGCCTGCGCCAGGCCCAGTTCGATCAGGCCTGGGACAGCAGTGTGCTCGACCCCGACCTGAGGAGCTTTCTGCTATGACTTTTCGCCGGCTCTGCCTGACTGTTCTGCTCGGCATCAGTTTTACCGCGCAGGCAGCCACGGAAGTGATAGCGCTCGACTACCTGACCGCCGATGACGTGCTGGCCACGGCCCAGTCGGTGCTCGGCAGCGAAGGCCGGGCGAGTGTTTACGGCAATCAGCTGATAGTCAGCGCACCAGCGGAAAAAATTGCAGAGCTACGCAGCGTCATCCAGCAACTGGACACGCAGCCCAGGCGCCTGCTGATCACCCTCGACACCAGCGGAACGGCTTCGGATTCCGACAGAGGCTATCGCGTGGACGGCTCGGCCAGTGCAGGCAATGTCGAGATCATTGCCGGACGCGGCGAAATCAATGGCAAGGACCAGGTCCGCATCATCAACAACAAAAGCACCAGCAACAGTGGCGGCGTGCAACAGGTGCAGGCCACAGAGGGCTATCCCGCGCTGATCCAGGTGGGCCAGAGCGTGCCTCTCAGGACCACCAGCAGCGGACCCTACGGCCAGACCATCCAGAACACCCAGTACCGGAATGTCACCAGTGGCTTCCTGGTTACCGCCACGGTTTCGGGCGACCGGGTCAACCTCAGCATTCGCAGCAACAACGACAGCCTGAGCCGCTCGCAGCCGGGCGTAATCAACGTGCAGAGCACCGATACGCGAGTCAACGGCCGCCTTGGCGAATGGATTTCACTGGGCGGCGTCAGCAGCCAGAGCCAGGGGCAGGATTCGGGCTTCCTGCAACGCTCCACCTCGGGCAGTGCAGACGATATGTCGATGCGCATCAAAGTCGAAGTTGCCCCCTGAAAAGCCTGCGAATGCTCTGGCCAAAAATTATGTAGTAGTGGAAAAAAAACACTACAAAACGTTTGACGAATGCCAGCTGCAAGCGCATTATTGCCCCGCTCCCGCTAGCCAGAGGACCCTAGAGGCCCTCCGGATTGCAGCGATAACCCTCGCTGTGATCTGTGTCTTACCAGGCCCACAAGGCAGTTCGACGAGGTTGCGACTGGAACGAAGTTGTCCCGAGGGACGGGGAAGCGTTTAACGTAGCAGCCGGAATGACCCACAGATCTTCAAGCCGCAAGGCGTTCGCCTGATTAGCGAAGAGTGACACCCTCACTTCTGAATGATCGTCATCCTGCCGTTCGTACACCCCCTCTCCGGCAGACACGCCGAACCAGTCATGACTTCGCGACCTACAGTGTGCAACCTCGTTGGAACAACGGCTCTTGCGGGAAACCGGTGCCTAACCACACTCACACTTTGAAGGATTGACCATGTCCGCATATCAAAACGACATCAAAGCCGTTGCCGCCCTTAAAGCAGCCGCCGGCAGCAGCTGGAGCGCTATCGACCCCGAGTCCGTAGCCCGCATGCGCGCCCAGAACCGCTTCAAGACCGGTCTGGAAATCGCTCAGTACACTGCCGACATCATGCGCAAAGACATGGCCGAGTACGATGCTGACTCTTCCGTCTACACCCAGTCGCTGGGTTGCTGGCACGGTTTCATCGGCCAGCAGAAGCTGATCTCGATCAAAAAGCACCTGAAGACCACCAACAAGCGCTACCTCTACCTGTCCGGCTGGATGGTTGCTGCCCTGCGTTCGGAATTCGGTCCGCTGCCAGACCAGTCGATGCACGAGAAAACTTCGGTTTCTGCCCTGATCGAAGAGCTGTACACCTTCCTGCGCCAGGCTGACGCCCGCGAACTGGACCTGCTGTTCACCGCACTGGACGCTGCCCGCGCCGCTGGCGACAGCGCCAAAGCCGCTGACCTGCAGAACCAGATCGACAACTACGAAACCCACGTAGTGCCGATCATTGCTGACATCGACGCCGGTTTCGGCAACCCGGAAGCCACCTATCTGCTGGCCAAGCGCATGATCGAAGCAGGCGCTTGCTGCATCCAGATCGAGAACCAGGTTTCCGACGAGAAGCAGTGCGGTCACCAGGACGGTAAAGTAACCGTTCCTCACGCCGACTTTATCGCCAAGATCAACGCCGTGCGTTACGCCTTCCTTGAGCTGGGCATCGACAACGGTGTAATCGTTGCGCGTACCGACTCCCTGGGTGCCGGCCTGACCAAGCAAATCGCCGTGACCAAAGAGCCGGGCGACCTGGGCGACCAGTACAACTCCTTCCTCGATTGCGAAGAAGTTTCTGCTGCCGATCTGGGCAACGGCGACGTCGTGATCAACCGTGGCGGCAAGCTGCTGCGTCCCAAGCGCCTGCCTTCCAACCTGTTCCAGTTCCGCTCTGGCACCGGTGAGGCACGTTGCGTACTGGACAGCATCACTTCGCTGCAGAACGGCGCTGACATGCTGTGGATCGAGACCGAGAAGCCGCACGTTGGCCAGATCGCAGCCATGGTTAACGAAATCCGTAAAACCATCCCGAACGCCAAGCTGGTGTACAACAACAGCCCATCGTTCAACTGGACCCTGAACTTCCGTCAGCAGGTATTTGATGCCTTCGCCGCTGAAGGCAAGGACGTTTCCGCCTACGACCGCGCCAACCTGATGAGCGTCGAGTACGACGAAAGCGAACTGTCTCAGGTTGCTGACGAGAAGATCCGCACCTTCCAGCGCGATGCTTCGGCCCAGGCAGGTATCTTCCACCACCTGATCACCCTGCCGACCTACCACACCGCCGCGCTGTCCACCGACAACCTGGCCAAAGGTTACTTCGCAGACCAGGGCATGCTGGCCTACGTGAAAGGTGTTCAGCGCCAGGAGATCCGTCAGGGTATCGCCTGCGTCAAGCACCAGAACATGTCCGGTTCCGACATCGGCGACGCCCACAAAGAGTACTTCGCTGGCGAAGCCGCTCTGAAAGCCGGTGGTAAAGACAACACCATGAACCAGTTCAGCTGATAAGCACTGGCTCACTCAACCGGAAAGCGATTTCTGGTTGAGCAGGCAACACCAAGGCCCCGGTAGCGATACCGGGGCTTTTTTGTCTATGGCTTGCCGGCGCACAAGGCCAAATGCCTGCAAATGACTGGCTAATCCACCTATTCCGGTTAAGCTTACACAGCCATTTACCCCGGAATTCAGCCATTGCACCGGACTTCGGATAGATGAAGAAGTCGCTTTGACACATTTACTAACATGCCTTCGGGCAAGTAGAATCGTCCAGGAAATTTTAAGCCTGTTTTCTTTTCTATACAGGTAGTTACGTGCCACACGCAGCATCTGCCTGAATCAATACGATGGCACAAGGGATGGTCATGATGAGTGAAGCCAGCAGCGTACTGACCCACAACTGGGGTTTTGCCGTCTTTCTGCTCGGCGTGTTTGCCCTGATCGGCTTCATGCTCGGTGTTTCCAGCCTGCTCGGCAGCAAAGCCTGGGGGCGCAGCAAAAATGATCCCTTCGAGTCCGGCATGCTGCCAACCGGCACCGCCCGCCTGCGTTTTTCCGCCAAGTTCTATCTGGTTGCCATGCTCTTCGTCATCTTCGACGTTGAAGCCCTGTTTCTGTTTGCCTGGGCCGTTTCAGTGCGCGAAAGCGGCTGGGCCGGCCTGATCGAGGCCACTATCTTTATCGCAATTCTGTTGGCAGGTCTTGTCTATCTCTGGCGTATCGGGGCTCTCGACTGGGCTCCCGAAGCACGCCGCAATCGGCAGGCGAAGCTGAAACAATGAGGTTTTTGTAATGCACTACAATCTCACCCGTATTGATCCGGATGCGCCCAACGAGCAGTACCCGATCGGCAAGCGGGAAACGGTTTCAGACCCGTTGCTGGAAGACCAGGTACACAAGAACATCTATATGGGGAAACTCGAGGATGTTCTGCATGGCGCGATCAACTGGGGGCGCAAGAACTCGCTGTGGCCCTACAACTTCGGCCTCTCCTGCTGCTACGTAGAGATGACCACGGCCTTTACCGCACCGCATGACATCGCCCGCTTCGGGGCCGAGGTTATCCGCGCGTCACCCCGCCAGGCCGACTTCATGGTTATCGCCGGCACCTGCTTTATCAAAATGGCACCGGTAATCCAGCGCCTGTATGAACAGATGCTCGAGCCCAAGTGGGTGATTTCCATGGGTTCATGCGCCAACTCCGGCGGCATGTATGACATCTACTCGGTAGTCCAGGGTGTCGACAAGTTTCTGCCGGTGGACGTCTACATCCCCGGCTGCCCGCCACGCCCTGAAGCTTTTCTGCAAGGCCTGATGCTGTTGCAGGAGTCGATTGGCAAGGAGCGCCGCCCGCTGTCCTGGGTGGTCGGCGACCAGGGTGTATACCGGGCCGAAATGCCCTCGCAAAAAGAACAGCGCCGCGAAGAGCGCATCAAGGTTACCAACCTGCGCAGCCCCGACGAAGTTTGAAGCCTGGCCGACAGACCGGACTTGCATTCTTCAGTTGACCAATAGCGACCGAGAACCATGACTGCAAACACTGCGCTGCTCGTTCCACCCTATCAATCCGATGACCCAGCAGTTGTCGTTGAGCTGAACCAGCATTTCGGCGCCGAGGCCCTGTGCATCCAGAGCACGCGTACCGGCATGCCGGTGATCTGGGTAGCCCGCGAAAAGCTCGTTGAGGTTCTGGCTTTCCTGCGCAACCTGCCCCGTCCTTACGTCATGCTCTATGACCTGCATGGCATGGACGAGCGCCTGCGCACCCAGCGCCGGGGACTGCCGGCGGCTGATTTCAGCGTGTTCTATCACCTGCTGTCGATCGAGCGGAACAGCGATGTGATGATCAAGGTCGCGCTTGCCGAGAACGACCTGAACCTGCCGACCTGCACGCACATCTGGCCAAACGCCAACTGGTACGAGCGCGAAGTCTGGGACATGTTCGGCATTACCTTCGCCGGCCACCCGCACCTGACCCGCATCATGATGCCGCCGACCTGGGAAGGCCATCCGCTGCGCAAGGACTACCCGGCGCGCGCCACCGAATTCGATCCGTTCAGCCTGACCCTGGCCAAACAGCAGCTTGAGGAAGAAGCCGCCCGTTTTCGTCCGGAAGACTGGGGCATGAAGCGTGGCAGCGAGCACGAGGACTACATGTTCCTCAACCTCGGCCCCAACCACCCCTCCGCCCACGGCGCCTTCCGCATCATCCTGCAGCTGGACGGTGAAGAGATCGTCGATTGCGTACCTGAAGTCGGTTACCACCACCGTGGTGCCGAGAAAATGGCCGAGCGCCAGTCCTGGCACAGCTTTATCCCCTACACCGACCGTATCGACTATCTGGGCGGGGTGATGAACAACCTGCCCTACGTGCTGGCGGTAGAGAAACTGGCGGGCATCCAGGTGCCGCAGAAGGTCGACGTGATCCGTATCATGCTCGCCGAGTTCTTCCGCATCACCAGCCACCTGCTGTTCCTCGGCACCTACATCCAGGATGTCGGTGCCATGACGCCGGTGTTTTTCACCTTCACCGACCGCCAGCGCGCATTCAAGGTGATCGAGGCGATTACCGGCTTCCGCCTGCATCCTGCCTGGTACCGTATCGGCGGCGTCGCTCACGATCTGCCACGCGGCTGGGATGGACTGGTCAAGGAGTTCGTCGACTGGCTGCCCAAACGTCTCGACGAGTACGAGAAAGCCGCGCTGCAGAACAGCATCCTCAAGGGCCGCACCATCGGTGTCGCCAAGTACAACACCAGAGAAGCCCTGGAATGGGGTGTTACCGGTGCCGGCCTGCGCTCGACCGGTCTTGACTTTGACCTGCGCAAGGCGCGGCCCTACTCCGGTTACGAGAACTTCGAATTCGAAATACCGCTGGCACACAACGGCGATGCCTACGACCGCTGCATCGTCCGCGTGGAAGAGATGCGCCAGAGCATCCGCATCATCGACCAGTGTTTGCGCAATATGCCCGAAGGCCCGTACAAGGCGGATCACCCGCTGACTACCCCGCCACCGAAAGAACGTACCCTGCAGCACATCGAAACGCTGATCACCCACTTCCTGCAGGTTTCCTGGGGCCCGGTGATGCCGGCCAACGAAGCCTTCCAGATGATCGAAGCAACCAAGGGCATCAACAGTTATTACCTGACCAGTGACGGCGGCACCATGAGTTACCGGACGCGCATTCGCACACCGAGCTTTCCGCACCTGCAGCAGATCCCTTCGGTGATCCGCGGCAGCATGGTGGCTGACCTGATCGCCTATCTGGGCAGTATCGACTTTGTTATGGCCGACGTGGACCGCTAAGCATGAGCGCAAACAGCCTGATCCAATCCGACCGTTTCGCCCTCAGCGACAGCGAGCGCGCAGCCATCGAACATGAACTGCATCATTACGAAGATGCCCGTGCCGCCTCCATCGAAGCACTGAAAATCGTGCAGAAAGCCCGCGGCTGGGTGCCGGACGGAGCGATCCCGGCGATTGGCGAAATCCTCGGCATCCCCGCCAGCGATGTCGAAGGGGTTGCCACTTTCTACAGCCAGATATTCCGCCAGCCGGTAGGCCGCCACATCATCCGCGTATGCGACAGCATGACCTGCTACATCGGCGGGCATGAG